>NZ_BJXJ01000045.1 GCF_007990935.1 Vibrio sagamiensis NBRC 104589
CGAGTTAAACGAATATTTTCGGAAAATCTAGAATTAGATTTGACGAACTAGTATCAAAAAGGGCATCATTTGATGCCCTTTTTCTGCACTCAACACTATTTTTGCTGTTTTCTTGTGCGAATTTTTGTGATGAGCAGAGCAAGATTGACTCTATGAGTTAATCTAAAGAGACGTAACGCTGAAATATTTCGGCGATATGGAGAGTTTGCCCTGCAACAGCGGGGCTATTGTCGTCTATATTAAGACTTGTGACAGGTTGATGTTATGAAAGCAAATAATGCTGAGACCCCTGGTAGCTCTAATTCAGTAGATACGTTTAAGTGGATTGTCGCTTTCGTTCTGGCTGTAGCCGCTGTTGTGGGTAATTACCTGTATGGTGAGGCGTCTGTAGTTTTTCGTGCTGCAGGTGCTGTTGTTCTTATTGCAGCTGCTCTCGGCGTTGCAGCGACAACCACTAAAGGTAAAGAAGCGATCAGTTTTGCAAAAGAATCTCGTATGGAAGTTCGCAAAGTTGTTTGGCCAACTCGCCAAGAAACCGTGCAAACAACATTGATTGTTTTAGCTGTAAGTATTGTAATGGCTCTAGTGCTTTGGGGTATTGACGGCATTATGGTTCGTCTAGTAGCTCTAGCAACTGGGGTATAGAGGGTTTAAGTTCATGAGTGAAGCTCCAAAAAAACGCTGGTATGTGGTTCAAGCCTTCTCTGGATTTGAGGGTCGTGTGGCTCAATCTCTTCGCGAGCATATTAAAATGCATGCAATGGAAGAGTTATTCGGTGAAGTGCTAGTTCCTACAGAAGAAGTTGTAGAAATGCGTGCAGGTCAGCGTCGTAAGTCTGAGCGTAAGTTCTTTCCAGGTTACGTTCTAGTTCAGATGATTATGAACGATGAATCATGGCACTTAGTACGCAGTGTGCCACGTGTCATGGGCTTCATTGGTGGTACATCAGACCGTCCAGCACCTATCACTGACAAAGAAGCGGATGCAATTCTTAACCGTCTTGAAAAAGCGAGTGAAGCACCGCGCCCACGTACTATGTACGAAGCGGGTGAAGTGGTACGTGTTAACGAAGGTCCATTCGCTGACTTCAATGGTACCGTTGAAGAAGTGGACTACGAGAAGAGCCGTCTGAAAGTATCTGTATCGATCTTTGGTCGTGCGACACCGGTTGAGCTTGAATTTGGTCAAGTCGAGAAACTTGATTAAAAAAACACCTTTTAAGGGTTGTTTAAGGCGCGAATTATGACTATAATTTCGCGCCTTTTTGCTTTTAGTGAAGCAAAAAGTTTTTTCATAAACGGGGAGCTGGTCGGCGACTAGCGATTGTACCCAAACTTAGGAATTATCATGGCTAAGAAAGTTGAAGCTTACATCAAGCTACAAGTTGCTGCTGGCGCTGCTAACCCAAGTCCACCAGTTGGTCCTGCTCTAGGTCAACACGGTGTTAACATCATGGAATTCTGTAAAGCGTTTAACGCAAAAACAGAATCTATTGAGAAAGGTCTACCAACTCCAGTAGTTATCACAGTATACAGCGACCGTTCTTTCACGTTCGTAACTAAGACTCCACCTGCAGCAGTTCTTCTAAAGAAAGCGGCTGGCGTTAAGTCTGGTTCTGGTCGTCCAAACACTGAAAAAGTGGGCACTGTAACTGACGCTCAAATCCAAGAAATCGCAGAAACTAAAGCTGCTGATATGACTGGTGCTGACATCGAAGCGATGAAGCGTTCTATCGCTGGTACTGCTCGTTCAATGGGCCTAGTGGTAGAGGGTTAATAAGATGGCAAAACTAACTAAGCGCATGCGCGTAATCCGCGAAAAAGTTGACGTAACTAAAGAATACGAAATCAACGAAGCTGTTACTCTTCTTCAAGAGCTAGCAACGGCTAAATTTGTTGAGTCTGTAGATGTTGCTGTTAACCTAGGCATCGATGCTCGTAAATCTGACCAGAACGTACGTGGTGCAACTGTACTACCTCACGGTACTGGCCGCGATATCCGCGTTGCAGTGTTCACTCAAGGTGCAAACGCTGAAGCAGCTAAAGAAGCTGGCGCAGACATCGTTGGTATGGAAGATCTTGCTGAGCAAGTTAAGAAAGGCGAAATGAACTTTGACGTAGTCGTTGCTTCTCCAGATGCAATGCGCGTTGTAGGTCAACTAGGTACGATCCTAGGTCCTCGTGGTCTAATGCCAAACCCTAAAGTTGGTACTGTAACCCCTAACGTTGCTGAAGCAGTTAAGAATGCTAAAGCAGGTCAGGTTCGTTACCGTAACGACAAAAACGGCATCATCCACACTACTATTGGTAAAGCAAACTTCTCTGCTGAGCAGATCAAAGAGAACCTAGAAGCTCTTCTAGTTGCTCTGAAGAAAGCTAAGCCATCTTCTGCGAAGGGTACCTTCCTGCAGAAAGTAAGCATCTCTACTACTATGGGTGCTGGTGTTGCTGTTGATCAGGCTAGCCTGAACACTCAAGCATAATTTATTTGCTTAGTCGCGAAATTTGTGTATAATTTCGCGCCTAATATTTGTGGTTGGGGCTGAACTTTGGTTCTTTAAATCCTTGAGTGATTTAAAGTGAATTAAGACCCAGTCTCCGTCCAAGACCGTAGGTGTTTATTAAACAATAAACTTAATCATCCTACGTAGATGGTGCCCGAACTGACAGAAAGCTCTATGTAACAATAGTTAACTTTCTTCTGGGAATGCACCTAACTAGCTCTCACTGTTGTGATAATAGTGAGTGGTGTAACGACAACCAGGAGTAAATCCAAGATGGCTTTAAACCTTCAAGACAAAAAAGCAATTGTTGCTGAAGTCAACGAAGCTGCCAGTGGTGCACTTTCTGCAGTTGTAGCTGATTCTCGTGGCGTTGAAGTTGGCGCAATGACTTCTCTACGTAAGCAAGCGCGTGAAGCGGGTGTTTACATGAAAGTTGTGCGTAACACTCTAGCACGTCGTGCGGTTCAGGGTACAGACTACGAGTGTCTAACTGACACTTTCACTGGTCCTACTCTAATCGCTTTCTCTAACGAGCACCCAGGTGCTGCAGCGCGTCTTTTCAAAGACTTCGCTAAAGAGAACAAAGATTTCGAGATCAGAGCTGCTGCATTTGAAGGCACTCTAACTGACGCTGAAGTACTAGCAACACTACCAACTTACGACGAAGCAATCGCACGCCTAATGATGTGCATGAAAGAAGCTTCTGCTGGCAAGCTGGTACGTACTATCGCTGCTATCCGCGAGCAAAAAGAAGAAGCTGCGGCTTAAGCCTTGCTTTTTACTGGTTGCAAAATAAACTTATTGTTGACTTAAAAGAGAATTGTTATGTCTATTACTAACGAGCAAATCCTAGACGCAGTTGCAGAAATGTCTGTAATGCAAGTTGTTGAACTAATCGAAGCTATGGAAGAAAAATTCGGTGTTACTGCTGCTGCTGCAGTTGTAGCTGGCGGTGCTGCAGCTGAAGCTGCTGCTGAGCAAACTGAATTTGACGTAATCCTAGAATCTGCTGGCGGTAACAAAGTTGCTGTAATCAAAGCAGTACGTGGCGCAACTGGCCTAGGTCTGAAAGAAGCTAAAGCTCTAGTAGATGGCGCTCCAGCACCTCTAAAAGAAGGTATTGAGAAAGCTGAAGCTGAAGCTCTTAAAGCTCAGCTAGAAGAAGCTGGTGCAACTGTTGCTGTTAAGTAATTATTGCATAGTTTCTTAGCCTAGCGGCTATCTGGCTGGTGGTTTTTTAACCACCAGCCTTTTTGCGCTGTAGGGTATAGGCGAATTTTCCCGCTGTTTAAGCGTCGATATCCAAGCAAAAAACGTTTCATTCATACGAGATGGAATGTCACTACAGTAAACAGCTATTTAGTCACTGTCCCTTACCCCCCTTAAGTAACGAGGAGCGGGCGGACAGTTTGGGTCACTTATCAGCGAGCTGAGGAACCCCATGGTTTACTCTTATACCGAGAAAAAGCGCATCCGTAAGGACTTTGGTACTCGTCCACAAGTTTTGGACATTCCATACCTGCTATCGATCCAGCTCGATTCGTTCGACAAATTTATCGAACAGGATCCTGAAGGTCAATATGGTCTTGAAGCTGCTTTCCGTTCTGTATTTCCAATTCAGAGCTACAATGGCAACTCTGAGCTGCAATACGTTAGCTACCGTCTTGGTGAGCCAGTTTTTGACGTCAAAGAATGTCAAATTCGTGGTGTAACTTATTCAAAGCCACTGCGCGTAAAATTACGTCTAGTTATTTTTGATAAAGACGCACCAGCAGGTACTGTAAAAGACATTAAAGAACAAGAAGTCTACATGGGCGAAATTCCGCTTATGACAGACAATGGTACCTTCGTAATTAATGGTACCGAGAGGGTTATCGTATCCCAGCTGCACCGAAGCCCAGGCGTGTTCTTCGACAGCGATAAGGGTAAAACTCACTCTTCGGGTAAAGTTTTATACAATGCACGCGTTATTCCTTACCGTGGTTCATGGCTTGATTTCGAGTTTGATCCTAAGGATAACCTGTACGTACGTATCGACCGCCGTCGTAAGCTACCAGCATCGATCATTCTTCGTGCACTAGGTAAATCGACAGAAGAAATCCTAGATATCTTCTTCGAGAAAGTGAACTTCGAAGTGAAAGATCAAACTCTACTTATGGAGTTGGTTCCTGATCGTCTACGTGGCGAAACTGCGTCATTCGACATCGAAGCAAACGGTAAGACATACGTTGAGCAAGGTCGTCGTGTAACGGCTCGTCATATCCGCCAACTTGAAAAAGACGGCGTTGACCATATCGAAGTACCTGTTGAATACATCGTTGGTAAAGTGACTTCGAAAGATTATATCAACGAAGCCACTGGCGAGATCATTGTGAATGCTAACCAGGAAATTAGCCTGGAAGCACTAGCAAACCTATCTCAAGCCGGCCACAAAGCACTAGAAGTTCTATTTACGAACGATCTAGACCATGGCCCGTTCATGTCAGAAACATTACGTATCGACAGCACAGTTGATCGTATTTCTGCTTTGGTGGAAATCTACCGCATGATGCGCCCTGGTGAGCCACCAACAAAAGAAGCTGCAGAAGCCTTATTCGAAAGCCTATTTTTCTCAGAAGAACGCTACGATCTATCAACTGTTGGTCGTATGAAGTTCAATAGCTCAATTGAGCGTGAAGATGCACTAGAGCAAGGCACACTTGACGAGCAAGATATCGTTGAAGTGATGAAGAAGCTTATCGCGATCCGTAATGGTAAA
This sequence comes from Vibrio sagamiensis NBRC 104589, assembly GCF_007990935.1. Lineage (GTDB taxonomy): Bacteria > Pseudomonadota > Gammaproteobacteria > Enterobacterales > Vibrionaceae > Vibrio > Vibrio sagamiensis. Next base: position 5,263 of record NZ_BJXJ01000045.1, read on the forward strand.
GGCGAAGTGGACGATATCGACCACCTTGGCAACCGTCGTATCCGCTCTGTTGGCGAAATGGCTGAGAACCAGTTCCGTGTTGGTCTAGTACGTGTTGAACGTGCAGTTAAAGAACGCCTAAGCCTAGGCGATCTTGACGCTATCATGCCTCAAGACCTGATCAACGCTAAACCAATTTCTGCAGCGGTTAAAGAATTCTTTGGCTCTTCACAGCTTTCACAATTCATGGACCAAAACAACCCACTCTCAGAAGTCACGCACAAGCGTCGTATTTCTGCATTGGGTCCCGGCGGTCTAACTCGTGAACGTGCTGGCTTCGAAGTACGTGACGTACACGTAACTCACTACGGTCGTCTATGTCCTATCGAAACACCGGAAGGTCCAAACATCGGTCTGATCAACTCTCTCTCTGCGTTTGCGCGTTGTAACGAGTACGGTTTCCTAGAGACACCATACCGTCGCGTTGTAGATGGCGTTGTAACAGACGAAGTAGATTACCTATCTGCAATCGAAGAAGGCCAATTCGTTATCGCACAGGCTAACGCTGCGCTAACTGAAGAAGGCGGTTTTGCAGATGAGCTGATCACAGCTCGTCAAAAAGGTGAATCTGGTCTACACCCTCGTGAGCACGCTCAGTACATGGACGTTGCGACAAACCAGGTTGTATCTATCGCTGCATCGCTTATCCCGTTCCTAGAACACGATGATGCGAACCGTGCATTGATGGGTGCGAACATGCAACGTCAGGCTGTTCCAACACTGAAAGCTGACAAACCGCTTGTTGGTACAGGTATTGAACGTAACGTCGCTGTTGACTCAGGTGTAACGGCAGTTGCGAAACGTGGCGGTGTAATCCAGTCAGTAGATGCTTCTCGTATCGTTGTTAAAGTGAACGAAGAAGAGCTAGTACCAGGTGAAGCTGGTATCGACATCTACAACCTGACTAAATACACACGTTCTAACCAGAACACATGTATTAACCAGCGCCCATGTGTGATGCCAGGTGAACCTGTATCACGCGGTGACGTTCTTGCTGATGGTCCTTCAACAGACCTTGGTGAACTAGCGCTTGGTCAAAACATGCGTATCGCGTTCATGCCTTGGAACGGTTACAACTTCGAAGACTCGATCCTAGTATCTGAGCGCGTAGTTCAAGAAGACCGCTTCACGACTATCCACATCCAAGAACTTACTTGTGTGGCGCGTGATACTAAGCTGGGCTCTGAAGAGATCACAGCTGATATTCCAAACGTAGGTGAGTCTGCTCTGTCTAAACTAGACGAGTCAGGTATCGTTTACATCGGTGCTGAAGTTAAGGGTGGTGACATCCTAGTTGGTAAAGTAACACCTAAAGGTGAAACTCAGCTAACGCCTGAAGAGAAGCTACTGCGTGCTATCTTTGGTGAAAAAGCATCTGATGTTAAAGATACTTCTCTACGTGTACCTAACTCTGTATCTGGTACGATTATCGACGTACAAGTCTTTACTCGCGATGGCGTAGAAAAAGACAAGCGTGCACTTGAAATCGAGCAAATGCAGTTGAAAGAAGCGAAGAAAGACTTAACTGAAGAATTTCAGATTCTTGAGGGTGGTCTTCTAAACCGTGTGAAAGCAGTGCTTCTTGAAGGTGGTTACTCTGACGCAAGGCTAGACACAATTGATCGTAAGAAGTGGTTAGAACTGACGTTAGAAGATGACACGCTTCAATCTCAACTTGAGCAACTTGCAGAGCAGTACGACGAGCTAAAAGCAGACTTTGATAAGAAGTTTGATACTAAGCGTCGTAAGATCACACAAGGTGATGATCTTGCTCCAGGTGTTCTGAAGATTGTTAAGGTTTACCTTGCGGTTAAACGCCGTATCCAGCCTGGTGATAAGATGGCGGGTCGTCACGGTAACAAGGGTGTAATCTCTAAGATTAACCCTGTTGAGGACATGCCATACGATGAGAAAGGCCAGCCTGTTGATATCGTACTTAACCCATTGGGTGTACCTTCACGTATGAACATCGGTCAGATCCTAGAAGTTCACTTAGGTCTGGCTGCGAAAGGTATCGGCGACAAGATCACTCAAATGGTTAAAGAGCAGCAAGAGCTTGCGAAGTTCCGCGAGTTCCTGCAAAAAGTTTACGATCTAGGCGATACGCGTCAGAAAGTAGATATTGCTGCCCTATCAGATGACGAAGTTCGTACTCTGATCAAGAACCTACGTGGTGGTCTACCTATCGCGACTCCAGTATTTGATGGTGCACCTGAAGCGTCGATCAAAGCGCTACTCAAACTTGCCGACTTGCCTGAATCAGGTCAGTTAAAACTGTTTGATGGCCGTACGGGTGATGAGTTTGAGCGTCCTGTAACAGTAGGTTACATGTACATGCTGAAACTGAACCACCTTGTGGATGACAAGATGCACGCTCGTTCAACTGGTTCGTACAGCCTAGTAACTCAGCAGCCACTTGGTGGTAAAGCTCAGTTCGGTGGTCAGCGTTTCGGTGAGATGGAAGTATGGGCACTGGAAGCATACGGTGCAGCTTACACTCTACAAGAAATGCTAACGGTTAAGTCGGATGACGTTAACGGCCGTACTAAGATGTACAAAAACATCGTAGACGGTAACCACAGCATGGAACCTGGTATGCCAGAATCGTTCAACGTATTGTTGAAAGAAATTCGCTCGCTAGGTATCAACATCGAGCTAGAAGACGAAGAGTAATCTCTGCTGCTCTCGGCAATGTTCGAGAGCATTTCAGTGGTTATTTAGTAGAAGGCGCTCACTTGATACGAGTGGGCTCCTTTTAACTCCTTACAGGAGCTGATTGTGAAAGACTTATTAAACTTTCTAAAAGCACAGCATAAGACCGAAGAATTTGATGCAATCAAAATCGGTCTATCTTCACCAGATATGATCCGTTCATGGTCTTTTGGTGAAGTTAAAAAACCTGAAACGATCAACTATCGTACGTTCAAGCCTGAACGCGATGGTTTGTTCTGTGCACGTATTTTTGGTCCAGTTAAAGACTACGAATGTCTTTGTGGTAAATACAAGCGCTTGAAGCACCGTGGTGTTATCTGTGAGAAGTGTGGTGTAGAAGTTACACAGACTAAAGTTCGTCGTGACCGTATGGGCCACATTGAACTTGCTTCACCAGTAGCTCACATCTGGTTCCTAAAATCGCTACCGTCTCGTATCGGTCTGCTTATGGATATCCCACTGCGTGATATCGAACGTGTTCTTTACTTCGAAATGTACGTAGTAACAGAACCAGGCATGACGGATCTAGAAAAAGGTCAGATGCTTACTGAAGAAGAGTATCTTGATCGTCTAGAAGAGTGGGGTGATGAGTTTACCGCTAAGATGGGTGCAGAAGCTATCAAGGACCTACTAGGTTCTATGGATATGCAGGCTGAAGCGGAACAAATGCGTGAAGAGCTAGAAACAACTAACTCTGAAACTAAGCGTAAGAAAGTCACTAAGCGCCTAAAACTGGTCGAAGCGTTTATTCAATCTGGTAACAACCCAGAGTGGATGATCCTTACTGTTCTTCCAGTATTGCCACCTGATCTACGTCCGCTAGTTCCTCTAGATGGTGGTCGTTTTGCGACTTCAGATCTGAATGACCTATACCGTCGTGTGATCAACCGTAACAACCGTTTGAAGCGTCTTCTAGAGCTTGCGGCTCCAGACATCATCGTACGTAACGAAAAACGTATGCTGCAAGAGTCTGTTGATGCGCTATTAGACAACGGTCGTCGTGGTCGTGCGATTACAGGTTCTAACAAACGTCCTCTGAAATCTCTTGCTGATATGATCAAGGGTAAACAAGGTCGTTTCCGTCAGAACCTTCTTGGTAAGCGTGTAGACTACTCTGGTCGTTCTGTAATCACAGTAGGTCCATACCTTCGTCTACATCAGTGTGGTCTTCCTAAGAAGATGGCACTAGAGCTATTTAAACCATTTATCTACAGCAAACTAGAGACTCGTGGCATGGCGACGACGATCAAAGCTGCGAAGAAAATGGTTGAGCGTGAAGAAGCGGTTGTTTGGGATATCCTAGACGAAGTTATCCGTGAACACCCAGTGTTATTGAACCGTGCACCAACACTTCACCGTCTTGGTATTCAGGCGTTCGAACCAGTACTGATCGAAGGTAAAGCGATCCAGCTACACCCACTTGTTTGTGCGGCGTACAACGCGGACTTCGATGGTGACCAAATGGCGGTTCACGTGCCTCTAACTCTAGAAGCACAGCTTGAAGCTCGTACACTGATGATGTCGACAAACAACATTCTGTCGCCAGCGTCAGGTGATCCGATCATTGTACCTTCTCAGGACGTTGTATTGGGTCTGTACTACATGACTCGTGAAAAGATCAACGTTAAAGGCGAAGGTATGTACCTTGCTGGCCCAGAAGAGGCTGAAAAGGCATACCGCACCAAGACGGCTGAGCTTCACGCACGAGTAAAAGTTCGTATCACTGAAACCGTTGTTGATGAAGACGGTCATAGCACAACTGAGACTAAGATGGTTGATACCACTATCGGTCGTGCAATGCTATGGCAAATCGTTCCAGCAGGCCTGCCGTACAGCATCGTTAACCAAAAATTAGGTAAGAAGCAGATTTCTAACCTATTGAACGAGGCATACCGTAAGCTTGGTCTTAAAGACACTGTAATCTTCGCTGACCAAATCATGTACACTGGTTTCGCATACGCGGCACTATCAGGTGTATCGGTTGGTATCGATGATATGGTTGTACCAGCAGCTAAGTACACTGAAATCGCAGAAGCGGAAGAAGAAGTACGTGAAATCCAAGAACAGTACCAATCTGGTCTTGTGACTGCGGGTGAGCGATACAACAAAGTGATCGATATCTGGGCATCGACCAACGATCGCGTAGCAAAAGCGATGATGGCAAACCTTTCATCTGAAACGGTTATTAACCGTGACGGTGAAGAAGAGCAACAAGAATCGTTTAACAGCATCTACATGATGGCTGACTCGGGCGCTCGTGGTTCTGCAGCACAGATTCGTCAGCTAGCGGGTATGCGTGGTCTGATGGCACGTCCGGATGGCTCGATCATCGAAACGCCGATCACTGCGAACTTTAAAGAAGGTCTAAACGTACTTCAGTACTTTATCTCAACGCACGGTGCTCGTAAGGGTCTTGCGGATACAGCACTGAAGACAGCAAACTCGGGTTACCTAACTCGTCGTCTAGTAGACGTTGCTCAAGACGTTGTTGTCACTGAACATGATTGTGGCACCCACGAAGGCGTTGACATGATGCCTCACATCGAGGGTGGTGATGTTAAAGTTGCACTAACTGAGCTTGCTCTAGGTCGTGTTGTTGCTGAAGATGTTCTTAAGCCAGGTACAGAAGAAGTTCTGATCCCACGTAACACTCTCATTGATGAGAAGTGGTGCCAGATCATGGAAGAGAACTCTGTAGACAGCATGCGCGTACGTTCTGTTGTTACTTGTGATTCTGACTTTGGTTGTTGTGCACAGTGTTACGGTCGTGACCTAGCACGTGGTCACCTAGTGAACCAAGGTGAAGCTGTGGGTGTAATCGCTGCTCAATCTATCGGTGAGCCGGGTACACAGCTTACGATGCGTACATTCCACATCGGTGGTGCGGCATCTACAGCGGCAGCAGAAAACAGTATCCAAGCGAAGACAACAGGTACCGTTAAGCTGCATAACGCTAAGTTCGTAATCAATAAAGATAAGAAGCTAGTTATCACGTCTCGTGCATCTGAGCTGACGATCATTGATGAGTTCGGTCGTACTAAAGAGAAACACAAACTGCCTTACGGTTCTATCCTAAGCAAAGGCGACAACGACGCAGTTACTGCGGGTGATGTTGTTGCTAACTGGGAAGCGCACACAATGCCAATCATCACTGAAGTGGCAGGTCGCATCCAGTTTGTAGATATGATCGACGGTGTTACAGTTTCTCGCCAAACTGACGACCTAACAGGCCTATCTTCAAGTGAAGTAACAGACCCAGCCGCGCGCCCAGCAGCAGGTAAAGATATGCGTCCAGCAATCAAACTTGTTGATGAGCAAGGTAATGATGTAATGATCCCTGGTACTGAAATGCCAGCACATTACTTCCTACCTGGTAAAGCGATTGTAAACATCGAAGATGGCGCTGAAGTTGGCATTGGTGACACACTATCTCGTATCCCTCAGAAATCTGGCGGTAACAAAGATATCACCGGTGGTCTACCTCGCGTAGCTGACCTATTCGAAGCTCGTAAGCCTAAAGAGCCTGCGATTCTTGCTGAGCATACTGGTACAGTAAGCTTCGGTAAAGAAACCAAAGGTAAACGCCGTCTCGTTATCACTCGCGATAGCGGTGAAGCATATGAAGAGATGATCCCTAAACACCGTCAATTGAACGTGTTTGAAGGTGAGCGTGTTGAATGTGGCGATGTCATCGCAGATGGCCCAGAGTCTCCACATGACATCCTACGTCTGCGTGGCGTACACGCGGTAACTCAGTACATCGCTAACGAAGTACAAGAAGTTTACCGTCTACAAGGGGTTAAGATTAACGATAAGCACATTGAAACTATCGTTCGTCAGATGCTTCGTAAGTGTACGATTACTTTCGCTGGTGACTCTGAGTTCTTACCTGGTGAGCAAGTTGAATACTCACAAGTTAAGATTGCTAACCGTAATCTAGAAGCTGAAGGTAAAGAACCGGCACGTTTCGAGCGTGAGCTACTAGGTATCACGAAGGCATCTCTAGCGACTGAGTCGTTCATCTCTGCGGCATCGTTCCAAGAGACGACTCGCGTACTAACAGAAGCTGCGGTTTCTGGTAAGCGTGATGATCTACGTGGTCTAAAAGAGAACGTAATTGTTGGTCGCCTGATTCCTGCAGGTACAGGTTTCGCTTACCACCAAGAGCGTCAAGCTAAGCGTGTTGAAGCGCAAGAAGGTCCTTCTGCTGAACAAGCAACGGACAATCTAGCAGCACTTCTAAATGCTGGCTTCTCTTCTGACGATTAATCGTTAAGAGCTTTAAATATAAAAGGCACCTTCGGGTGCCTTTTTTGTTTATGTAGTAAGAGGTTAGTATGCTACGAGATGTGGGAGTAGATAATGACTTACTCTGGAATTTGAGTGCGCATTGGATGCCAACCATATATTAAGGAGAAAGAGCAAAGCAAGATCGTAAGCGAGTTGAAAACCCACTAATAGGTGAACGATCCAATGTTTAACAAGTGATTCTAAACATGCCACTTTACTATGTGGTTCAAAGCTGATCTTATCCTCTGCGGAAAATCTTTCTTAAGGGATAAATGTCTTCTGTATATCGCGATCTTACTTCCAAATAAACAGGTTGCCGTTCTGTTTGGGTGGGAATAAGATTGATACCTTCTTAATAAATAAGTGGTAAAGCGATGAATAAAAAATGTTTGTCTCTACTTATCGGCTCAGCACTGTTATTTGGTGTTGTACAGGCCAGCGATAATCCCTCCTTTGCTAATGAACTTAACGATACTCATCGCCAAATTCAGCAGCGCATCACTGAGCTGCGTAAATATGCTGAAGATAAAAATAATGTCATCGTAAAAGAAGGTAAGCGTTTTATCGAAGTTAACGGTGTTGAATACCAAATAAACCAAGATAACTATATTAAATTTGACTTGCCGATACCATTCACTGATGAAAGCTTGTTCCGTAATGTGTTTGATTTCTTGAATGATGATTGGGAGCTCAGCTGGTATAACTTTGGCATGGTGGTCGTGAACAAGATCTATGGTAATTACGACTACGGTAATGGGTGTTTAATTGAGTATGGCCCTGAAGGGGATGTTTACTCACCAAACGGTATGACGCATCTGTTACTAGAAAATGACACTTGCGCACTAGAAGACGGTGAAAGTCTAACTAAGATAAAATTTTTGGGTACAGGTAAAACTCTAACTTATGCAGATTTTGGCTATCAAGCTGAAAATGAATTTTTGCCCGAATCAGTGGCGTTAAGTCATGACAAAATTTATGTCGGCAACACAAACAGTGCTTTTTCTCATATTGCTCGATATGATTTGAGAGATAATCGGCTGCTGGCGCCTATCACAGGTTTTTCGCTCAATGGTATAAATGAAACCTACCGCGTCGTAAGCGATGTAATGGAACATGATGGTCACTTATTTGTTGCTTCTCTCTCGTCTAACCGCGTCGATATCTACGATACCAACAACAATGACCAAATTATTATGTCTTTGGGTACAGGTTCTTGGTCGGGTAATACTTTCGATAAAACTTTGACTCACCCATACAGCGTTGCAGCAAACGACGAGTTTATTTTTGTTGCTGATATCACAGGTAAAATTTCTATTTACCGTCAAGAAGATGTCAAGCTGGCCAACCATAAAAAATTGTCTAAGTATGGTTTTTTCAATTTGCCAGAAAGTAATTCTATCTATCGCAACTTAAAGATGGAAGTGGTGAACAATGAGCTGGTGGTTAACTTTGATAACGCGTTAACTTACGTATTCGATCTTGCATCCGTAAAAGCGGGTGACGAGCTAGTTGAAGCGAAACATCGTTTTACCAATACTCGTTACCGTAATACTTATCAAGCCAGTAATGGTGAAGTTTATGTCGGCAGCAATGTAGGTGTTGTAAAAGAGTTTAGCAAAGAACAGTTTAGTTTTGTCGAAGGCGGTATTGAAGGTGAGGCGATGCATTCCTTTAAAGGCTTTTTTGACACTGATACTGAAAAAGATCAATCACTAAAATCGAGTTTTGATCTGGCGGTTGAGGCTAAAGTTTTAGCTATGTTGCAAGACCGCACCGTGGTGGTTGCTAATGTGGATGAACTGCGTGTTCACCAAGACAATAAGCCCGCGACTCACGAGCACGTATTTGATTTATTAGCGCCTGAAGTCGTCAAGAAGCCGTTACTGTTTGATGGTGAAAGTTGGGAGAGTTTAACTTCTAACCATGAAGTACGTATCGACCGTCTATTATCGGGTACACAGCGTATTGATGGTCTGGATATCACCAGCTATGCGGCTCAAACTACTTACGACCTGGCCGTTGAAGCGCGCTTTGGTGATGAAGGGAAATGGCTCAAATTGGGCACACTTGATAAGCTGGAGCCATTTGCGACTTACACAACGTCACATACTTTAAAAGATGGTGTGAAATACGCGAGTCTTGATGGCATGCAGTCGTTTAAGATTAAAGGTTTAGCAGAGGCTACGTATCTACCTCGAGATTTGGTCGATATCCGTCTGACATCTGGAACGGATAAATTCGTGCAGAAATTGACAGACTGGCAATCGAAATGGCGTTTGAGTTTCGGCACTTACTCACAAGCAAACGGCCACTGGGAAAAAATCACGTCAGCCTATGCGCGCGAATGGATGATCATCATGGCGAATTATGCGTACGTGATGAATAGCCCTGAGTTTGAACACCTATGGTTCAATTACAAGCAAAGTATTGGTCAAGGTCAAAATGAGTTCTTCGGTAACTCAGGTCCGGTTGATGGCCCAGGCGGAAATTTTACTGCGGAAGATTACCAGAATATTTACCAAGCCTTTATGAACCGCGATCGCATTCGACTTGGTATATCAACCATTGGCGGTGGTCTTGGTGGTGGTGATGTACTTGGCATTGACACTTGGAACTACTATGCCCACTACTACAACTCAGGGATTGGTATCGTTGGCCATGAATTTGGTCATCACTGGGGGTCGCATGACAGTAGCTTTGCTAACTCATCGCGTGGTTTGCAATTAATGACACATGATATTCATCAAATGATGATCCGACAGCAAGTGTTGCCTTATCTTGATGATGAGATTAATGCGTTTTACAAAACACCACGCGAGGAGATGTATAATGGTGTCGCTGAATATCTTCGAGTCCCTCGTCCACAAAGCAACATCAACCTTGTTGAACGCTACTTTGCCGAGAACCCAATGTGGCAGGCTTATCACCACTAAGTAAACCAGTTTAGAAACAAGAAGGCCCTACAACAACTGTCAAGTGGCTTTCTTGTTTCTCAGTGGAAGCTTAATCCCGAATTCCTTTTCGCTATGAACCTGGCGGCATCGATAGGCTATCTGCGATAAGCTGAATCAAATGATCCTCTACCGCAAAACGTGTCTCGATAATTTCACCAAGCAGAGACATATCTGAATCAAAGTCTACCAGCTCATCTCCAATTGAAACATCAGAGTATTTGTCGGTAAAGTTTAGGAGTGGATCTGTCGTAATAACGATTTTGGCGTAGGTTTGGTTGATCTCATCTGTCGCAACAAAGCCTGTTGCTTTCCACTTATCCATCACCATGTCGTATATCTTAAAGTGACCTTCAGAAATATAATCGACGAGGTGCTGGCAAAAATGTTGTAGATCATCAGGAGCAGGAAGCTCAACAACATTTGTTCTAGAACAAGGTTGCAGAGATGCAAGCTTACAATATTCGACGATGAGAAGTTGTCTCGTCTCTAACCAGTGGTCGATTACCTCACTCGAACCACCCCATTGATCTTGTGTTTGTTTGAATTTTTTTAGCATGACCATGCCCTCATGATCTGGACACCTACTGGTGAACGTATCCTTTGCATAGCAAAGTAAGTAAAGTGATTACAAACTCTTGTCCTTACTAGAATTTATAGCTGTAAAATCAGCAAACAACAAACTCTGGTATGAAATTAGATTGCCAGTAAAATGAATGAACTTCAAGCAAAGGTAAGCATAATGTTAAGAAAAAGTGAAGTTAACCATGTCGGTAAGGCTTATTGGTGTGTCGTATCAGGCAGTGAAGTTTGGCTAATCAATGGACATATTCCATTCGGCCAAGCTGCTGATTTTTCTCTTCCTGACGGTTGTGGTCATCAAATTGGCCATTATCAGGGAGAGCCTGTTAGGTGGGTTAATTTATCCGATCTTGAAGGTGATCTTGAGCTCACTTCTTTGCGAGACTGTCTTCATTTTCCCGAAGCCCTCTTCTTATTGATCAGTAAAGCTGCTCAATATGGTCATATGACCAGCAGCTTACGCTTTTGTCCTCAATGTGGTGGTCGCAACTTCCTTAACCATACTCAACTCGCAATGCAGTGCAGTGAATGTCGAACCTTGCACTATCCACGTATTTTCCCATGTATTATTGTAGCCGTTCGTAAAGGTAAACAGATCCTCCTTGCACAACATGCGAGACATCGTAATGGTATGTACACGGTGATTGCAGGATTTTTAGAGGTAGGTGAGACATTAGAAGAATGTGTTGCGCGAGAAGTTTATGAAGAAACAGGTATCCATATTAACAACATTCGTTATTTTGCCAGCCAACCATGGGCTTTTCCATCAAGTATGATGGTGGGATTTCTTGCTGACTATCAAGCGGGTGAAATAAAGCCGGACTATGCCGAATTGGCTGATGCGAAGTGGTTTGATATCACAAAGCTTCCTGCTATCGCTCCTCAGGGGACGATAGCAAGGGCTCTTATTGAAAGAACATGTAAGGATATTCAGTCTCAAATAAAATACCCCGGAAAATAGGTTAAGTATTGTTGGTTCTGGGTGAATTAAAACACTTTCCTTGTTTGGTGAGCCAACTATTCACATTAAATCAATGCTAGAATACGGGTCAGTTGAAAGCTAATAATTGGAATGACGGAATGACTGAATTAAAAAATGATCGTTATCTACGTGCTCTACTTAAAGAGCCAGTCGATTACACACCAGTATGGATGATGCGTCAGGCAGGTCGTTACCTCCCTGAATACAAAGCTACCCGAGCGCAGGCTGGTGATTTTATGTCTTTGTGTAAGAATGCTGAACTAGCGTCAGAAGTCACCCTTCAGCCATTACGCCGTTTTCCTCTTGATGCTGCGATTTTATTCTCTGATATTCTTACTATTCCAGATGCGATGGGTCTTGAGCTCCGTTTTGCCGCTGGTGAAGGTCCGGTTTTTGACAAACCGATTACTTGTAAAGCAGATGTAGAAAAAATTGGCTTACCGGATCCTGAAGGTGAGCTGCAATACGTCATGAATGCTGTGCGTCAAATCCGCAAAGACTTAAATGGTGATGTTCCACTGATTGGTTTTTCAGGAAGCCCATGGACACTTGCGACATACATGGTTGAAGGTGGCAGCTCGAAAGCGTTCACTAAGATCAAGAAGATGATGTACGCAGAGCCACAAACGCTTCATTTACTTCTAGATAAGCTTGCAGACAGCGTTATCGAATATCTAAACGCGCAAATTAAAGCGGGTGCACAATCGGTGATGGTATTTGATACATGGGGTGGAGTACTGACACCTCGTGACTACAACCTGTTCTCACTGCAATATATGCACAAGATTGTTGATGGTCTGATTCGCGAAAACGACGGTCGTCGTGTGCCAGTCACTTTGTTTACCAAGAATGGCGGCATGTGGCTTGAGCAAATCGCAGCGACGGGGTGTGATGCCGTTGGTCTAGATTGGACAATCAACATTGCAGATGCGAAAGCGCGTATCGGTGATAAAGTGGCGCTCCAAGGTAATATGGATCCATCTATGTTATATGCTTCACCAGAGCGTATCCGTGAAGAAGTTGCGGATATCTTAGCAGGCTTTGGTGATGCAGGTACTGGCCATGTGTTTAACTTAGGCCACGGCATTCATCTTGACGTACCGCCAGAAAACGCAGGCGTGTTTGTTGAAGCGGTACACGAATTATCTAAGCCATATCACAAGTAAATTCGACGTTTTAGCTCAAATACCGGCACTTCATGCCGGTATTTTTTTACCTAAAATTTAGGGTTGTACAGCTTTGGTTGCATTTGGCCTACTATGTTCTATTTAGTTATGAGGCGATGCTGGGGAGTTTTATGGCAATAAAATCATGAGTTTATTTTTTATTTAGTTGTGTTTGAATTTTATTGTACAGCTTAGCAAGTAAAAGGATCATAGGTGACCTAAAGCATTGAGTGAACTCGTTGCTGAAGATGTGGCACGACGTCTGATTCAAACCATGGATTTTTCTTTAGCCACAATGAATTACGTGGAGAGGGGTGGGGAAGTGGAATAAAATCTGGCTGCCAATCCTGCCACTGTCGCACGGTTTGAGTCAGCGTTTTGGGTTTATTGTTTAGGTAATATTGCTGTGAGTATTGACCAATCAATAAAGTCAGTTCTATACACGGAAGTTGCTCAAGGATTTTTTGATGCCAAGTTGAGGCGCACTCTTTACGTGGAGGTAGATCGCCAGATTGACCTTTGCCCGGGTAACAGAGGCCCATTGGGACAATGGCGATTTTATTTGGATCATAGAAGTCGTCTTTACCGATATTTAACCACTGGCGTAGTCGATCACCACTTGGGTCATTCCAGGGGATTGAGGTTTTATGTACTCGTGTGCCAGGGGCTTGGCCAATGATTAAAATACGTGCTTTTCTCCCTGCCTGTAAAACAGGGTTTGCGCCCAAAGGCAGGTCTTCAACACAGATTTGACATGCACGAACTTGTTTTAGCAGATTCTCTAAACGCATAACATGGCCTTCTCTTCTCTTAACCTCAAGATTTTTGCCTTAATCAACGTTGATTGTAACCAGTCAAGCGGTGAAAACTCGGCTAATCTTTGTAATGGTAATGCGATATCTGCCTGTATGAGTTGAATGGTTTTGGATTGTTCAATCAAACATTGTTTGGCCACTTTTTTCTGTTTGAATAAAGTTTTATCGGTGTTGTGATGCTCTAAAGGCAGGAAAATCTGATTTGGCTGCGGCATTAACTTTTTTCCCAGTGATGAATCAAGTACACTTTCGCTGTTTTTTTCTTCAATGATTGAGTGACTATGCTTAAGAATCCTCTTCAGGTTCGTTTGGAAAAACTAGAACCTTGGCAACAAATTACTTTCATGGCGTGTCTGTGTGAACGCATGTATCCCAACTATGCGATGTTTTGTGAGAATACCGAATTTGCAGACTCCCGTGCTTACCGAGCGATTCTTGATAGTGTATGGGAAATTCTGACAGTTAAGACCGCAAAAGTGAATTTTGAACGTCAATTAGAGAAGCTGGAAGCGCTTTTCCCTAGTGCGGATGAATATGACTTTTATGGTGTGTATCCTGCAATGGATGCATGCCAGAGTTTATCGACGCTTCTGCATGGCCTACTCGATCGTGATTATCTGTTTGATTCAATGATTAAGATTAGCCAGCAATCAGTACAAACCGTTGTCGATTTAGAGCAAGCGCAGGGTGCTGAGCCAATCACGAATGACAATCAAAAACAAAATGAAGCGGTTTGTGAAGAATGGGATGTCCAGTGGGCTATTTTCCGCCCTCTTCGTGAAGCAACAGAGCGTGATATCAGTTTGATTAAAGATTTACGTGAAGAATTACGTGAGGAAGGTGTCAGCAATATCGGTATCGCGCTTTAAATATCAAGTATCTTGAGGTCATTTGGGTATAAACGGTAAATAGCAACTTGTCTCAATGTGAAAAAGGCACCCGTGATTGGGTGCCTTTTGACTTTGTTAACGACTGAGCTTAAGCAAATTTTCGTTCAAGTCGATTAAGGTGCTTTTGTCTCTGATTGAGCAGGCTCTATGGCTTGAGTTGATTTGTGTTGTTCGAGATCTTGCTCGTCTTCATCGTCATCTCGACTCTCAATTACACCATGTTTTTCTTTCCAACTTTCCCAGCGCTGGTAAGCCAGTTCCTGCATATCTGTGCTTTTGTCTGCTTCATCGATGATCTCTTCACCTAGTAGGTGTTCAAAGATATCTTCCAATGTGACTAGACCTTGAACTGTTCCATATTCGTCAACCACTAAAGCCAGTTGTAAGCGATGCGTCATCATTTGATCAAATACTTTTGGTAGTGTTGTATTATTTAAGACTACTTGAATTGGACGCATTATTGACCCTAATTGCTTATGTCCATGCCCTATTTGTTTAAGCTTAAACAGCTCTAAACGATGCACAAAACCGATGATATTATCTGTTTGTTCGCTATAAACCAGCGGACGAGAAAAAGGCGTTTCCTGATGCTGATCAAGAAATTGAGTGACAGTCATGGTCGCGTCCACTCGGAATACTACGGGGCGCGGAGTCATAACTTGAGTAACAGGCACATTTTGAATACCCAGTAGATTACTTAATATCTTGGATTCACCTTCTGCAAACTCACCACTTTCCTTTGCAAGTATCGCCATCGCGGAAAGTTCATCGCGCATCTTCGGTGCCACGTGATTACGTGCAAGACGCTTAGTTATTTGTTCAGAGAACCAAACAAATGGTGTTAGTGCCCAAACCATCCAACGTAATGAGACTGCTGCAGTTGGCGCTAATTGACG
The DNA here is from genome assembly GCF_007990935.1 of Vibrio sagamiensis NBRC 104589. Classification (GTDB taxonomy): domain Bacteria; phylum Pseudomonadota; class Gammaproteobacteria; order Enterobacterales; family Vibrionaceae; genus Vibrio; species Vibrio sagamiensis. The sequence continues at coordinate 20,586 of NZ_BJXJ01000045.1, forward strand.
CCAATAGGTTGCCCCTATGGTCTTAGGAACAATTTCAGATAAGACCAGAATGGCCAAGGTCAATAAGGCTGAAAATACACCGAGAGATTCGCTGCCGAACACGATGGCTGCTTGCGCACCTGCAGTCGCAGCACCAATCGTGTGAGCAATAGTATTAAGCGTTAGAATAGAAGCCAGTGGCCGGTCAATATCTGCTTTGAGCTTTGCTAACTGGATCGCAGCTGGGTTGCCTTGTTGCCTTAGTTGCGCGATGTAACTTGGACTAATACTCAGTAAAACAGCCTCCAGCACCGAACAGATGAAGGAAACACCGATAGCAGTAGAGATATAAATGGATAACAGCAGCATAATTGCCCTTGAATGTAGTGGATAGTCAGGATTTACAGAAATTATATACTCAATGGTTTCAAAGTTAGCTTCGAATAAATTGGTATCTTGAATTCATTGAGTAATCACTGCAAAAATTGTCATATAAATCGGTCTTATTGCAGTAGAAAGCAAGCGCTTTTGCTTGGGAAGTAGTAACAAATTGTGAGTTATTACTCATATTATGGCTAAAACTGCGTCAGAAAATCGAAAGATCACTCACAAACCTTTGCCAGATGGGGCATTTATGTTTTAGAGTGAGGTGTATCCAATAACATATTGAGAAGGGAAACCTAATGAACAAGACCCAATTAATCGACTGTATTGCAGAGAAAGCAGATTTATCAAAAGCACAAGCTAAAGCTGCTCTTGAAGCAACTCTTGAAGGTGTTACTGGCGCACTTAAAGAGGGCGACCAAGTTCAGCTAATTGGTTTTGGTACATTCAAAGTGAACCACCGTGCTGCGCGTACAGGTCGTAACCCTCAGACTGGTAAAGAAATTCAAATCGCAGCTGCGAACGTACCAGCATTTGTAGCAGGTAAAGCACTAAAAGAATCTGTCAATTAAGTTATAATGCACCGAGGTCACTCGCCTCGGTGCAACATCATGAAAAAATATTTACTATTTTCACTCCTATCAAGTTTCATTCTTGCTGGTTGTTCTTCTGTTAAAGCCCCAAATCTTGAGCAATTTACCCATTCCTCTGGCGGAGAAGTCGCGGGTGATGCAACCAGCTTATATTGGATGACAGAGCGTCTTAAACGCATCACTATGGTATCAGACTCTGTCAATATGGGGGATTTCGGCTCATATCAGAGCGACTATCGTTGGAGTGATGGTGAGCTAAGAGAGTTGATTCGAAAAGGTGAGCAACTCAATGCAAAACATGGCTTGGTGCCTTTTCAAATTCACATTCGATTTAATAAAGATGGTGACGCAATCTATCAGCAGTACCGTATGGATGGAAAAGTGCTACCTTTACAGCGTGATCAGTTAGAGCATTACAAAAAAAAAGCGAACGATGTGGTTGAATTAGTCCAGAAGCAATCGCGTGATGACCAAAGCCTAATTCAAGGGTATTGGGATGGTGTAATGTTTAAAACCTGTGGGGGACGTGAGCTTGCTACGTTGGAATTCAAGCAGAACCTGCCCAAGTTTGTAATGGATAGATTGGCGTCAGTTGACAGCTACATTGCGTTTATTGGTAAAGAATCGCGTAATACGGCAACCGTTGATGAATTGCTGATACTCAATGACAACGATTTTGACTGTGTACCAAGACCAAAGTTGATTTCTAAATAAACCTTACTTCATATTCTTTCACAAAAGAATAATCAAAAGGCGCACTCAGCGCCTTTTGATTTTTTAACCAACTGACGTTGTTTTATTTCTCTTGCTCACGAGCAATCGCACGATAGCCAATGTCGCTACGATGGAACATCCCATCCCAACTCATGTGCTTTGCTAGGGCGTAAGCGCGCTGTTGTGCTTCTGATACGCTGTTGCCGAGTGCAGTGGCGCAAAGTACGCGACCGCCGTTTGTTACTATGTCGCCATCTTTGTTATCGGTTCCCGCATGAAAGACTTTTTCACCTTCAATTTCCATTTGCGGTAGACCTGAAATTATGTCGCCCTTGCTGTATGCAGCTGGGTAGCCACCTGCTGCGAGTACAATACCTATCGATGCGCGAGGATCCCATTTTGATTCTGCTTGATCAAGTTTTTCATCGATTGCAGCAAGGCAGAGATCAACAAGATCCGACTCCATGCGCATCATGATCGGCTGCGTTTCAGGATCGCCGAAGCGGCAGTTGTATTCGATCACTTTTGGAGTGCCGTCTTTGTCGATCATCAGCCCCGCATATAGGAAACCAGTGTATGGGTTACCTTCGGACTCCATACCGCGCACAGTTGGGTAAATCACTTCTTCCATGATGCGATTATGGATTTCAGATGTGACAACTGGAGCTGGAGAGTAGGCCCCCATTCCGCCCGTATTCGGACCTGTATCTTTATCACCAACACGTTTGTGGTCTTGGCTGGTGGCCATTGGTAGGACATTTTTACCATCGACCATCACGATGAAGCTAGCTTCTTCACCATCGAGGAATTCTTCGATAACTACGCGGCTGCCCGCATCACCAAATGCGTTGCCAGCGAGCATATCTTTGATAGCGTCTTCTGCTTCTTCTAACGTCATTGCGACGATGACCCCTTTCCCTGCCGCAAGGCCGTCGGCTTTAACGACAATCGGTGCACCTTGTTCACGCACGTAAGCAAGAGCAGGCTCGATTTCAGTAAAGTTTGCGTAAGCACCTGTTGGGATCTGATGGCGTGCTAAGAAATCTTTAGTAAAGGCTTTAGAACCTTCAAGTTGCGCGGCAGCTTGTGTCGGGCCAAAAATAGGCAGGCCTGCTTCTCGGAAAGCGTCCACAACACCGATAACCAGTGGCGCTTCAGGGCCAACGATCGTTAGCTCAATGGCTTGTTCTTTTGCAAAAGTAAGTAAGCTTTCAATGTCATCTACTGCGATGTTGATGTTTTCTAGTTTAGGCTCTAGTGCTGTCCCTGCATTACCCGGAGCAACAAAGACTGTTTCAACACTTGGGTTTTGTGCTGCTTTCCAACCTAGTGCGTGTTCACGACCGCCTGAACCAATAATTAAAACTCGCATATTAGAATCCTTTATCAATGATTTTGTTTAGCCCTGGGTGAGTGACAGGGCTATTAACCACTCTAGCACCTAGTTTCTAGGGCTTCGTTATATGAATTAGTGGCGGAAGTGACGCATGCCTGTAAAGATCATTGCCATACCATGCTCATCAGCAGCAGCAATCACCTCATCATCACGCATAGAGCCGCCCGGCTGGATAACGCATTTTATGCCAGCTTCTGCTGCCGCATCGATACCATCACGGAATGGGAAGAAGGCGTCAGATGCCATGACACTGCCTGCAACTTCTAAACCTTCATCTGCAGCTTTGATGCCTGCAATCTTCGCTGAGTAAACGCGGCTCATTTGGCCTGCGCCCACACCAATAGTCATATCACCTTTCGCGTAAACAATCGCGTTTGATTTAACAAACTTCGCGACCTTCCAGCAGAATAGGGCATCTTTCAGCTCTTCTTCGGTTGGTTGACGTTTAGAAACCACTTTCAGATCATTTAGGCTTACCATGCCTTGGTCACGGTCTTGAACCAGTAGGCCACCATTAACACGCTTTACGTCGAAACCTGTTGTCTTGGTTGACCATTCCCCACACTCAAGCAAGCGCACGTTTTTCTTCGCCGCAACAACTCCAATCGCTTCAGCAGATACGGAAGGGGCGATGATCACTTCAACGAATTGACGCTCAACGATAGCAGCAGCTGTTTCTGCGTCGAGCTCTTGGTTGAATGCAATGATGCCGCCGAATGCAGATGTTGGGTCAGTTTGGTAAGCGCGGTTGTACGCCTCTAGGATGTCTTTACCCAGAGCTACACCACATGGGTTCGCGTGTTTAACGATGACACATGCAGGTTCGTTGAACTCTTTCACACACTCAAGCGCTGCGTCTGTATCTGCGATGTTATTGTAAGAGAGCGCTTTGCCTTGGATTTGGCGAGCAGTAGAAACAGATGCCTCTTGTGGGTTAGCTTCTACGTAGAAGGCTGCCGCTTGGTGGCTGTTCTCTCCGTAGCGCATGTCTTGCTTCTTCTCGAACTGTTGGTTGAACGTACGTGGGAATTTGCTCTTGTTTTCAGGAGAAGGTTCATCACCTTCTTTGTTCTCACCGTAAGATGGAACCATTGTGCCGAAGTAGTTTGCGATCATGCCGTCGTAAGAAGCCGTGTGTTCGAATGCTGCGATAGCAAGGTCGAAGCGAGTTTCTAGCGTGAGAGATTTGTCGTTCGCGTCCATTTCAGCGATCACGCGGTTGTAGTCGTGAGCGTTCACAACGATAGTTACGTCTTTATGGTTTTTCGCAGCAGAGCGAACCATCGTTGGGCCGCCGATATCGATGTTTTCAACCGCGTCAGCAAGCGTACAGCCTTCTTTTGCTACGGTTTCTGCGAATGGGTATAGGTTAACAACAACCATATCGATAGGGTTGATGCCGTGTTTTTCCATCACGTCATCATCTTGGCCACGACGACCCAGAACACCACCGTGAACTTTCGGGTGAAGCGTTTTAACGCGACCGTCCATCATTTCTGGAAAGCCAGTATAGTCAGAAACTTCGGTTACAGCGATACCTTGTTCAGAAAGTAAGCGAGCTGTGCCCCCAGTCGATAAGATATCGATCCCACGTTCAGTAAGAGCTTTGGCAAACTCAATAATACCTGTTTTATCTGATACGCTGATAAGCGCACGGTGAATTGGGCGAGCGTTGTTCATGCTTCCGTTTTCCTCAAATTTCTCGGAGTTAAAAGATGTTTACCAAAAGAGAGTTTGTCGATACTTGTTAAAGTAGATGTTGGCAAGCTTTGGTAAACATCTTACAAAATGTTGCTTGTGCAGAAAATAATCTGCACAATTTGTTAGTGCACATTCTAACTAAGTTCTTACAAAAAAGCTCGCGCAATCGTTTGGCATTGACGTAAATATTGTGAAAATGCTAATTTCTAGTACTTTAGATAACAAAGATTGAATGAGAGGCTTTATGTTTCAGATTGGTGAACTGGCAAAGCGTTGTGGTGTAACTACTGATACATTACGTTTCTATGAAAAAAATGCGCTAATAAATCCTGCTGGGCGAAGTGAATCAGGTTACCGTCTTTATGATGACGAAAATCAACAACAGGTACGTTTTATTTTAAAAGCCAAAGAGCTGGGTCTGAGCTTGGAAGAAATAAAAGATCTATTGGGCATAAAACTTGAAGCAACAGAACACAGTTGTGCAGAAGTGAAAGCGATAACGACAGCTAAGTTAAATCTAATTGATGAAAAAATTGCAGAATTGAGCCGAATACGTCGTGCTTTAAAAAGAATAAACGATGCTTGCTGTGGTCACAGTAATGATGATGCAAGTCATTGTTCGATTCTTGCTGCTTTGGAATAATTTACATTCTTCTCATTTTTAATAAATCTATAACCTAGGTATAGCCCTTTTTTTAAAATATAATCTCGCCTTTTTAGGTATTTATCTTATGCGCCTTTGTTTGTTTGCAAATGCGATCATCATACTAACAATGAGAGTTAATCAAATATGATTGAAAGCTATTTTCAAATCAATGATTGGATATTGAATATTGATGAAAATAAGTTGTATCGACAAAACAAGGAAGTAAACGTTGAACCGCGCCTGATTAATTTACTGCATTTTCTAGCATGTCATCCTAACCAAGTTTTCAATAGGGATGAATTAATTGAATCTGTATGGGACGGGGCGGCTGTTACGGAACAAGTTGTCACGCAGTCTATTTTTGAACTTCGTAAGCTACTACGCGACGGTCGGGTTGACTCAATCAACTACGTTATCACTGTGCCTAAGCGTGGTTACAAATTAGTGGCAATGGTAACAGCGCTATCTCAGGCAGAGTTCATGTCTACCTGTCTCTCTTTTGGTATTCATGTTTTATCTGGAAATTGCATGGACCCGGGACAAGAATTCAAGAATAGCAGCAAGCATGGATTAGTTGATAACGTTCCTCCACAGCATAGGGCTTTTGTTGCTAAGTGTTATGATGGCATTCACCGTCTTTTATCTCCTTATCAAAAACTCAGATCGTGGCGCTTGAGTATCACAAGCTTTTTTTTGTTAAGTATACTCGCTATCTTACTGGTGACTTTAGCTTATTCTTGGTCAGATAAAACAATAGATTTAGATACAAACTTAATCGAATTTGAGTTCCAAGATCATATCAGTAGAAAAAATGAGCTTTATAGTTTGGCTGATGGCTTCGCTCTGAAGCTTATGTACGATGTTGCTTTACTCAGTGAGTTTGAAGTTACAGCCAAGCTTGAAGAAAACTCTTCAACTAGAAATGCGGGAAAAACGGTATTTACTAGTATTAAAAGGCATCAAGGAAAAGATGTTTTTGAAGTTGAATATAAAGATAATATCTTGGGTAAAGTTTTATTCAAACGCAAATATGTTCTTAAAAGAGATAAGTTAAGATCTTTAGTGCGACAGATACCTTTAGAATTGCTGCGTAAGTTAAATGTGTCTGGAGCTAGACTGAAGTCTAAAGTTCTTAATGCTGGCTTGCCAATGGATCCTGATGCTCTAGAGTTATTTATTGAAGCGAATCACTTTATTGCTATACGCGACAAAAAGCCATTTCAACATGGTATCGATTTGCTTGAACAGGCTTTATCGATAGAAAAAGATAATGCCTATGTGCAAGCTGAGCTGTTGGTGGCATATCATATCCAAAACTCTTTGGAGTTTGAGCCCAAGCAGGATAGTCATCGACTTCAAGAACTTGAAAAAAAACTCAAAGCAAATGTCAGAATGCAAGTGGGTTTTATTCAACCACGAATATATGAGGCTCTTGCACTACACACTATGATCAATGGTGAAACGAGCAAGGCCAAAAAATACTTGCAACAAGCGTTGAAAGTACGTAACTCGGTTTTATCTTATGTGCTGTTAGGAAAATATGCTGAATTAGATGGCGATACTAGAAGAGCAAGAGGCTTCTATATGGATGCTTTAGCAATTGATGCCTCCAGAGCGACTTATCGTTTATGTCAGAGTCTCGTCTTCCCGATGGATGCAGATGTTATGGACTCTAATATTCTGTCCTCTATTGTGAATTTAGGTCAAGATACTCATTAAATAAAGCCATGTAGTCAAAACATAGTTTTTTATATTCGATTAGGATTGAATTTACCCATGATGGATGCTTTTTGTTCGGTTGGTTTTTTTTTAGAAAAAAAAGCTTGTTAAGAAATCATAAATCCCTATACTGCGCATCCACCGACACGGAGTGACATGAAAATTACACGACGAGTTGGAAAGAGAAAAAAGAATTTAAAAAAATACTTGACTCTCAAATCTGGAAGCGTATTATACGCACCCCTAACGACATGAAGCTAAAGCGAAAAGTCAGTTAGAAAGCTCTTTAAAAATAAGAA
>NZ_BJXJ01000046.1 GCF_007990935.1 Vibrio sagamiensis NBRC 104589
TTTTGTGGGGCAGATAATATAAGGCTTTGAAAAGCTTGTAAACCCTTAAATGTATTGTTTGCCTATTTCTTGTTCGCTTTTGTGGTGTTTCGTGCAAAAAACAAGTCAGCGCCTAGAAGCTATTCACTGCGAGGCGCGATAAAGCGCTATTTGGTGTAGAAACGTTGCAGCTCGGTTAATCCTTGCATTAACACAGGAAGCTTAGGTGAATCTTTACGCAAACGTTGGTAGTCATTATTATACAACTTATAGTTACCAAATTTATCCACCACCGTTGTTTGCGTATCCGTGATTAAAGCTATCTCTCGGGTATCACCGGCAAGAATCCAGCGGCGACGGCTTTCATCAAATAAGTTACGACCACTACTGTAATCAGTAGGGTTGGATGATACACCAAGCATATCCTGTAATAAGGTTACAGACATGTCCAAATGGCTGGTGTTATGATCGTACTCAGCAGCAACTTTACCTGGCCAGTGAATGATCATTGGCACTTGCAGTTGGTATCGGCTGTAGTTACTGTTTGCTCCCCAGCTATTAGTTTTGGTCTCATTAAATTCACTACCGTGATTTGAAGTAATGATCACGATGGTACGATCAAGTAAATTATTTTCTTGCAACTGGGTAAAGATCGACGCGGCTGTGCCATCTGCCATTTTAACCGCTTGCTCATAAGCTTGTTTGAAACGTTCACTGGCTGAACTGTTTTTATTTTTGGCCCCAACACTCGAATCAAAGTTATCAATCGCAGTGACTTCAATGAAGCTGAACCAAGGACGTTTAGCGTCGTTCTCAAGCCATTGCTCCCAAGCGAAGATTGCGTCTTGGTCGGTTTTAGTTTGAGTTCCATCAAGTGTTGCTGCTAAACCGAAGTTACGAAAGATAATCTCTGGGTATAAGTCATCTTCAAAACCGCTGCCACTGAATAGGCCAAAATCATAGCCTTGGTCTTTTAATGTGCTAAGTAACACTGGTGAACTATCTTGGGCTTTAATACTGCTGGCATAACTGCTCGGTAGGCCATAAAACAGACCAAACGTGCCATAGCTATCATTACTCGAGCTGTAATGGTTATTGAAGCTTTGATTGTTTTGGGCAAACTTGTATAAACTCGGCATTTCAGCTGCGTTGAGTGCATCCGCACGAAGGTTATTAATATTGATAATTAGGACATTTAGCTTGTTGCCCCGGCGGTTAAATTCAATCTTTTCAATAGGGTACCTGACTAAGTCTACGTTGACTTGATTTTCTTCGAGACGTTTTAGATATTCTGCACGGTCAAACAAACCGTGCTTCTCCATGAAGCTCTTGGCTGTCATTGGGTAAGATAGAGGAAAGTTAGCTCGTTGGCTGGTTATCGGTGAGTAGAACTGTGCATCAGCCCACATATAAATTAGGTGACTGGCAATAAAGCACAAGAAAAAGACCGTCGCGAGTGGGCGGCCAATATGTGTATGTGACAATTTACGTTGCTTACGCCAAATCCATTCAGAGAGTGCGAGTTGAGTAAGGAAAATTAGTGGCATTACCACAAACAGGTGCTGAAGGTCTTTGCTGAAAGGGCTGTTACTCTCACTAAATAACACTTCCCATACGACCGGGTTTAAATGTAGGTTAATCGATTGATACGTTTGAGTGTCAATCAATAATGCCGTTTGTCCGACTGTGGCGAAGACAACCGCCATAAACCGAAAAAACTTCCTAGCTGGTAAGATAAAGGTTAATGGAAATAGAACCAGTATGTAGAGAGCGAAAATCAAAAAGCCAAAATGGCCCACCCAAGAAATCGCTAAATAAAATTGACCAAGAAAAGTTTCAGGCCAAGGTGATTGAGCGATGTAGCGTGTTCCTATCAACATTGAGATAACGATGTTGAAGAATGCAAACCAATGCCCCCAACCGACTAGTCGAGATACACGTTCACCATATGAGTTTCCGCTGTCTACCATTTATGTGCTCTATTTCCTGTTATTAGTGGGTTTTCGGCACTTCAAGTGAAGATATAAGTGCTTGGGCAAATTTTTCAGCAATTGCTTTGCGTTGTGAAGGTGCAACTTTTTGATTTAAGACATTGGTTGCGATATTTCCTGCAATCATGAGTGTTAGCTCAGGAGTGGCGGCGTGTTTCTCTAAAACAGCACCTACTTCAGCAAGAATTTTTTCCACTTGTTCGTCAGTATATTTTGATGTAATCGGCATAAAGACTCTAATAATGATAGTAAAAGCTTCTTATGATAACCTACAATGCCTAACAACTTAAACCTTGTAGCAAGATAAAATCATAATGAGCCTTCATCTTTCACACGTTATTTTGCATCAATTGTGCAAAAATGAGCAGGACGAATTGATCGTTAAACTGCGCCCAAGTTCTTTAGAAAATAATCAGTCTACTGAAAACCTCGTTGCTGAATTGCATCGGGTTTTTCATGCCAAAGCAGGTAAAGGCTTTGGCTCTTTCCAATCAGACAGTGAATTTCAGTATTGGCTTCAAGAAATGCGCAGAGGAGATCGAAATTTTTATGAATTCTCACAAATTAGTGCAAATCGATTGAAAGAAGAACTCATTAAATACCCTTTTGCTGACGAAGGTATTCTTGTCTTCGCGCAATATCAAAGTTTAGCCACGGATTATTTGTTTATTGGGATTTTGCCAATGAACCAAAGTTTGAAAGTAACAGAAGGTCTGGATATCAGTGCGACAGATTACCTCGATATTACAAAAATGGATATTGCAGCACGCATTGATCTATCGAGTTACGATACTGATCGAGATTCAAATCGCTACTTATCTTACATCAAAGGGCGAGTCGGACGTAAAGTTTCAGATTTCTTTTTAGATTTTTTACAAGCTGATGTAGGTCTTGATACTAAGCTCCAAAATCAGGTTTTGATGCAAGCTGTGGAAGATTTTTGCGCCGACTCTAAGTTAGAAAAGCAAGAGTCGAATGAGTATAAAAAGCAAGTTTACAATTATTGTAATGACCAGATAAAGTCGGGCGATGAAGTGCAAGTGATTGAGCTATCGAGTGAACTTCCAGTGAGCCGAGAAGGTACGAGCTTTGTCGATTTCACTAAAGAGCAAGGTTATGATTTGGAAGATTCTTTTCCGGGCGATCGTGCGACGGTACGTAAGCTGACCAAGTTTGTTGGCGCTGGTGGTGGTTTGAACATTAGTTTTGACAGTTTACTTTTGGGAGAGCGTATTTTCTATGATCCAGAAACAGACACATTGACGATTAAAGGCACACCTCCAAATTTAAAAGATCAGTTGAGTCGAAGCTAAAGGTTCCTAAAAGCCTGCATGAGGCATTGATATGAAAATAAAGAGAGCGATGAGCTCTCTTTTTAATTTAAATCGAGCAGGTGAGTGATTTGCCCCTGAAAATTATCACTAACCCTTATAAGTTTGGAGCATTGTAGTACGTTCGTCTTGAAGACGTTCGATTATAGTATATTCTTACAAATGAGTTAGATAGCTGAGGAATGGATGTTGCAGCAAATCAAAACAGGGATTAAAAAAAGTGTGTTGTTTTTATTTGTGATCTGGTGCGTCCTTACTGCAGGAATCTGGATACAAACTCAGCAAACTATTCGTACCATTGGTACGCTCGAAGAACTACATCGAGGCATTGATGATGTCCGTGGCATATTTGTGTTTGGGACCCCTCATCGCTTACATTATTCTGAACGAACGAGTAATCAACTGCAGCAGGTTGAGAAAATTCTTTTTCAACTGGAAAATAAAAGTGGGAAAGGTTGGGCTGACCTTGATTTAACTCAGCTTATTTACACAACAAAGCGGTTTCTCGAAGGAGCGTATGACTTTGTCAGTAGTGATGAAGATTTAGTTAACTTTACTAATCAGATTTACGAAAGCCGTCTTTTGAAAGATAATTCTCCTTCTCTGAATATAATGTATTACCAGCTAGAAGCATTAATGCTTGAAGCTATATTCAGGGAATCTACTAGTAATTCGAATGTATATCAGCAATTAGATCAAATGTTTAAGGCATCAAAAAATTTGGTCAGTAGTGAGCAACGAAGCTTTCAGCGTAGATTATCAGAAACCTCAAACGTATTGGCGATTTATGCTCAAAGTCATCATTTAATCGGTCATATATTTGAATCTGATATTACTGAGCAGTTTGATGCTGTGATGCAAGCATTAGAACAAAGATTGAAGCTTTATATAAATGCATTGGTAGTAATCAGTGTTATTTTTGTCATTGGTTTGCTCTGGCCAGTAATGAGAGCTCCCAAGAATCACAGTCAATTTGATTTACCGTCAGATAGTGATATTGTGCCCGTTTCCGACCTTAAAGAGTCTGCAACATCATATCAAGACACCACAAATATTAACATTGCCTCTCGTAATAGTGTGTCGGTTAAATATAAAGTTGATCAACATGAAATAGAAAAGCCATATTCTAAACCTAAGGTTAAAACACCTACGGAGGGAGTTGTATTAGCCGAACCCGCAGAAAGTGCTGATGCACCATACATTGATATCAACAAGATGTTGGAATCGTTGTCTGGTGATAAAGAGGCCGTTAAGATGCTGCTAGGAGTATTTATTGAAGATCATTCTGAAGATAGCAGAAAATTTAAACAACTGTTATTGGTTGATATGAATATAGAACAAGCTCAACGTATCACTCATAGTTTAAAAGGTGTTGCTGGCAGCTTAGGAGCAATACCATTACAACGTGTTGCTGCTGATATTGAGCTCCTGTTGAAAAATCAACAAGAGCTTACTGAACAGCACCTTGATGTCTTAAGTCAAACCCTTGCTCATACTATTACTTACGCCACGAAAGAGATGGAACGTATAGATAAATTTTAATAAATGAATTCAAAGCGGTGTCGAGAGATGCCAAGTTATGGATAAAGAAAAGGGCCGAATCAATGGCCCTTTTTCTAAGATAGACTATCAAGTTAATTTACATTAGGCCGTTTGTTGTGTGGACTCGGCTTCAGGTTGTTTTTTATTGAGTGATACTGGCTCACATTTGTCGACAAACCAACCTGCGTATGAGGTGATGATAGTTACACCGATGCACACGAAGCTTAGCCACATGTATGGTGCATACGAAAGAGTAGCAACGCCAAGAATACTTGCCATATAGATGCCGTTGTCACTCCAAGGCACCATACCTGATGTCAGTGTCCCACCGAACTCTGCATTACGGGAAAGATTTTTACGCTTGTAGCCTAAACGGTCATAGTTTTTCGCACAGATCTTAGGTGTTAGTATCAGTGATACATACATTGCCGAACCGAAGATGTTACCCATGAAGGCAGTCATAATGGTCGTAAGCGATAGTGACCCTGCACTTTGAACACTTCTTTCAAATAGTTTAGCGATGGTCTCAAGAACGCCTACTTTATCAAGCAAGCCACCAAAGCCAAGACCAAATACGATCACGGCGACTGAGCCAAGCATTGAAGACATACCGCCTCGATTAAGGATTGAGTCAATAAAGTCAACGCCAGAGCTTATGTTATAAGGAGCCCAAGCTGTATTAAATGCAGTTAGGAAATTAACATCCTGGATCATCACTGCCCAAATAATACCAAGTAATGAGCCAAAACTGATAACAGGGAATGATGGCATGCGCATCGCAAGTAACGCTAACACAATGATAACTGGAACAAAAGAGTAAGGAGTAATATAAAATTGTTGGTCCATTGCTTGAATGACTGAATCAACTTGGCTCATGTCTATATTCCCTGCGTAGTGAAAACCAAACGCTGTAAACATAATGCCAGTGATAATGTAGCTGATCAGAGCAATTGGTAGCATCCCTTTGATGTGTTCCATGACTTCAACATTGGACATGGAAGAAGCCAAAATCACGGAGTCAGAGAGTGGAGACATCTTATCCCCAAAGTAACACCCTGAAAGAACCGCACCTGCTGTTACTGGCGCAGGAACACCAAGGCCTTGACCAATCCCCATCATCGCGATCCCTGCAGTACCCGCTGAGCCCCATGAGGTACCTGTTGCTAATGCAGTTAAAGAACAGATCACCATAGTGGCAAGAAGAAAGATTGAGGGATGGATGGCTTTTAATCCATAGTAGATAATTGTTGGTACAATCCCACCTGAGATCCATGTGCCGACTAGAGCACCAACAGCAAGAAGAATTAATACCGCTCCTAAGCCATTAGAAATTCCATTTAATGCGGCTTTTTCTAGATCTTTGTATTTATGTCCAAGCTTCAGGCCCAATAGCATGATAATAAACCAACCAATATAGAGCGCGAGCTGAATAGGAAGCTCTAATTTGGAAGTAAATGAAAATGCCAAAAGAAGGAACAAGCCCAGAGAAATGAAGACTTGTATCAGACTGGGTAGGCGGGGTGTTACTTGTTGCATATATGCCTCTGTCATTAGGGGAGCTATTGAGGATAGACGCTCCTTGTTGTAATCGGGCATAACATACATTAACAAAACTTATATTTCGAACATTTGGTGCGTTATCTTGATTTTAATCTCTAAAATGCACATTTTGTAAAATTAAATGACATTTTATATTAAATTTAATGGTAATTAATGTGCATTTATGTGATCAATATGTATTTAAAATGTGGTTTTAGATGACGTCAATTGTGATTAAAAATACATTGAGCGGATAATAGGAGATCGCGCTTGAAAAGTTGTACTGATTTATGAATTAGAGCTTGAGATTTTGTTGTGAAAAATGAACTATGGAAAGAACTATTTAAAATAAACATGGAGAGTTAATCCGATGAAAGTAGGTTTAGTTGGTTGGCGTGGTATGGTTGGTTCCGTTCTAATGCAACGCATGGTGGAAGAAAATGACTTGGATTTGATTGAGCCTGTCTTTTTTAGTACATCACAAATAGGCATTCCTGCTCCAATATTCTCACCTAGCCAGCAAAACCAAGAGGCTGGTTTACTTCAAGATGCTTTTGATATTGACAGCCTGAAAAAACTTGATGCTGTTATTTCTTGTCAAGGCGGTAGTTATACTGAGAAAGTTTATCCAGCTTTGAGAAAGGCGGGTTGGAAAGGTTATTGGATTGATGCGGCTTCAACATTACGTATGGATGAAGGATCTATTATTACACTTGATCCGGTTAACCTTGCTCAAATACAGCAAGGCATTGATACAGGTACTAATACTTTTGTAGGTGGTAACTGTACCGTGAGTTTGATGCTAATGGCATTAGGCGGTTTATTCAAAAAAGGGCTTGTTGAATGGACAAGTGCTATGACTTACCAAGCAGCTTCAGGTGCCGGCGCACAAAATATGCGTGAGCTGATTGCGCAAATGGGTGTGATTAATGACTCAGTCAGTTCCAGATTAGCTAATCCTGCCAGTTCGATTCTTGAGATCGATAAAAGAGTGACAGATACCATGCGTTGCTCTTCTTTTCCTACCGATAAGTTTGGTGTGCCTTTAGCTGGTTCTTTGATTCCATGGATTGATGTTAAGCGTGACAACGGTCAAAGCAAGGAAGAATGGAAAGCGGGTGTGGAAGCCAACAAAATTTTAGGGCTACAAGATTCGCCTGTACCAATTGATGGAACCTGTGTACGTATTGGTGCAATGCGCTGTCATTCCCAAGCTTTGACGATTAAGCTCAAGCAAAATGTACCAATGGATGAGATTGAAGAAATCATTGCTACTCACAACGATTGGGTGAAATTGATTCCAAATGAGCGTGATATTACAGTACAAGAACTCACTCCAACAAAAGTGGCGGGGACTTTATCTATCCCAGTTGGCCGTTTACGTAAAATGACCA
This sequence comes from Vibrio sagamiensis NBRC 104589, assembly GCF_007990935.1. Classification (GTDB taxonomy): domain Bacteria; phylum Pseudomonadota; class Gammaproteobacteria; order Enterobacterales; family Vibrionaceae; genus Vibrio; species Vibrio sagamiensis. The sequence goes on from NZ_BJXJ01000046.1 coordinate 7,777, forward strand.
TGGGAGATGACTTCCTCAACGCGTTTACCGTAGGCGATCAATTGTTATGGGGTGCGGCAGAGCCGTTGCGTCGTACATTGCGTATCATTCTTGCCCAGAAAGCGTAAGTATCAATATATTCAGGGTCTCTCCAAGCTCCTGAAGTTACGTGGTACATGTATAGAGGCACCGAATCAGTTAGTTTAACGCTTTAATTAGGCGCTCTTTTTGGAGCGCCTTAATTTACTTTCGTGGTTATATAATGGGAGGCCCAAGTAAAGAGCTAAAAGTTACCCTCCACTCACACTTTTACGATACGTTTATCAGGATCAGATAATTCTCCACCACAGTGTTTGCAATACATTGCATCAGACTCATGCCCAGCACGATTACAATTCGGGCATTTTACTAGCGTTTTGTGAGCATTCATTTCATTGCTGAGCTCCGCAGTAATGATACCGGTTGGCACGGCCAGAATTGAGTAACCTAGCAGCATGGTTAAAGAAGCAATAGCTTTGCCTAGATCGGTTTGTGGTACCATATCACCATAACCCACTGTTGTGATTGTCACGATAGCCCAATAGATACTTTTTGGGATACTTGTAAAACCGTTATGTGGCCCTTCAATTACGAAGATAATAGCGCCCAAAATAGTGACTAAGATGCCTACTGTGCTAAAAAAGATCAGGATCTTTCTGCGTGCCATAAGTAGTGAGCGCAAAAGGATATTAGAGTCTTGAAGATAGCGAACTAATTTAAGTATTCGAAATATACGCATGACACGCAGCAGCCGTACTACACCCATAAAAGAGGCACCAGGGAAGAACAGGGCAATGTAGGTTGGTAAAATCGCGAGCAGGTCGACAACTCCATAAAAACTGGTTGCATATGCTTTTGGCTTTGGTGAGCAATAAAGCCTGAGGAAGTATTCAATTGTAAATAAAGCGGTGAAAGTGTACTCGGTATATCGTAATTGAGTGGACCAGTCAGCCATAATTGAAGGCAGTGACTCAAGAGTTAGGACGACGAGGGAGGCGAAAATGGCGATAATTAAACCGATATCAAATATACGTCCTGCACGAGTATGTGTGCCAAAAATAATGACGTACAGACGATGTCTCAGTGATTTAGTTAGCATGATGTTGCGTAGTCAAAGTTAAATAAATGAGTAACAACATCATACCAGATTCATAATAAAAATTTAGGCTAATCCCGGAAATAGATTTCGTAACCCATTGGCAATAAACTCAATTCCTAGAGCGCCAAGTATCAACCCCATGATACGAGTAATGACGTTGATTCCTGTTTGACCTAAAAAGCGTACAATCAAAGGCGCAGATCTAAACAGCATCCAAGAACAGAAACAAAACACCGCAATAGTGATACTAATGCCCACAGTATCAAGTACGCTAGGGTAGCGAGCGCCGTAAACGATGGTCGAGCTTATAGCGCCTGGCCCTGCCATCAACGGCATAGCAAGAGGTACAACACCAATTTGTTCTCGGCTTACGTACTCGGTTTTTTCTTGTTTATTCTGCTTATCTTCACCGAGCTTACCGCTCATCATTGAGAAAGCAATACTTAATAGCAGCAAACCACCAGCAACTCTAAAAGAGTCTAAAGAAATACTGAACATATCCAACAAAATTTGACCAGCAAATAGAGAGATGATCAAGATGACAGCAACAGCAATATTAGCAGTAGTTGCAGTTTTTCGTTTTTCTTCTGGCGTCATGTGGCCTGTTAATGACACAAAAACTGGCATAATTCCTACGGGGTTAACCGCGGCGACTAAGCCTAAAAAGAATTGAAGAAAGATAGCTAACTCAATAGTTTGCATGTGGGTTACTCGTTAATATTTAACATAGACAAAAGTGGGGTTATTTGGCTGAGTAATGTAAGACAAAATGGTCAAAGTAGAAAGTGAAAAAAACTAAAGTATATGGGCCATTCTTGGTAAGAAAAACTAATCCTAAAGTCTTTGTCTATTCAATTTACCTTAAGGTACGCTGTTTTTCGTATGACAATTTACTCTAAACGTTAGCACCAGCACACTTTTTTAAAATAAAAATGTCCTACGTAGTATAAGGTTAAATATCATATGCATCTAATTCTTGTTTTGTAATTTATTTAATTGTTTTTTTGTAATTTTATTACAATTTTATTTGATTGTGTTTATTTAAGAAAGTTATCCATGATTTTTGCCTCAAAAGGAGAAAGGTTTTTTCTTTATTTAAAACAGTGCTTTAATTTTTGGTTCTCATTTTTCTATTTTAGTCTTGCTTCGAAGGTTGGAGCTGATCCAAGTCAATATATTTCATTTGATGAAATATTATAATCAATTCTGAAAGCAGTTTACTAAGAAAGTCGCTGGTTTAGATACTGATTAGCAGTAGGAAATACAAGCAATCGCCTTAATAAAAAGTTTTTAATATTTATTAAATTTAGGAGAATCCTATGCCTGTAACGAATATGGCTGAACTAGATGCAATGATCGCTCGCGTTAAGAAAGCGCAAGCTGAGTTCGCAACATACTCCCAAGAGCAAGTAGATAAAATCTTCCGTGCAGCATCTCTTGCTGCTAACCAAGCTCGTATCCCACTAGCACAACAAGCTGTTGAAGAATCGGGCATGGGTATTGTGGAAGATAAAGTCATTAAGAACCACTTTGCTTCTGAATTCATCTACAACAAATACAAAGACGAAAAGACGTGTGGCATTCTTGAAGAAGACGATAATCTAGGCACAATGACCATCGCTGAGCCAGTAGGAATCATCTGTGGTATCGTACCAACAACGAACCCAACTTCTACGGCTATCTTTAAGTCTCTTATCTCTCTTAAGACACGTAACGGAATCATCTTCTCACCACACCCACGTGCTAAGAATTCTACCAACAATGCAGCGAAACTTGTTCTAGATGCTGCGGTTGCCGCAGGTGCACCAAAAGACATCATCGGTTGGATTGACCAACCATCAGTTGAACTTTCAAACGCTCTAATGAAGCATGATGATATCGCGCTTATCCTTGCTACTGGTGGTCCAGGTATGGTGAAAGCGGCGTACTCCTCTGGTAAACCTGCCATTGGCGTAGGTGCGGGTAACGTTCCTGTTGTTATTGATGAAACGGCAGACATTAAACGTGCTGTTGCTTCTATCCTCATGTCTAAAACGTTTGATAACGGTGTTGTTTGTGCTTCTGAGCAAGCGGCTATCGTTGTTGATGAAGTTTATGACGAAGTAAAAGAGCGTTTTGCTTCTCACAAAGCTTACGTATTGAGCAAAGCTGAAGCTGAGAAAGTTCGTAAAGTACTTCTTATCGATGGCGCACTAAACGCGAAGATTGTTGGCCAACCAGCTCCAGCTATCGCTGAAATGGCAGGTGTAAAAGTGCCAGCAGACACTAAAGTTCTGGTTGGTGAAGGCTTGGGTAAAGTTTCGTTTGATGACGCATTTGCACACGAGAAACTATCTCCAACTCTAGGTTTGTTCCGTGCTGACAACTTCGAAGATGCTGTTGCTCAAGCGGTAACTATGGTTGAGATTGGTGGTATCGGTCACACGTCTGGTTTATACACTAACCAAGACGTTAACGCAGACCGCATCCGTTACTTCGGTGACAAGATGAAGACTGCTCGTATCCTTATCAACATCCCTACGACTCACGGTGGTATCGGTGACTTGTATAACTTTAACGTTGCACCTTCTCTAACTTTAGGTTGTGGTTCATGGGGTGGTAACTCTATCTCTGAGAACGTAGGTCCTAAGCACCTAATCAACAAAAAAACCGTAGCGAAGCGAGCTGAAAACATGTTGTGGCACAAACTACCTAAGTCTATCTACTTCCGTCGTGGTAGCCTTCCAATTGCACTTAGCGACCTAGAAGGTAAAAAGCGCGCATTCCTAGTGACTGACCGTTTCCTATTCAACAACGGCTACGCTGATGACGTAGTGAGCTTGCTTAAAGCTCAAGGTATGGAAGTGCAAACATTCTTTGATGTAGAAGCGGATCCTACACTATCGGTTGTAGAGAAAGGTGCCGAAGCGATGAAGAGCTTCCAGCCAGACACTATCATTGCGTTGGGTGGTGGTTCTCCAATGGATGCTGCAAAAATTATGTGGGTAATGTATGAGCACCCAGATACGCACTTCGAAGAACTGGCTATGCGCTTTATGGATATCCGTAAACGTATCTACAAGTTCCCTAAAATGGGTCAAAAAGCAGAGCTTGTGTGTATCACTACAACATCGGGTACAGGTTCAGAAGTTACGCCATTCGCTGTTGTTACAGACGACAAAACAGGGGCTAAGTACCCACTCGCTGACTACGAAATCACGCCAAACATGGCCATCGTCGATGCTAACCTTGTAATGAACATGCCTAAGTCTTTAACCGCGTTTGGTGGTTATGATGCCGTAACTCATGCTCTGGAAGCTTACGTATCAGTTTTAGCGAATGAATATTCTGATGGTCAGGCTCTACAAGCACTTAAGATGCTAAAAGAGTATTTACCTTCGAGTTACGCTAACGGTGCAAATGATCCAATTGCTCGTGAAAAAGTGCACAACGCGGCAACTATCGCTGGTATCGCGTTTGCAAACGCATTCCTAGGTGTTTGTCACTCTATGGCGCACAAGATTGGTGCTGAGTTCCACTTACCACACGGTTTGGCGAATGCATTGCTGATTGCTAACGTTGTTCGTTACAACGCGAACGATAACCCAACTAAGCAAACTGCGTTTTCACAATACGACCGCCCACAAGCACGCCGTCGTTATGCGGAAATCGCTGATCACCTTGGTCTCAGCTTACCGGGTGACCGTACCGCTCAGAAGATCGAGCGTCTACTAGGTTGGTTGGAAGAGCTGAAGCTAAACCTAGACATCCCAGCTTCTATCCAAGCAGCTGGTGTTGCGGAAGCCGATTTCGTTGCTAAGCTTGATGAACTTGCGGTTGAAGCGTTTGATGACCAGTGTACTGGTGCAAACCCTCGTTACCCATTAATTTCTGAGCTTAAAGAAGTACTTCGTGCGTCTTACTACGGCAAGCCATTTGTTGAAGGTGAAACGTTCGAAGGTACTACTGTTATCAAGAAGAAAGCAGATCAAGAAGCACCAGCAACTAAAAAAGAAAAGATGGACGCATAAGCTGAGTTTTTAAGACAAGCAGATTGTTCAAATTAAAACTAAGCCCCGGTTCATTTGTCCGGGGTTTTTTTTTAGTTCGAAATATAAACGGTACTGTGGGTGTGCTAGTACGTTTATTATTGGTATTGGTATTGGTATTGGTATGAAAACCAAACTAGGTCTTTCAAGGGCAGACATATTAAATGCTTTAAGCGAAGTTTAAAAAGACGTTTAATTAAAAAATATCAGTGCCTAGTGCTTTAGACTTCAGTTGTGACTACACGACCACTAAAATAATCATTCGAGATAATGTAAGCAGTATTACGTACGAGCTCGTCCTGTACTTGAGCCCAGTGTCGTGCATTAATGCTTTCTTCAGTGTGATGAGTTGCTGGAATGACGCCACCTACCCGAATATTGAACTCGGATAGCTCTTTTGCCCAACTGTGGGTTAATCCACAGACTAAAGCAGTCATACTCTCAACCCCAGTTAAGTCATCGTGATTATCATGGGAAACCACATTTACAATCACTCCTTTCTTCTTACTTATATGAAATCGCTCCGCACTTACTTGTCCATAGGTATAAAGAAAACGAGTAGCATCAGTGAAATAACTAAGGTAAACACTCGTTGGTTCTGAAGACATTAAGCTTGGCATAGGGGAACTTGTCCAGCAATTAATGATGACATCGGGTGTTTCGCCTAATTCTAATTCTATTTGATCGAAGAGAAGTTTGATTGAAGTCGTACTATGACTGCAGACCTTCATTGCATAGGCTTTACTTGATGTTGAGCGAACTTGATCATAGGTAGTTTGCAAAGCACACAAGCTTTGATCACAGAGAATCAACGTTGCACCAAGGTGGGCAAAATGATTAGCACAAGTGCGACCAATGATGGAACCAGCAGATGTAATGATAATCGTTGATTCTTTAATATCCATAATATCTTTATTCTTGATGCATAATAAGTTTGATGGATACATCATGGCTGCATTTATTTTACTTCAGTGTGAAAAACTTCAAATAAACGTTGTTCGGTATGAATAATTATTATGCTTTTTGTAAGGCATCACACTTAAGCGTTCGTTTGAATGCAAAATGATGAGTAAAAGACGATCTCTATACTTGTATTTGCATTTGTTGTAGGCGCTGTGCTGTGATCAATTTGTTATGTAATTCACCGTAAGAAAGTGCACTTTTTTCTGGTTGACTGAGAGAACGTCGTTCGTGACCTGATAAATTTTGGTAAACATCTTCTGGTAAATCAAATGTGCCTTCAGGCATGTACGCAAGAGCTTCTGGTTTCAAATAATGATTCAGTTTAGCGGAAAGAAGCCCACCCTGGTGGAACTGCTTGGCTTGTTCTTTTGCAATTTCATAACTATTGCTTTCTGAACGAAGTGTTTGAGATTGAGGTACTCCAAGTTGAGCCCTTAGCAATTGCTCGTTAAGTTCGTGAGCTTCAACTTTTTCAATAGGAACCGCATCCCTAATATCATTGGAAAATAGAGATAAAATGAGGGCAAAATCAGAGCGACGGCCTTCTTGAATAGCATGACTAATACCACTCCCAAACTGCAGCTCATTAATAATTGCGGCTTTGTCTAATTTATGAATTTGCATAGCGTTCCTCACTTAATATTTTAGTAACGGCATTAAGCAGAAGAACTTTAGTCAAAACAGGAATTAAATAGGAGTATGAAAAAAGCCCACTAAAAAGTGAGCTTTTAAATAAGATTAAATTGAATCTGTGAAAACCCCAATTATTTTGCTAGGTTCTCAGCAACAAAATCCCAGTTTACAAGAGCCCAGAAGCCATTCATGTAATCTGGGCGCACATTACGGTAGTCGATGTAGTATGCGTGTTCCCATAGGTCAACAGTAAGAAGTGGTGTAGAACCTTCATCTGTTAAAGGAGTAGCAGCGTTAGAAGTATTAACGATGTCTAGAGAGCCGTCAGATTTTTTAACTAGCCAAGTCCATGATGAACCGAAGTTGTTAATAGCTGAGTCAGTGAACTTAGCTTTGAACTCTTCGAAAGAGCCAAATGCTGCGTTGATTGCATCAGCAACGGCACCAGTTGGTTCACCACCAGCATTTGGAGCTAGGCAGTGCCAGTAGAAAGTGTGGTTCCAGATCTGTGCTGCATTGTTGAATACGCCACCAGTAGAAGTTTTAATGATCTCTTCTAAAGTTTTGCCTTCGAACTCAGTACCAGGTATAAGACCATTTAATTTAACAACGTAAGTGTTGTGATGCTTACCGTGGTGAAAATCTAGAGTTTCAGCAGAGATGTGTGGTTCTAGTGCGTCTTTCGCGTAAGGAAGAGCTGGTAGTTCAAATGCCATTGCTCGATTCTCCGTATATATGAAAGGATTAACTTTCTATTGCTTCCAGTGTTTTAATTATATCGCCGATAACGCTGGCTTGTAGCTATTTTAGCAAGTTTTTACTTTATTAAAACCCTGATATAGAAATTTTTTAGAGAAACGAATCTTAAGTCTTAGCAATTATATGGTTTTTATTCTGTGGTTATTGAGTAAAATGAGGCGATACTGAAATGATAAATCAATGAATCGAGGAAGCAATGGAAACTATCGATAAAATTAAACAACAGATCTCAGAAAACACAATTCTGTTGTACATGAAAGGTTCACCTAAATTACCAAGTTGCGGCTTTTCTTCACAGGCTTCGCAAGCATTGATGGCATGCGGTGAGAAGTTTGCTTACGTAGACATCCTGCAAAACCCAGACATTCGTGCTGAACTGCCAAAATACGCACAATGGCCAACATTTCCACAACTATGGGTTGAAGGTGAGTTAATTGGCGGTTGTGACATCATTTTGGAAATGTTCCAAAAAGGCGAGTTACAGCCTCTAATTAAAGAAGCTGCAGCTCGCACAGAAGGTGATGCAGAGTAATTCAATCCCCTTAATAGAAAAATATAAAAGGAGCCTAAAAATGGCTCCTTTTGTTTTCTCTGCTTCTTAGTTTACTGAACACCTTATACGATCAGATTGCTTAGGCGTTGAGGTAGTTGCCTCTAATTCAATATCATTATTTACTGAATTTGTTTCAAGTACTAGTGATGACACGATTTTACTAACAAGCATATCATCGATTGCTCCATGGTGAGTGAAACGAATTTTGCTATTTTTATCAATAATAACTAATGAAGGTGTTCCAGCTAATTGATATTCTCCCATTGTTATGGGAATTGAGTTACTCGATGGAGCATCTACGGCAATAGGAAAACTCAGACGGTATTCATGAACAAAGGCTTTAAGAGATTCAAGCTGCATTGCTTCATGATGTTCGAAAACCGTATGTAAGCCAATCACAACGACATCTTCTTGCTGGAAAAAATGTGTTAGTTTTTCCGCTTGTGGTAGGCCATAACTTACACAACCAGGGCAAAGCATTTGAAATGTATGGATAACGACTACTTTCCCTTTTAATTCGCTAAGATATAAAGGTGAGTCAGTATTTAACCAATGAGAGACGGTTAGCTCTGGTGCTACTGGATATTGATGCATAGAGGGTTCCTTATTGATTCACTTTTCCGGGTAGTGACAAATCGCCTGATGCAACGTCAAAAACGTCAACTACACAGAGTAAGGGTGAATGAGCACTTGCATTGACTCTAAGGCCTGACGTCACACCATCAAATTTTGCTAATTTAAATACCTCTGCGTTTTCAAGTTGTACACTCACATTCAAAGTATTCCCTTCAAAGTTAGGTTTATAGTCAGGACTGTCTATTAATATGGGTAAGCCAGGCCAAGTTTTTGGTAATGTAGGGGATGTTCCGTCTGGGATATCAACGACACCTAATGCACCTGGCCCACACTGTTCATTTGGTTCTAATACTACCCAATGAGTGTGCCAGACATTACCATCATTGGTCTTATCACCATCGCCATTTTCATCATACAGCGGAGTATCATCAAAGTCTGGATGAGAAGTTACGGCTAATGCCAATATACCTGCATTATCTTCAAAGCCGACTTGACCACTGTTTACTGTTGTTGGCCAAACATACGAAAATACTTCACTGCTTGCTAATTTACCTGTTGATGTAGGTTTGATTTCACCAGCCCTCTCCGAAACTGCCATATGGAAAGTTACAATATTGTTTTTTATAGAAATTTTAGTGTGGATAATATCAAATGGTGCCAAAGTATTTGGACTCTGCTGAGATTTAATGCCTCCAGTATGATTTGAGTGTGCAAAGGAGTGTCCAGAGCTCATAGCCAGAGAAATGGTTAGTATTGATAGACTAAGTTTGGAAGTTTTCATTGTATTTGCCTTTTAGTATCGACTCGATACCAGTAAGGCTATCTGGATAAAACTTACTTGTCAATATTGTTTTTAGTCGATACTATTAATTCATGAATACTGAACTCTTATATCACCTACTAGACAGAATCGGTAACCTCCTCAGAAATGAAGTGCGTGCCGACTTGGCTCCCTATGGACTTCAACCTATCCATTTTGAAGCCCTACATTATTTATCAATTTGTAATCGGTTTTCAGACACGCCTAAAGCGGTTACTGAATATTTGGGCTTGACCAAAGGGACGGTTTCTCAGAGCCTTAAAGTGCTTGAAACGAAAGGTTATTTAACTAAAGAAACTGATATTGAAGATAAAAGAGTCTCTCATTTGGTCGTTTCTTTACAAGGCAAAAAGCTAATCAAAGACATATTCCCCCCACCTTTGATGCAACGTGTTATTACAAGTAGCAAATTGAACGTAAAAGAACTCGATGTTCTAGCATTGCAGAACCAATTACAAAGCTTGTTGCGTTCCATTCAAACAGAAAGTCGTCGGCATACTTTTGGAGTATGTGCAACATGCAAGCACAACCAACCTTTGGGTGAAGGAAGGTACCTATGTGGCTTAACACATATGACTTTATCAGCTAGAGAGACTGAATTAATTTGCATTGAACACATTGAATAAATCTATTTTCACTAATGAATAATTGCTGTGACAGGCGTATTTAGAGGGTGAGAGATAGGTAAGTTTCGTTATAGGGGCTAGCCTACGATGGAGTGTTTATATGTAAGCGATTAAAAAGATTTGTTGCAAAAATTGAAGAATTTTGGGTAAAGTTTACACAAATGCAGATCCAAAATGAAATAAAAAATCAAAAGTTTTTTGTCATATATGCAAATTATGAGTCTGATTTTACGGGGGCTTTTGACGTTATCGCTTGTGCGGATACGTTACCACCAGAAGTATTACCAGACTCTGTAAAAGTGAATATTACCTCTGGCAAATACGTAACTTTTCTACGAGCGGTGAAATGCCACAAGCAGTTATAGATCTTTGAGGTGAATTTTGGAGTTATTTTAGTTCTGAAAATTGCCTATATGAATGAGCATACACAACAGACTTTGAATACTATCAAAGCGCTCATGAAGTCGAGTTCTCTATTGCTATTAGATAGTTAAATCAGTAATGACTAAAATTTTCGTCACTACTATGCCTACCCTTTTGTTGATTTTATTTATTAAGTGTCTATTTAATAATGTTATTTTTTAAATTAAGGAAAGGGGCTGCTTTTCTGCATCAACGTATTGCTATCTCACCTAAAATTTTAGTATATCTACCTGTCAGTTTTTGTTTGTGTTTACCTATTTAAAGAAGCGTCTTGCAGTCCATTAAGATATACTCAACTTTATCGCGGTAAAGAAGTACTAAATTTGTCGCCACTTTGCTGTCATTTTAATGCGGAGTTTGCTGCAAGTTTATAAGTTTAATGGGTTTGGTTTTAAAATGAGCATAAAGCTTTATTATGTGCATGATCCTATGTGCAGTTGGTGTTGGGGCTACAAGCCCACGATAGATAAACTGAAGCAGCAGTTACCAGGTGTGATTCAGTTTGAATATGTGCTGGGGGGGCTTGCTCCGGATTCAAATTTACCAATGCCGCCAGAAATGCAGCATAGAATTGAGAATATTTGGAAACAAATCGAGCGTCAGTTGGGAACCAAATTTAATTATGATTTTTGGACGCTATGCACACCGGTTAGGAGCACTTACCAGTCTTGTCGAGCTGTTATTGCTGCTGGCTTTCAAGACTCCTATGAGCAGATGCTTGAAGCGATCCAGCATGCTTATTACCTACGAGCATTACCTCCACATGAAGAAGCCACTTTACTGCAATTAGCGAAAGAAATTGGGCTCAATGTACAGCAGTTTAAAAACGATATGGATGGTAGCTTGTTGGAAGGGGTATTTGAAGACCAACTGAGTTTTGCTAAAAGCTTGGGTGTTAGTACTTACCCAAGTTTGGTGCTACAGATAAATGACGCCTATTTTCCTATCGAAGTTGATTACTTATCGACTGAGACTACGTTGAAAGCAATTCGTGAGTGTATCGTGAATAATATGCCTTCTCAGTAGTTTCTAAATGATCCTCAAGAAAAAGCCACTCTCGATAGAGTGGCTTTTTTGTTATTGGTTACGATGTAGTGAGGCGCTGATAGGCTGATACTAGATAGCGAGCTCTAAAGTACCATTGCGGCAATCCAACCGAAAACAATCAGCGGGATGTTGTAGTGGATAAAAGTTGGTACAACGGTATCCCAAATGTGCTCATGTTGGCCATCTGCATTCAATCCAGAGGTTGGACCAAGTGTTGAATCCGAAGCCGGGGAGCCTGCATCACCCAGTGCTGCAGCTGTTCCTACAAGGGCGATTGTTGCCATAGGAGAGAAGCCAAATGCAATAGCCAGTGGCACGTAAATCGTTGCTAAAATAGGGATGGTTGAGAACGAAGAGCCAATCCCCATGGTTACTAAAAGTCCGACGACAAGCATTAATAGGGCCGCTAATGGTTTATTGTCCCCGATACTGGTAGACAAGGACTCAACCAAAGTTTCAACACCACCTGTTTGTTTCATGACGGCTGCGAAGCCTGCGGCCGCAATCATGATAAATCCGATCATGGCCATCATGTTGACACCTTTGGTGAACACATCATGAGTTTCTTTCCAAGCAATGACCCCACCAAAGGTAAACACCATAAAACCAGCAAGGGCACCAATGATCATCGAACCAGTATAAAGTTGCACACTGAGTGCTGCAATAATACCAACAACGGCAACAGCGAGGTGCTTTTTATTCAGCTTGGCATCAGATTGGTCTACAACGGTTAACTCTGTTTCTTTGTATTGGCGAGGTTTACGGTAGCTCACAAATATAGCTGTTGCTAGACCAAATAACATACCTGCAGCTGGCAGTAACATCGCAGTGGGGACTTGACTTGCCACCACGCTCTCAAGGCCATTTTCATGCAAGTTTTTTAGCAGGATGTTATTAAGGAAAATACCGCCAAAACCAATGGGTAAGACCATATATGGTGTAATAAGACCAAAGGTCAGCACACAAGCAACCAGACGACGGTCCAGTTTTAATTTTGCAAACACGCCTAGAAGAGGTGGAATTAAAATGGGAATAAAGGCGATATGTACCGGAATCACATTCTGAGATGACATAGTGACTAAAACTAAGCAAACTAATACTAAGTACTTAAGACCAGTCGCAGAGGCAGCATTTTCTTTGCCATTTAGACGTTTAATCACGGCTTTAGCAAGTAAATCTGTAATACCAGAGCGAGAGATGGCAACAGCAAACGTACCCAACATAGCATAGCTTAGAGCAATGGTCGCACCACCACCTAGGCCGCTTTCAAATGCAGTGACGGTATCACCAAGGCTCATTCCGGCCACAAGGCCACCAATAATTGCACTAAATGTAAGTGCAACAACGACATTTACACGCATTAACGCTAATACAAGCATTACGCATACGGATATAACGACAGGATTCATACTTTTCCTAATATGTTGTGTTTATTTTATTATTCTTCGTCAACCAGCGGCCAACCGCCTAAGGCCTTCCATTTGTTGACGATGCCACAGAATAATTCTGCAGTTTTTTGTGTATCATAAAGAGCAGAATGCGCTTCTCGATTATCAAAGGCCATTCCGGCTGTTTTACAGGCTTTCGCAAGAACAGTTTGTCCATAAGCTAGGCCACTGAGGGTTGCGGTATCAAAAGTTGCAAAGGGGTGAAAAGGAACTCTTTTCAATTTACAGCGCTCGTTAGCAGCATTAACGAAGCCTAAGTCAAAGGCAGCATTGTGTGCCACCATAATGGCTCGAGAGCAGTCTGCTGCTTTTTGTTCTTTGCGGATAAGCTTATAGATTTCTTTCAATGCTTCTTGTTCCGCTACGGCTCCTCGTAACGGGCTGAAAGGGTCACGTATCCCATTGAACTCTAACGCTTCTTTTTCGAGGTTGGCCCCTTCAAAAGGCTCGATATGAAAATGAATTGTTGAAGCTGGATGGAGTTCGCCATTTTCATCCATACGCAAAGTGACGGCACAGATCTCAAGTAGTGCGTCTGTTTTGGCATTAAACCCCGCGGTTTCTACATCCACAACAACAGGGAAATAGCCGCGAAATCGTTTCTTCAAGGTTAAGGCTTCATTTTCTAATATCATATTAGCTTAATTTTGTGTGACCAAGCTGGCATTATTACAGATTCTCTCAATGAGAAAAACCGCAATTTAAGAGAAATGCTCAATTGACTTTTCTATATCCCCAAGCGTATTGAGGTCACTTGGGTTAATCGTTATGCAATTGGTGGATTCTCTATTTTGATAGTGAATGAGCCTAATGTTGGCTTGTATATTGCTTATTATCATGATCTTAAGGTGTTACATCGCGTTACTCTTGGGCATGGCTAATTTCTCGAGGCTGACTTCTCGAAGTTATTTGGGTATATGTTGTATTAAATGTCAATAAGCGGCAAATTACTGCCACTTGAAAAATAGGATTGAAATGAACAATTGGTCTCTCATTCGTGTTGTTTTCTTCTCTGTTCTCAGTGGAAGCTGTCTTGCTTCTACGGGCCAGCATTATGTTGCAACTCCACAACAATCCGAGTGGAGTATGGTTAAAAATACTCCACTGGAATGTCAGTTAGTCCATCCTATTCCAGGCTTTGGAGATGCTGTTTTTTCGTCTCATGCCAGTAAGAAAATCAACTTAGACTTTGAATTGAAAATGCGTCGACCAATGGGCGAAACACGTAACGTCAGCCTTATTTCTATGCCACCAGCATGGCGTCCTGGTGATCATGCTGATCGAATGAGCAGTTTGAAGTTTTTCAAACAGTTTGATGGTTATGTCGGAGGGCAAACGGCTTGGGGAATGCTAGCAGAATTAGAAAAAGGTCGATACCCAACATTCAGTTATCAAGATTGGCAGAGTAGAGATCAGCGAATAGAAGTGGCGCTTTCTTCAGTGCTGTTTCAGCAAAAATACCAAGTTTTTAGTGATTGTATTTCTAACCTATTGAAATATAGCTTTGAGGATATCTCATTTACTATTCTTCACTACGAACGCCAAGGCGATCAACTCACGAAAGCTTCTAAGAAACGTTTGACGCAGATTGCTGACTATATCAAACATAATCAAGATATTGATCTCGTGCTGGTGGCTTCGTATACCGATGCAACGGAAAGCAAAAGCGTGAGCCAAAATCTTTCCGAAAGGCGGGCAGAAACGTTGCGTGAGTATTTCCAATCGTTAGGGTTGGCAGAAGATAGGATACGCGTTCACGGTTATGGTAAACGTAGACCGATTGCGAATAATGCTTCGCCGATAGGTAAAGATAAGAATCGTCGAGTGGTAATATCTTTGGGGCGTTCTTCGATATAATGTTTTCTAAGGGGAAGGAGAAGTGGGTTAAATAATGCAACCCATGTAGTCGAGTTTGTCTTGGTGAACCGCGCCTCTTGAGGTTTTTCCTCTGTGAAAGCTTTATAAAATTAAGGCAAGCCATCATGAGCCTGCCTAATTTATTGACCTATCGAGTGGTTTTTTGCAGCGAATGGTTCTTTTTTCGCTAAGATATTTTACTAAGTTTATAGCTTTTTATTAAGCTAATGGACTCAGCCTTCTAATCCCGCACTGGCTTGTTTATTTTGAATAAGCTCTATCATGTAATTGTCTGGATCTTTAACGAAAGCGATATGGGTACTGCCGCCTTTTACTGGACCTGGCTCTCGAGTCACATTGCCGCCAGCAGCTTTGATTACGTCACAAGTTGAGTAAATATCATCAACCCCAATGGCAATATGCCCGAAGGCATTGCCAAGATCATATTCTGTCGTTCCCCAGTTATAGGTAAGTTCAATCACTGCTCCCTCAGACTCATCACCGTAGCCTAAGAATGCAAGGGTGTATTCATAGGCTTGATTTTCGTTAGTGCGGAGGAGGTTCATTCCCATCACTTCAGTGTAAAATTTAATTGATTTTTCTAAATCACCCACACGCAGCATAGTGTGAAGAATTCGACCGTTTGACATAGTGTTGCTCCCAACGATGGTAGTTAATTAGGTTTTATCTCTGGTTAGGGTCAGCAGCCCCTAGCTATCTGGATAAATTTTTTCTTTGAACTCGCATAGATCTTCAATGATACAACTGCCACAGCGCGGTTTTCTTGCTACACAGGTGTAGCGACCATGAAGGATAAGCCAGTGATGCACATCGAGTTTAAACTCTTTTGGGACGACTTTTAGCAGCTTTTCTTCTACATCGTCAACGGTTTTACCCATAGCAAATTTCGTTCGATTTGAAACACGATAGATGTGGGTGTCGACCGCGATGGTTGGCCAACCAAATGCTGTATTGAGAACGACATTCGCGGTTTTTCGGCCAACTCCAGGTAAAGCTTCTAGAGCTTCCCGATTTTCAGGTACTTGCCCGTCGTGTTTATCTAGTAAGATGCGGCAAGTTTTGATGGTATTTTCAGCTTTCGAGTTAAATAAGCCGATGGTTTTAATATACTCTTTGAGGCCATCAACACCTAAATCAAAAATAGCTTGCGGCGTATTAGCGACAGGGTAGAGCTTATCTGTGGCTTTGTTAACACTGACATCGGTTGCTTGTGCAGATAACAGTACAGCGATTAAAAGCTCAAAAGGTGTTTCCCAGTTTAGCTCGGTTTGAGGGTTAGGGTTGTTCTCTCTTAATCGCTCAAGGATTTCAATTCTTTTCGTTTTATTCATTGTCGGCTTCCAATTTCACTAACCATTTACAGGCTGATGAAAGGTGCTCCCCAGATAGGAGAGCTTTTGCATTAGGGTTAATTAAGCGTTTGTTACGCGAGCTCTTTCGATGGATGGCTTATCTTTTTTTGGTTGGCGAGCTTTGAAAGAGTTATCAATCATATTCTTAAAGGCGATTAAAAAGCCAACAAAGATGAAAGCGCCAGGTGGTAGTAATGCCAGTAAAAAGCTGTTATCAAACTGAAAAACTTGCAGGCGAAGTACTGAAGCCCATTCACCCATTAAAAGGTCTGCACCATCAAACAGTGTTCCATTGCCTAATAATTCTCGTATCGCACCGAGTACAACCAACACTGAGGTCATACCTAACCCCATCCACAGACCATCTAGGGCAGCAGGAAGGACCGCATTTTTGGATGCGTATGCTTCTGCTCGACCAATGATGATGCAGTTAGTCACAATGAGGGGAATGAATATACCAAGTGACAAGTAGAGACCATATGTGTAGGCGTTCATCAACAGTTGTACGCAGGTCACTAATGCGGCAATAATCATGACAAAGACAGGTATTCTGATCTCTTTTGGCACAAAATTACGAATTAAAGAGACGCTTACATTAGAGCCAACCAGAACGAGTAGAGTTGCAATACCTAAGCCCAGAGCGTTGGTAACGGTTGATGATACCGCTAATAAGGGGCACAAGCCGAGTAATTGTACTAAGGCTGGGTTATTACTCCACAAGCCATTTTTCATCAGTTGCTTATTTTCACTCATGGTTTTCTCCATAACAGTCTGATGACTGACGGTTGATTTCATCACGGTGTTTGTTCACGTAATCTACCGTATTTCTTACGGCTTTGACGACTGCACGTGGAGTAATCGTGGCACCGGTAAACTGATCAAAATCGCCACCATCCTTACGCACATGCCAGCTATTCCAGTTATTTTCTGTGACTTGTTTTCCGGTAAAGCTTAAGATCCAATCTGTAATCCGCAGGTCGATTTTGTCACCAAGTCCTGGGGTCTCTTGATGGTTTAAAACTCGAGTACCGAGGATTTTCCCTTGGTTATTAATGCCCGTTAGGATTTTAATCTGTCCGTTGTAGCCATCAGGAGCAATGGATTCAATCGCTAGTGCTACAGGTTGACCGTTTTTGGTCGCGAGGTAAGCGGGCATCGAGTGTGTGGTCCCTAACTCCAGCGCAGATACTAATCGACAAGAGGTTACCAAATTATTATCGTGGATATTTTCTGGAATAACCTGATTGAGCAACGATAGTAACTGCTTTTGCTCTTGAAGTTTAATTTGGTCTTTAGTCAGGTATTGGGTTAATGCGACAACTCCTGTTGTAGCACAAGCGAAGATCGCTAGCGTTACCCCATTTTTTCTAATAGCGTTTAACATGTTTGCCTCAATGACCGTAAGTTCTTGGTTTGGTGTAATAATCGATTAGAGGAACACACATATTAGCAATAAGCACAGCAAATGCGACGCCATCTGGGAAACCTCCCCAACTACGAATAATAAAGACTAATCCGCCAATAAGGGCACCAAAAATGAGTCTGCCTTTGACCGTTGTGGAAGCAGACACTGGGTCCGTTGCAATAAAGAAAGCGCCTAGCATTGTGGCACCGGATAGAAGGTGCAAGAGAGGCGATGCTGTTTCCCCAGGAGTAATGAGGCTAAATATGGTGCTAAATAATACTAGGCTAGCGAGGAAAGCAACGGGAATATACCACTGGATTATACGCTTTTTGAGCATAATGACGCCGCCGATAAAGTAAGCAATATTAACCCATTGCCAACCGACACCAGCTAAGCCATCAAAGATAGGTTGTGTGAGAACCTCGCTCGGTGTTGAGCCACTCATTAGTCCTGTTTTAAAGGTGTCCAGTGGTGTTGCCATGGTAAACCCGTCAACGCCCGAGCGAACTTGCTGTAGTGAGAGGCCATCGAAGTTATAACCGGTAAAAATCAGTGAAAAAGTATCAATAAACCCTGTATGTTGAGTGATCAACGATACGGGTGCACTCCAACTGGTCATTTGAACAGGAAATGAGATCAGTAAGACGACATAAGCCACCATTGCCGGGTTAAATAGGTTTTGACCAATGCCCCCATAGAGGTGTTTAGCGACTATGATCGCAAAAAACAAACCAATGACAATGAGCCACCAAGGCGACCAAGGTGGGATTGAAATCGCGAGTAACCAAGCGGTTACTATAGCGCTATTATCTCGAAGTGCACGCATTGGAGAGCGTTTACGAATCAGCATCACCGTGAATTCAAGTGATACCGCAACGATGATAGCGAATACAAGTTGAATTAACGTTCCCCAACCGAAGAAATAGCTTTGGGCTATTAAACCTGGTATGGCACACAAAGCTACCCATTTCATAAGATCAGCCGTATTTCGGCGATTATGAGCATGCGGTGAACTGGCAATAAAGAACGACATTACTTGTTCTCCTCAATATTATTTTTATTCGCGTCTTGCTGAGTTTTACGTGCTTTTGCAC
>NZ_BJXJ01000047.1 GCF_007990935.1 Vibrio sagamiensis NBRC 104589
AGGACTTCTCCATAAAAGCGGAGGCGTATGATAATTAAGAATTTATCTTTGTCAACTTTTATGACATTTAAAATTTTAACTCGCCTACTTATCAAAGTTTTGCTTACACATCTCCTTGACAACGGAGGCGCATTATAAGGAGCTTATTTATCTTGGCAACCTTTTTTTAAATAAAAATTCAAAAAAAATTTTTACCTGTTCAAACAGCATTCAATCGTTTATTTATTGTGCTAAAAGGTTGCTTATTGTGATGAAATGTTACGACTAAGTAACTTAAAGATGCTCTATTAAAAAACAAGACTTATACCCAAGTGACTTGGGTATAAGGGCGGGGGCTATATCAATATGCATCTAACCACGATTCTTGAAACGAACTAACGTCAATCTTCTTAGCCTGCTCAGTTTCTATTACCTCTATATCTACAAGCTCTTTTTCCACATTACTCATAGTGAGTGTGTTGTTATCCAAACTGTATACTTCCTTTAGCGTCACGTAATAATATTTAAGGATGGTCATTGCTTTCCAGTCGTTATCATTTGCAGCAGCTTTCAGTTTACGAAGCTTCCGGTAGATTTTATTTTGTATCTGTTTTAACTGCCAAATATATCTAACCTCACTAAAATATGGCCACCTCTTAATTGAATTAACCAATGTCAGCGTGATCGCTAACCCAAGTAAAACACCTAAAAAATTCCAGTAAAAGTTACCTGTTGATTGATCAGGCACTATGTGATGATTACCAAAAAAGTAAATTAATATCGCGCCGCAGACAATTGAACTCACTACCAATAAAAAGACAAATCCAACGATAATGATATTGACCTTTTTCCTATAACTCGCCTTATTGATTGTTTTAATTTCCATTATTTTTACCTGCTTTATTCTCAGTAACCAGTTTTTGGAGAAAGTCACTCTGGAAATCGATTCAGTGACACACTCTCCCGACACAAGAAGTTGCTTTGAGTGAACGACTCCTTTTCCATCATCGCCTTTTGCGGTCTATCCCTAGTTTAGCGACCTTGATGACTCTCACCATTTAAGCTTTGTTATTAACTTCACATTTGTTCACTTTTGTTTGTACTTAGGTATATACTTCCGCGCATTCACTCTTCCTATATAGAGGCTAAATTAATGCGCTCTTTTGTTTTACGAGCTCGCGCAGCGCCAACCACCAGCAAAGCACTGTTAGAAGGTGTTGGTACTGAAGCGCATACAGAGATTCTCGCTCATACTATGATGAACACCATGTTCGTTGCTCAATCGCACCGTGAAGATGTCGTTGTTCACTTGGTTTTAGAAAGTACAAAAGACTTCTCACGTACCATTACTATTCGCTCCAATGACATCACCAATATCGGCGGCTTCCATGAGTCAACGTTAATTGCAGCAGTAGCCCGGGCTTTGGACGCTTCGGTTGGCATGGGTAAAGAACAGCTTCGTGAAGTCGAGCCCGGCATTACGGTTCGTACGGTCAGCTTTGAACGCCTAGTGCAAGAGCTGGCAGAAGACCACCAGCTCTATATGTTGGACAAAAAAGGCGAGTTTGTTCGTGATGCACAAATCGGTGGCAACCCATGTTTCTTGTTAACCGACCATATTCCGATGCCGAAAAAGTCTTTCAATAGTTTAAAGCGCCTTGGCACAGAGAAGATCAGCTTAGGCCCTAAGATGCTTTTCGCTTCTCAGTGTGTGGTATTGATCCACAATGAATTGGACATCCGCGAATGTTAATCCTCGCGTAATCATCCGATAAAAGAAAGAGGACTCCGTGAGTCCTCTTTGTGTTTCTCTTGGAGTGCTAGACTTACTTGCCACCAATGCTCAAACGAGCAAAGCGTACTTCTGGAGCAAAAAACGTGTGGCTGTCGCTAATAAGCTGAGTATCGCCAACCGCCTCAACTTCTTGCAGCATCTTGTAAAAGTTACCCGCAACCGTGATACCACGAACTGGTTGAATTCGTTGTCCATCACGACACAAGAAGCCGCTAGCACCAAACGAGAAGTCACCACTCACCGCATCTGCACCAGAGTGGACACCTTGAAGTTCGACGAGCTCTAAGTACTCACCCGCTTTTATTTCCGACGCAATGCTGTTGCCTGTAGCAATTACTTTATGATTTGCCGATACATCTAGGCTCGATTTTGCACCGCGAGCAGCACTTGCCGTCGATAAAGCGCCCATGTAACTTGCGGTCTGGCTGTTGTGTAACAAGGTTTTCAACTCACCATTGGCAATGATGACATTATCTTGAGTAGCGAAGCCTTCACTATCAAAGCTCGAAATTGCCATACCATGTGGCATGTAAGCCGCGTCGGTAAAGGTAATCAAATCACTCGCAACACGTTGACCAAGCTTGTCGCCTAATGGCGTAATGCCTTTCATTGCGCTGACACCAGAGAATGCACTACCGAAAGCACCAAACAAACTTGCAAGCGCATTGACGTGGAAAATAGCAGGGTAGTTACCCGTCGCAACCGGTGCACCTTCAAGAAGATCACGAGCAAGGTTGTAGCCACCTTCGATACAGTAAGCTGGATTCAACTCATCAAAGCGACGACCAAGTGACATTTGCCCTGCCATCGACTGTTTACCGTCTTTTTCAAATAAGGTATACGCGTAACAAGTAAACGAGCGTTCGAAGTGTTGACACAATGTGCCTTGAGTATTGGCAATAATTAGTTGCGTTTCACCATCGCTATAACCATTGTAAGGCGAGCTAGAAGCATGAGGCAAAGCGACAACCCCTTGTTCAAGGGCGAGGGACAGTTCGATCTTTTCATCAACCGAAGTAGTATCTTCTTGTGCAATCTCAGCAACATCGGTCTTGATTTGACTGTTCACACAGCTAATAGTCTGATGTTCATCTTGCTTAGAAAAGCGAGCACTTTGCAATGCATTCGTTAGCATCAAATCTAAGCTTGACTGCTCTAACGATTCAGAGTAACTCGTCGCAACACGTGCATCTTTCACAACACGCACACCCAGAACTTGGCTTGAGCTTACTTTGTACTCATCCAACTGTCCTTGATTCGCTTTCAGAGAAAAGCTGCTGTTGCGGTTTACAACCACGTCTGCTTCTGCGCCTTGACGCTTTGCTTCTGATAGGACGTAATCAACCGCATTAAGAAGTTGTTGTTCTTGTTTCATTAGTTACCGCCCCCTACCAAAATATTATCAACTTTCAATGTTGGTTGACCGACTGTGGTTGGCACTGACCCACTTACTGAACCACACATGCCCGGTGCAAGCGCCATATCTTTACCGACCATGCTAATTTCTTTCAACACTTTAGGCCCCGTGCTGATAAGCGTTGCTGTTTTCAGAGGCTTGGTAATTTTGCCATTTTCGATAAGGTAAGCTTCACGAACGGCAAAGTTGAACTCGCCCGTTCCCGGTTGAACCGAGCCGCCGCCCATCTTCTTCGCGTAGATACCTCGTTCGATGCCTGCTAACATGTCATCAAGTGAATGCTCGCCTTCTTCGATAAAGGTGTTACGCATACGCGAAGTCGGTGCAAACTTGTAGTTTTGACGACGACCAGAACCTGTAGGCTCGTAGCCTGTTTTCATACCACCCATTTTGTCAACCATAAAGCTGGTTAGCTTACCGTCTTTGATTAACTGAGTACGCTGAGTCGGCATGCCCTCGTCATCAATATGAATTGAGCCCCATTCGTTGGTCATTGTGCCATCATCGACTGCATTCACTGCTGTGTGAGCAATCATCTCACCTATCTTGTCGTGGAATACGGATGCTTTCTTCGCAACCGAAGTGGTCTCTAACAAATGGCCACACGCTTCATGGAAGATAACGCCACCAAAGCCATTACCAATCACCACTGGCATTTCACCCGATGGGCACGCATCCGCGCCAAGCTTCACCAACGCTTGTTGCGCAATAGTTTGACCGAGTTCTTTCGCATCAAGCTGTTCACTGAACTCCCAACCAGCAAGTGCACCTGGCCCTTCCATACCAGAAGATTGCTCATTACCTTTTTGAGCGACGGTATTACCAGCAACTCGGATGTAATGACGAGTATCATCTACGTGTAAACCTTCTGAGTTGAAGATAAAAACTTGTTGTTCGCGCTGAAGGACGCTACCGATGAACTGGCTGATGTGTTCACTCTCTGCACGTGTTGCATGGTCTACTTTCAATAAGAAAGCAATTTTAGAGTCAAGGTTAGCGTCTTTACCTAGAGGCATGCGACAACCGTGTTGAATTGGGTAGCAGTTCAGATTGAGAGAACCTGCTGAGGCGATTTGCTCGCGCTTGTCTTTTGCTGCAAGTAGTGAAGTGACTCGTTTCAATTCTGTTTCATCTGTACTATTGGTGTAACCGTAAAGCACTTTATGTCCGAAAAAAAGACGAATTCCGATACCAAAATCGATACCGGAATTCACTTTATCTACTTCACCAGAGGCTATCTGAACAGAATTAGTTTGATGGTGTTCAACAAATAGCTCGGCGAAGTCTGCCCCTAAAAAGAGAGCATGATCGATAACCGTTTTCGCTGTTGCAGAATTAAGCATGAAATCTCCTTGCTCGTAATCTATTTTTACCCGCTCACCTTTGAATATACCCAAAAAAAATCAAGTTAGAACAGATATATTGGGAGCATTTGGTACCTATTATTCTTATCACCGCTTAACTTTACTTTATGCGAACAATTATTAATATCAAAAATGATTTGTTATAGAATATTTCGGGCACATCAAACAGTCTACTTTGAGGACAATATTCAATCACATTAAATTGAGAAGTTGTATGAGTGATAAAGGTGTCTAGATTTAAAATGAACAGAGATAAAAGAACAATGAGAGTGACAAAACTACGCTTAAATGGGCTTGCTTGTACAAGCCCATGCTCTTATAAGTTACTGGGCTTACGCTTAGTCACGGCGTCCTTTTAGTTCAATCGCAGAATCTAAAGTGTCAGTGATGATTCGGAAACCGCCCACTGCTGAATCGTTTCGGTCTTTAAGAAAGCGTTCGGCAACAATACGCTCTACATTCACCACTGTAGGACTCGGCATATTCATATCAACCGTACCATTATACGAGCCATCTTCTGCATATACTGACGTTACAACACTAGCAAGGATAAGTGCTTTAAAAACATTTTTCATTATCATTTCCTATCTACCTGTAGGTAGTTTTAATTCTTTTCAAAAAAGGGCTTGTTTAATTTTGGGTTTGCCCTTGAACGAAACGAACTATAAGTGACGTCAAAACATAATGCAAGCAATATTTTACCTATCAGTAGGTAGTGATAATAAGAAAAACGTAAGTTATTGAATTTAATAAAAAAGAAAAGCAGCGCTTTTTTGCATCAGAAAGAGCTGTTATGCTCTTGAAACAGCATGAGGAGATAACAAGAATGTCAAAAGTACCTTCTAAAACCCACCCAAACCTACGCCGTAAAACCCCCATTGTTTTGACTATTGCTGGTTCTGACTGCAGTGGCAAAGCTGGGATACAAGCAGATATAAAAGCCATCTCAGCTACTGGGGGTTATGCATGCTCGGTGATCACTGCAATCACTTCTCAAAATACTCAAGGAATGACGGGAGCCTTTCCGGTTCCAGTTGACCACGTGCAAAGCCAATTAGACGCAGTTTTTACCGACCTTGATGTCGCAGCAGTAAAAATCGGTATGCTTGTACAAGAAGATGTCATTACTGCTGTTGCAGAAAAGCTAAAGCAATACCGTCCACGAAACATCATCTTAGACCCAGTGATGGTCTCAACTTGCGGCGATTTACTAATTCAACCAAGTGCACTTAAAACCTTGAAAGAAACTCTGCTTCCCTTAGTCGATTTAATAACCCCTAATCTACCTGAATGTGCCGCGTTGACGGTTCAAACGCCACCTCAAACTGAACAAGAAATGTATGAAATGATCTCTGCGATACGCAAACTAGGCGCAAAGTCGACCCTACTAAAAGGTGGTCATTTGATGGACAGCACTTCCAGTAATGATTTACTCATCACTTCACAGAGTACTGAGATGTTTCGTTCAGAGCGCATCAATACACCAAACACCCGCGGGACAGGCTGCACGCTTTCTTCTGCCATTGCTTGTTATCTCGCTCAAGGCGCTACACTAAGCCAAGCTGTCTCCTTAGGAAAAAATTACATCACACAAGCCATCCAGCATGCTGATAAACTAGACGTAGGACGAAACGCAGGACCTGTTAACCACTTCTTCAAGCTACTTTAATCGCTGATTTTTGCCTGTAATTCATTTGGGTATAACCTAACAAATACGGTAATATAGCCAAGTAACTCCAAGAACCTCACTTCCAAGCACCTATTTTCATGAAAACAAAACTTTACGGCTTGCTTATGCTGGCCTTATTCACTCTAATAATTATCCTTCTTTCGCTGTTGATTCCTCATTATGATTTAACCTCACAGGTCAGCCGTGCTACAGGACAAACAATTGCCTTATTAACTAACTCAGCCGGCAGTCAAGGCTTCTTGCTGACCTTAATAGCTTTACTTATTGCGCTTTCTAGAATGCATTCAACCAAGACACTATGGATAAAACAACTCCCTACACTCGGATTGCTGTTAGTTCTTGGTTTTGCTGGAAAGACTGGCCTGAAATTAATAACAGAGAGCCCACGCCCCTACACAGAACTACTCGCAGCTGAGCAGTTAATTGAACAACCACAATCTTTCTATCAACTCAGTACAAACCAACAATCCGATATTATTGCGCGCATTTCTGTTAACGTCAGTGAATGGCGAACCCAACACTGGCAAGGCGAAAAAGATTATTCTTTTCCTTCAGGTCACACTATTTTCGTTGCCATTTGCTTAGTTTTTTTTGGTAGTTTGTTCTTACAAGCCGGAAGCTACTTATCTGCTGCCGTATTACTCCTATGGGCTACAAGTGTCGCCTTCAGTCGCTTGTGGCTTGGTATGCATAGAGTGGAGGATTTAATCGGTTCTGTTGCTTTTGTCGCTGTACTCTACTGTTTGATACCACTTGTATATTTAACTAAAAACAGACCATTCCTAAAAATAGGCCGGTCTTAAAGTAGGTCGCAACTAATACGCTTCGCTCTTTTTAATAAACACAAAACAATAAGAAATATTAAGGATAAAGGAATTGTGGATAAAGTCGTTATCGTTACTGGTGCGAGTCGAGGCATTGGTGCAGCAAGCGCAAAGCTACTCGCTAAACAAGGCTATTTGGTTTGCGTCAATTACAGAAATCGTAATGACGCCGCTCAAAAAGTGGTTGAGGATATTGAACAAAGTGGTGGTAGGGCTATTGCCATTCAAGCTGATGTTTCCAATGAACAGCAGGTCAAAGATCTCTTCGATAAAACCGAGCGAAATCTAGGTAGAGTCACTCATTTAGTCAACAACGCTGGTATTTTATTTACTCAATCTCGCCTGACAGATATCAGTCTTGAACGCTTTCAAAAAGTAATGAGTGCCAACGTCGTCGGTTGTTTTTTATGCTGTCGAGAGGCCGCTAAACGCTTTAAGTCTGGCTCAGCTATCGTAAATGTCTCCTCTGCTGCATCTCGCTCTGGTGCACCTTTCGAGTACGTCGATTATGCCGCCTCCAAAGGTGCTATGGATTCATTCACCAAAGGGTTATCGTTAGAACTAGCTGAAAACAACATACGAGTTAACGCTGTTAGACCCGGTTTTATCCATACAGAAATGCATGCCGATGGCGGTGAACCGGATCGAGTCAAACGACTCAGCCCCAATATACCTTTAAAGCGAGGCGGAACAACAGATGAAGTTGCGAACGCCATTGCTTGGTTACTCAGTGATGAAGCCTCCTATGTCACTGGTTCATTCATCGATCTTGCAGGGGGCAAATAACCCTTCTTCTAGCAGATACTTATTCGAAAAGAGGCTTAACCAAAAGACTTTGAGTTTAATAAAAAATTAATCAGCAGACGCATTCTTTTTGGTAAGTGTTCCCGGCTGGGATACAGTAAATAACAGGAAAGTTGCTGAGCCTTCCAGCCGGGAAGTACTCGAACCAACTCCCCTGAATCGATATAGCTGCTGGTAATGTTGTTAATCAGCAGCCCAATCCCCATTCCTGATAAGATTAAATCCCTTGAAAAAATAGGAGAGTTGGTTTGTACAGGGTTAATCGGCGTAAAACGTCGCTTCTCAGTCCCATTCTGTAGCCAGATATCGCCATTTTCAGTCAATCGCTTAAGCAGAATCCAACGCTGTTCAAGCAAATTCTCATCACTGATAGGCTCAGAAAGTGACTGTAAATATTGAGGAGCAGCGTAGACCTCTAATTCATCATCAAAAACTTTTCTTGCCACAAAACCATATTCACTCATCGCAGAGACTCTGACAGCCAAATCCACCTGATTTTTTATCAAGTCCACTTTGTCATCAGTGATCAGAAAATCAAACTCAATATTGGGGTATTGCTCAGAGAATGTCTTGATACGAGGCAACAACCAGTTATGTGCAATATCATAAGTGGTTGTCAGGCATATTTTTCCGACCATTTCATCTTTGGACAGAACACGCTCAGTCATCAATAAAGAGTCTAATACCGATTGAGCTAACGGTAATATCTTTTCACCATCGGGCGTTAAGCTCATCATACGTGTAGAGCGTTGTAAGACTCTGACTTTTAGTAGTGCTTCTAACTTCCTGATTTGCTCACTTACCGCAGGTCTACTTAACCCAAGCAACACAGCCGCTTTATTAAAGCTACCCGTTTGTACAACGGCTGCAAATACCGCCATGGCTTTCAATCTTTGTAACTGCATGACCTATTATTCCGTTTTTCGTAACAGTGAAATCATAACTTAATCCCTTACTGATACAAATAAAATCTTTTAAAGTACCTTCATCGCATCAACTTAAGAACACAAACTACCTTTAAAAGGAAAAATAAATGTCTGATTTAACAACTCAACAAAAAAACATTGCTGTCATAAACACTTACTTTGCTAGCCTTGCAGTCGGTGATATGAATAAATTTGCAAGTCTACTAGACGATAATGTTATCTGGCACCAACCTGGAGACAACACATTCTCTGGTAAGAAAAACGGAATAGAAGAGATCGGTGCAATGGTGGCAGGCATGATGACCAAAACACAAGGATCTTTTGCAGTACACCCAAATGCTCAACCAATGGCAAGTGATGATTTAGTCTCCGTACCTGTATTGTTTTCAGGTCAAAGAAACATCGACGGTGTAGAACACAGTATCCATATGGAAGGAACCGACTTATTCAAACTCAGCAATGAGAAAATCACCGAAATCTGGTTATTTTCATCTGATCAAGCAACAGAAGACAAGTTCTGGGATCGCTAATACAACCTTACTCGTTTGCTTTTAGGAGCTTTTTATGACTTCAACCAGATTAAACCTTTTTACTTTTCCTCATAAAGGGCTACGTAACGCACTCGCCCAGCTTAGTAAACTTGCAGGTCAAGTAGAGTGTAAAGATACTCATCCGTTAGAAGCATTGAATGAACTTGCCGATGAGGTGTTTCTGTTGCTTGATCTACATGCTCATTCCGAAGAGTCCGTCGTTTTACGCGCTCTAGAAAACAAACAACCGGGCAGCGCGACTCATAACCTAAACGAACATAAAGACGTTGAGTATCAACTAGGTAATCTAAAGAAGCAGCTTCATAAACTCAACCAGCAACCAGGTTTATCACATAGTAAAACGTTCTACTCGATGATCAATAATTTTTATTCTTCTTATTTAGCCCATATGGAAATGGAAGAAAGTGATATCAATGAACTATTGTGGAAAAACTTTACTGATAAAGAGTTGATGCAACTGCACCACGATGTCATGTCGTCTTTAACTCCAGAGCAAGTAAGCATATGGTTTAAATACATTGTTCCTTCGCTTAACAAATCAGAGAGGTTAGTTATTATGAGCAGCTTAAAAGAAGCCACTCCAGAGCCTTTTTTTCAATCTGTGTTAATGATGCTTGAGCGCTATTTGGACCAAGACGAATTCAAACTCCTTCTTCACCAGTTAACATGTGTATGATCTCTTTTAAATATGGAATCAATATACCCAAATCACTTCAAGTTACTATGTGTGTGTATCACTTGGATATATGCAAAGAGCCTGATTAATCCATACTTTTTTTATGGTTAGTAATACATATATTGTTTATAAGGTTATAAGATGTGAGTGTCACAACGGTAAAAAGTAAAAAACATCAGTACTATAGATTCGCGCTATACATTTGCGTACTCACATTTGCACATAACGGGCCTAACTGGATTTCCCTATCTAGTTAGTATTTACCTAGTTAGCTTCCTACAGCTAACTAGGTTTTTTTTATAAATTTTTTAATGGATACCTGATATCATCAAGAGCCTTGCAACATTTTCTGCAAGTTGACTAAGATTCACTTCCGCTTCTTCTATTGCCTGCGCTAAATCCATCGAGCGAGGTACAGAACTAAATACCGCATCAATACCAAATTCATACACCGCTTCAAACCCTTCACCTGTACAACCCGCTAAAGCAATCACTGGAATATTAAACTGCTTGGCCGATTTTGCTATACCCAAAGCCGTCTTACCATATATCGTTTGTCCATCAAGGCAGCCCTCACCAGTAAAAACGAAGTCAGCATCTGGTAGGTGTTCAACTAATTTGACCGTCTCAATAACAATCTCGATACCAGACTTTAAATTGGCAGAAAAATAGCCAAGCAAAGCGGCTCCCATTCCACCAGCTGCTCCTGATCCTTTTTGATAACTTATAGATTTTCCTGTCAACTGTTCAGTCAATTCACCAAAATTTCTTAGTGCGCTATCAAGGAGTTCCACATCTGCTGGCGTTGCTCCTTTTTGCGGACCAAAAACAACCGAAGCGCCATTCGTTCCACATAGGAGAATGTCAACATCACTGGCAACCAGTACTTCACAGGCATTGATGCGGCGATCAAAACCAGAAACATCGATCTTCGCAAGGCGTGTTAGCCCAATACCATTTGCAGAAATAGCCATTCCTGAGGCATCGAAGAACTTCATTCCTAAAGCAGCCAGCATTCCAATACCAGCATCATTGGTTGCACTTCCTCCTAAACCAATAATAAAACGTCGAATACCGTTATCAAGCGCGTGAAGAATAAGCTGACCGGTCCCAAAACTACTAGTTTGTTTAGGGTCACGTAATTCAATAGGAACAAGATGTAAACCACTCGCCTGAGCCATTTCAACTACCGCAGTTTGACCATCTCCAAGAATGCCATAACCTGCATGGATTGGTTTACCTAGTGGGTCGCTGACTTCAACCAAAACTTGGCGACCATTCGTTGCATCGAGCAAAGCATTCATCGTCCCTTCTCCACCATCAGCGACAGGTGATGTAACGATCTCAGCATCTTTCCATACTCGAGATAACCCAGCTTTTATAGCGTCACTTGCTTCTTGTGCTGTTAGACTCCCTTTGAATGAATCAGAGGCAACCACGACTTTCATTTCATTCTCCTACAAACCATTTATAGTTATACCCAAGTAACCTCCCTCTAAATTAAGCATCTTGAGGTAACTTGGGTATAAGTAAATATGATTCAGGCCCCAAAAGCACCATTCAATTGAGTGGTATTCCATCTAAGAATAGGAAGAATTATGTATCAAGACATCCTGACATTTTGGTTTCAACAACTCTCGCTTAAAGACTGGTTTAACTACAACGCTGAAGTCGATCAGCAGATAGAGGAACGATTTCTCACCACACTGCAGCAAGCACAACAATCTGAGTTATTTAGCTGGCGAAAAACGGCTCACGGGCGCTTGGCAGAAGTGATTGTTCTTGACCAATTTTCTCGAAATATTTACCGCAACTCGCCTAAGGCCTTTGCCCAAGATGGAATGGCACTGGCTCTCGCACAAGAAGCAATCAGCCTAGGCTTGGATAAGCCGTTAAGTGCTGTTGAACGCAACTTTCTTTATATGCCTTTCATGCATAGTGAATCAAAGCTGATCCATCAAACTGCTGAAAGACTGTTTAAATCACTTGGGCAAACTACCAGCTATGAATTCGAACTCAAACATAAAGCCATCATAGATCAATTCGGCCGCTACCCACATCGCAATAAAACATTAGGGAGAGAAAGTACAAAACAAGAATTAAAGTTTTTAGAGCAACCCAATTCAAGCTTTTAACTTGATACACAAAACATAGACCAAGGTGCTTGATTTCACACAATGATGTTGGTCAAGCATCTTTGATGAAATGTCACCTATGCAAGCAAATATCATAACAATAAATTATCAAAACTAGAATATTTGATAATTTAAAATATAGCGATAACTGTCTTATGCTCTTTAAAGAAAATAAATAATCTCTCATATACGATTTGGAGCAAACGATGAAAATGAATCATGTAGGTATTATGGTTGGTAATATGGATCAAGCTGTTGAGTTCTACACCAATGCTTTGGGTCTCAGAGTCATTATGAATAACACTAAGGTCATAGAAGAGCGCCAAAGTGCTATTGGTCGAATGTGTATTGCCGTTTTTGGTGAAGGCTTTAAAGGCTTCAATATCGCACACCTTGTTACTACTGATGGAATTGGTATAGAGCTATTTGAAATGATAGACCGTCAAGATCGCCATGAGGTGGACTTTTCTCGCTTAGGTATCTTTCACTTCTGCCTTCAATCGGACGACTTTGAAGCCACGATAAAACGTGTTGAAGAATATGGTGGTCGAGCACGTATGGATATTATGCGCTATCATCCAGAAGATGACTCAAAACCCGCTAAAATGGTTTACCTTGAAGACCCATTTGGAAACTTGTTTGAGCTTTATTCACATTCTTACGAAGAAACATACGCATCAGACTATGAATAAAATGACCTAGAGTTAACCAAATAAGCGTATCTAGATGGCGTCTCGCCTTAATTGGGTACGCTCGCCCCAGAAGCGATAGGGAAAAATAACAACATAGGAGCAAAACAACATGAACGGTCCCATACGAGTTAAAACCATTGATCATGTTGTTCTTCGGACTTCTCGCTTACCCGAAATGTTACAATTTTATCAACATATGCTTGGCTGCAATATCGAACGAGAACTTACTGAATTAGGCCTAACCCAATTAAGGGCTGGTAATGCGATAATCGATATCATCACGGTGGATAAGCCACTCGGCCAATTGGGTGGGGAGCCACCAAGTCAAAACGGCCGAAACCTTGACCATTTTTGCTTGCAAATCGAATATTTAGACGAAGCCGAACTCCTAAAGTATCTCCATCAACATCATGTCCAAACTGAAGAGTTTACAGAACGCTACGGTGCACAAGGTTACGGGCGCTCAATTTACATCAAAGACCCAGAGGGTAACATCGTCGAACTAAAACCTGAGAAGAACCAATAACTATTGCTAGTAAGTGATTCTCTCAGGATATAAGTTAAGCCTCTTCTGTATCAATAAAGACTTCAAAATCTGGAGCTTCTGCTATCCATAACAAATCTGTTTCATTAAGTTTAAATACATAATCCTGAAAGAGAACTCCCGTGGAACGAAACTTATTTAATTCGGCGTCACTACAGTTGGCAAATAAATTATCACTTGTTATCGCCAAAATATCACAGTAACAATTCAAAGTACTGATAAGTTTATTAAATTCAAGCGGTTCACTTCTTAACATTTCCGTTATCATGATGCACTGCTTGAATTGATTGGTAATCGCATTAGGTAGTGTAATCAAAATAATATCCCTATACCATTGATGTCAGCTTTGTTAACACACATATTTAAACATTTAATTCCGTAACTGTTCTGTGTCGTCAACCCTGTAGAGTATAGGCAACAAAGTGTAAAACAATAAACAAATTCCACGTTGATTGACACGAAAATGCTTGTTATTTGGAACGAATCAAAAATAACATTGGCATCATAATGACAAACATCACACCAACCATCTGAAAAGTATGAACAAATGCGACCATTTGTGACTGCTGGTGCAACATCGTTTGATATTGTTCTAAGGCCATTGGATCCATTATGTTGAGACCTTTTTTTTCTGCCCACTCGTGCAATAAAGGGTTATAAGGGTTAATACCCTCACTCAAAGCATGCCATTGCTGTTGACCTTCTCGATATTGATACGTCGTGGCAATAGAGATACCAAGCGAGCTTCCTATCGTACGGAATAAATTAAAAATACTTGCTCCAGCAACGGATTGCTCTTGAGGGAGAGTAAGATAAGCTAAAGCCGATAAACTAGAGAACGTTAGCCCCAACCCCATCCCCTGAATCATACTTGGCATCACAATCCAGAATGAATCGATCTCAAGTGAATATAAAGTCATCAGATAACTTCCGATCCCGATACAGCTGAGGCCAAAAACAATCTTTAATCTTGGATCAAACTGAGGATTAAGCTTAATCACCAATATTAACATCAGAGCGGAAGCAATCCCTCTTGGCGCCATGAGCATACCAGTGGTTGAAACCGGGTAATCTAATAAATTTTCCAACATCATCGGTTGTTGCGTCGTCAAGCCAAACATCGCCATTGAAACAACCGCTATCATCAACGATGAGGACAACAGATTCCTATCTTTGAGTAACCAAAGTGGAGCAATTGGGCTTTGTGTTTTCCAACTGCGGTACAGCCACATAACGAGCCCCATTATGGCAAGGAACAAGGCCGTCTGTATAACGCGAGAGCTAAACCAATCCTCGTCATTTCCTTTGTCGAGCATAAATTGTAAAGCCCCAACTCCCATCGCCATATAACCGATGATCCACCAGTCAAAGTCCGGTTTCGATTTATTACAGATATGGATATAACGATAGATAAGTGCTAAACACACCAATCCAAAAGGTAAGTTGATATAAAATATCCAGCGCCAATCGACATTCTCGGTGATCACACCTCCAACAACGGGTCCAAAGATTGGGCCAAGGAGAATACCGATGGAAAAAATCGCCATTGCTTTGCCTTTTTGTTCAGAAGGGTATATCTGAACCAGCATCGACTGGGATAAAGGAATGACCGAAGCACCAAAGGCACCTTGAATAATTCGAAAGAACACCATTTCTTCCAATGTTGTTGCCTGACCGCACAAAGCACTGGAAATAATAAAACCGAGTACTGCCACCAGCATGACTTGACGTTCACCAAAGCGAGACACCCAAAAACTCGTCATGGGAATAAAAATCGCTTCTGCCATGCTATAGCCAGTCAACACCCAAGTAATTTGGTCGGCATTAGCACCAAGCGCTCCCATCATGTGTGAGAGCGATACATTGGCAACGGTCATATCGATCAATACCATGATCGCAGACAGCATCAGTGCAACGGTGGCTATCCCGCGTTTGTCAGCCGACATAGGCAAGTTCATTGACTGTGGCTTTGCAAATCAATGGTAACTTCTGAGCTTGCACCAACTCTGAGTTGTGGCGAGCCTTGTGGAACTTCTAAGGTTAAACGCACCGGAAACCTTTGTTTAATTTTAACCCAGTTGCCAGTGGCATTTTCAGGCGGCATCAAAGAGAAAGCAGTACCACTGGCTGGTGAAAGTGCATCCACAGACGCTTTCCATTCAATATCAGGGTACATATCAATCACCACTTTTGCTTCCATACCAGGTTTGATGTGCGTCAGCGCCGTCTCTTTAAAATTGGCACGAATCCAATAGCTGTCTTTAATAATAATAGGGAAAAGAGCTTGACCAACATTAACAACAGAGCCGAGTTGAGTTTTCACTTCACCGCTGAGCCCATCTACTGGCGAAGTAATATCGGTATAACTTAAGTTCAACTTAGCTTGAGCCAACTGGGCAGAGGCCTGCTGCACGATAGCCGCTTCCGTCCCTGTTTGACCACGATTCGCCACAGCCTTTTCTACTGCGGCTCGAGTTTGATCCAAACTGGCTTGAGCGTTAGATAATTTATTCTTAGCAACATCAAGATTTTGAGCAGAAACAAGCTTGCGTTTAAATAGTTCTGCAACGCGTTTGTGCTCTAACTGCGCTTCCGTTAGATTCGCCCGTGCAGCATCTAAATTTGCCAGTGTTTCAGTCACCTGCTTATCTGCAACATCATGCTGTTGAACGGCTAACTGATAAGCTGCTTCGGCCTGTTTTACGGCTAAGATATAAGGGCTAGGATCAATCTTAAACAACAAATCTCCTTTATTGACCTGCTGAAAGTCTTGGATCTCTACAGCAGAGACTTGACCTCTAATTTGTGGGGCAACGGAAAGAATATTTGCCCGAACATAAGCATCTTCAGTACTAGGATGCGCATCTGAATATTGCCATGACCAATACATCAGCCCAAAGATAATAATACAAATAACAAGGAAAATGACTTTGGTCAGTTTGGATGTTGAAGGCGCTGCTTTCGCAATATCATCATTCATTTATATCGTCCAAGTGTTCAATGAATAAAAGCAGTGCAAAGATCAACCCCGTCGAGCAAAACAATGATTTTCAAGATTAAATTTCATTTCTCACTTTAACCACACTTGTTACTCGTTAATGCATAAATATTTATAAAAACCAAGCATTGTATCTAAGACATTTGAGGCTTGAATGCATTGCAAGGTACGGTTTAAACACTCTACACTACTATGTGATAGAGAGTATAGAAGGGAAAATGAATCATGCTGTTATAGAAATGAAAACCTATTTCAAATAATCGCACTTTTCCACTCTGAAAGCTTGAAAAGCTGAGTATGAATCAACAACAAACTAATTAAGGGTAAGCATATGCTGATAATTCTCTGACATTAATCGGCTGTCTTTACGGTCAAACTTTATTGTTGGTGTTTGCGACATATCGATGACGGAAGTACCTTGAAATAGTTTCATAATATCAACACTCACATGAAGCTCATCATTACTTTCCGGAAAAGGAAACATCAATGATTTGTAGTTTTCATCGAATCCAATATGATAAATCAATGGCGTACGCTTTTCGCCACGATGAAGAGCTCCCTCAAAAAGGACAAATTTATAGCCGACATCCCAACTCCAAGCCATACGGCTATTAGGATTAACATCACCGCTTACAGTAATCGTTCCATTCGCTTTTGCATCCACACCAATCGATAGACCGATCGCTTCATAGGGCAGATTAGGGACATCATCAATAACGATCGTGTACTGATTTTTTTCGTTATCAAATCGGACTAAGTGATAACTTTCTGCTTCTAAATAATGCCCTTCTTCACTGAACAATTTAATATTACTAATATAAAACTGAAATGAACGAATACTAAAGTTACCATTACCACCAGGGTTAGGGTAAATAGCACGGTTAAATACTAATGGCTGCTCTCCAACAGTTGGAGTAATAATTAGCGTTAAAGAAATCGGAGCTGAACTACGATACAAAGTGAATAAACCAATAAACAAGAAAAATAATGCAATAGGAAATAGTAATTTCTTCAAGGTTGTACCTCCTCTATGAAAGGATTAGACAATTTTGGATCAGTAATAAAAGACTCATCCGTGAGTGTGTGTAAAAAAGCAATAATGGCTTGTTTTTCTTTTTCACTTAAATTGAGGCTGGGTTGATAATCTAACGTCTGCTGCTGGTTATCAGCTTCAACAATCAAAGGACTCAATGTGGAACTTAGCTTGATCCCTTGGTTATAGTGGTCCAAAACCTCCTCCAAAGACTGAAATCGACCATCATGCATATAGGGAGCTGTTAGTGCGATGTTACGCAAAGTAGGTACTTTAAATAGCCCTTTATGTTCTGCTTTACCTGTCACAGCCATAAGCCCTGGTAAAAGATGTTGTTCCTCATCCAAGCCATTATTTGAAAAGCCATCATATTGGGTATCAAAGCCACCAGTTAGAAATTGACTGTGGCAATCAATGCAGTTGCCTCCTCGTAAACTCGCTTTGACATCTGGATGGGCCATAAACAACTTTCGACCTAGCTCTTCTTCAGCACTTAATATGACCGTTCCTGCCAAGAATTGATCATATTTAGAATTAGCTGAAACTAACGTCCTTTGAAAAGCAGACAGTGCTTTTGCGATATTCTGCTGATTGATTTCACCGTATGCTTGAGAAAACAGTTGCCGATACTCCTCAATACGTTTTAATTCCGTCATCAGTTCGTCCAAATCTTGATTCATTTCATCTGGATTCGTGATGGGTAATAACGCTTGTTGCTCCAACGATGGCGAACGACCATCCCAAAAAAAGTGCTGTGGCCCCCACATTAAATTCGCTAATGTTGGGGTATTAAATGGCAACGGCATACCAGAGGCCCCAAGAGAACGCACCATACCATCAGTGAAAGCTCGACTTTGCTGATGGCAATGCGCACATGAGATCTGATTGCTGCCCGACAAAATGGGATCATAGAACAGCCTGCGCCCTAATTTGACTCCCTCATTGGTTAATGGGTTATCTTTTGGGACGGTAAAGTGACCAAACACAAATGGAGCAGAAAAGTCGTCCAATACCGTCACTTTCGGTGATACGGGATAGCGATTGATCACAACCAACAAGAGTACTAAAACCAGCATCAACACCAGTAACGTAAGTCGTATTTTCATTTTGATTATCGAAGTGAGGCAGTTAAAAATAGACCACGGCTTTCCCACTATTGAATATTAATCACCTCGCATCTCATTGACGGATGCAACAGATAATGTCTCCAACAGTGAGAAAATGATTCTACCTAACGTATTGGTTTAAAAAATGGGTTCACTACTAGACAAGATTTAGCGTAATGCGCCCATTTGGATGAAACAGGACAACTCTCGCTGCCTATTTAATGGTGATGAACAAAACCGGAACCAAACAGTGCTTCAATATTTTCAACACCTTTACCATAACTTTGCTTAAAATCTATCGTCTTCAACCGTTCACTGCTCTCTAAATCATGGATCGTCACCGTATGTGCATTGAGCTTGGCAATAAAGTCGATATCCGTTGGGTCGTTATCCGCTTTATTCCCTAGGTTGAGTAAGTTATTTTGTACCGCAATCAAATCTTTTCCGGAGCGGTCAGTAAAGAAAATCATATGGTGAGCGCCTGCTTCGGCTTCGATATCGGGGCCAGATGGCACCAACTCTGGTAAACGGTCTAAATGATAGCGCTTCACCACTCCTGGAATGCCATGACTAATAAACAATTCATCTTCAGTGCCATAAAACTCTAAGGGAACACCTGAGCCTTGTTTTTCGCCATCATACAATTTTAACGGCTCACTAAACAGTTTGTGCTCTTCATAATAGGGAATAAACCAAGTTTCAAAACCCAGCATAGTGTTAACCAATACCCCAGGTTGAACACCCTCTACGATACTTGGTCGAAGGAACAAAACTTCAACAGGTGATGATGGCAAACCGATAGGCGAGCTGTCTTCTACTACAATGGTTTCCAAAGGTTTAAACGTATTGAGATCGATCACCGTAATACTGTTGCCCACACCGGTTTGCAAATCTGGGTGTGCTGTAGACGAGATAACCATTCGGTCCTGATACGCAGATAGGCCGTGAGGGTACATAATGAAAGGTTCACCGTCGGCTACTTGGCTTTTTCTGCTATCAATCACTTTAATCACATCATTGGTTTGGGCATCAAACACAACCACAGATCCCCCATCTTCTTGATCAAGGCCACCACCACCCATAAAAGTGACAAACATATATTCTTGATCACCCACTTTGTGCCACATGATATCTTCACCTACAACTTGGCCTTGTGTATCAAGGCACTGATGGTCTTGAATCTCAGGTGCTCCATGTGTGTTTCTAGCCAATTTTATTTCTACTAAACTGCATTTAGGATCCAACCCTGTCGCATATAATCGACCTGTCGGGCTGTAATACAGATGATGTAATGGTTCATCCAGATCGGGAAACTCATAGTCTTGAAAAATCTCACCAAAATGTCTTGAATTCGGGTCAAGTTCGACAATAGCCATACTATGGACGGTCCCTTTGGTCGGTAATCCTCTCAATAGAACAAGAGCTTGGCTTTCTTCATTTGCATCTTCGTCATATTGTGAATCTTTAGTGCAAGAAATCAGCAAAAAAAATACACACAGCATTGCTACAACACTGCCGATAAATTTGGTATTAATAGTATAGATGTTAAGCACGTTTTATACTCCTTCATCTAAAATGGTGCAGAATAGGCCCACTAAAAATTAATAAAAAAACATAGACTTACTTAATGGCTAACGTCACTGCACAATATTAGAAACTGAGACTTCAAATTATTTAGGCCAGCATTAACGTTTCCCGTTAAACACTGGCCCCAGAACTACTTCATAAGCTGTTCAAAAGACGGTGTGCTCATCAGGAATTTATGGTGAACTTCAAGGTAGGTGCTTCGGTATATTTCATCAATTTGCTCTGATGTTGGGAAAAGCGATGAAAATTCAGGGTGTTCAATATCAATCGACAACTTGGAAGCGTTAACAATGTGTGCTAAGAACACTCTCGGGTCTTCCAAGCCAACTGCGATTCTCATCGTTGTCGGTTTAATACCTGCCTCAAGTTGCGCTTCTTTTGGCAACTCTGAGTGAGTAGTCATAGCTGGACAAAGTGCAACCGTGTTCGTCTGGCCTAAACTTACCTGCATGCCGATTGCAGGCTCCAACATATCAAAGAACTGCTTGTAAAAGACTGGATTAATGGCATCTCGGTCTTCGCAACCTTCCATATCAATAGTAAATAACGATGCAGGTAGTGCTAGGTGCATGTTGTTTTTCAGTACTGGATAATTTGGATTAGTTTCTAACCCTGGGCAGGAAACATTAATATCTGGATGTGCGTCAAAGACACGTGCCAGAGTTAACGTATTAACGGCTTTATTTACTACACGAAGCTCAAATGTTTTCATACCATTTAAGACTTCAAAAGCTTTATCCGCATCTAAGAACGCGCCTTTTACATAATAAACGTTCCAGAATAACGTCTCATCCCAATTTCTCTCCCGAACTTTACCATTGGGCAAAGTGTATGTGACACTATCGCCTTTAGGGATAAACATCTCTTCATTACGTCCAATCACCACCCCAGCTGTTGTGGTACCAGAGCCCGCCAGGTCTTTGGTATAAGAGTGAATAACAAAATCTGGACGTTCCATTTCTTCTTCACGTTTCAGTACTGGATGTAAGAAAGGCGTCCCGACAGTAGTATCGACCATGACCAACCAATTTCTCTTGTGCGCTTCTCTTGAAATTCCAGCAACGTCAAGAACATACCCATGAGGGTTACATGGGCTCTCAAGGTAAATATAGATTTGTTTACCAGAAGCAATGCGATCTTGATATTTCTCTGCAACTTTATCCATTACCAGTGAAAAATCATCAGCTTCGTAACCGTCGACCCATTCAATCGCGACATCAAGATTAGAAGACTTTCGATACCAATCTTGTAATAGTTGATAGGAGCCACCGTAAATATTACGTGATGCGATGACAATATCTTCACGACCAAGCAAATGGCTCAAAAGTCCATCAATGGCCGCCATGCCTGAGTTAAAGTTCCATGCTAAATATTGATTGGCGTTTTCACCAGCTTCGATATCAACTATATGGTTTGCTAAGCTGATCGAGGTGGGGTTCAGTAGACGTGAGTAAATTTCATGTAATGGCTCACGGCCTTTAAACGCATCTTCAACCCACTCTGTACAAGCAAACAGATAGGTTGCCGTTCTCGTAATAACCGGGCTAGCAGAAAAAATAGCGGCAACATTATCAAAGATAGGATAAGCGCCTTTCGCGGCAAAATGCCCATTGTTCGTTGCGATAGATTGATACGTCGCTCGCATCGGATTTTGTAGATTATCGAGTATTTTAGCCAGTTGAAAGGAAAGAAAGCGTTTCGCATTAAACCAAGCAATACGATCACTTTTATCCAAGCCCTCTAAACCTTTTAGGGTCATACTCCAAAGATCATGGGTTTTGCTATTCGCCGTGTATAGTGTCGTCGCTAGCTCAACAAGTGTGCGTCCGTAATCCGTTTCAGGATCAATGCCAA
Organism: Vibrio sagamiensis NBRC 104589; assembly: GCF_007990935.1. Lineage (GTDB taxonomy): Bacteria > Pseudomonadota > Gammaproteobacteria > Enterobacterales > Vibrionaceae > Vibrio > Vibrio sagamiensis. The sequence goes on from NZ_BJXJ01000047.1 coordinate 21,976, forward strand.
AGTGCAGTGCTTGCTCATTGGCGAGTGACATCGCATCGTCATTTTTAGTTGAATTTCTTAATGGACTCAACTGCTTAGTGATACTCATCTTACTTCCTTACGTGACATTGTTAACAGAGTGTTAATTCTACCAGCTTATCTGAAGTGGATGATTGCCTTTTATGCTAAATTAACCTGTTAGTTTGGCAGGTTCTGCCAATATCAATGGATTAAAGGCAAGATATGGATAATATAGATAAAAAAATCATCAAAGAATTGCTTAAAGAAGGGCGTCTCTCTAATCAAGATCTGGCGGAAAGAGTTTCCTTATCCCCTTCCCCATGCCTAAGGCGAGTAAGAGCTTTAGAAAAACAAGGCATTATTCAGGGGTACCACGCCCATGTCGACCAAGAAAAGTGCGGCTTACCGCTTAACGTGTTTGTGTTTGTTAAACTAGAGAAGCCGACTCAAGAAAATATCCAGCAATTCGAACAAAGAGTTCAAACTATGGAAGGAGTAAGCGAATGCTTTCTTACAACGGGAGTGTACGACTACGTGCTTCGACTTGTAAGCCCATCTCTACAAGACTATGAGACTTTTATTCGTAAAGAATTAACCTGCTTGCCTAGCATTCAATCTATTGAATCCAGTTTCGCTTTTGGGCAAGTCAAAAAGCAATTTGACCTGCCCATACGTTAATCTTTAACGCCAAACACCCCATTGACCCGTGGTGCCCGGTTCTTCGCCACGAGTCCACCATTGCGCTGCCCATTCTCGACCTTGATGCGTCACGACATCACCTAAATCATAAACAACGTCTTTGTTCCAAAGATTATCAGGTACACCCGGTGGCGGAGTGTCAGCTTTAATCAGAGATAAGGCAAAGTTGTAATTAGCACCTGGAGCAAAAACCTTATTCGCATAAATATTTTTTGTATCAAACATATAGTGCTGCATCGCTTCATGCCATATACCGATATACCAATCACCGATTTGCTGTGAATTAAACTGATCAGCCAGTTCAGCGGGCCAAGTCGTCGTATTATTGGCGCTGATTAATAAAGAGAGATCGACGATTTCAGTTCCAGAGTTGTCAAAAGTACGTAATCGCACTCTGTCATTAGCCTCTATTGGCCCAAAACCCTGAGATATAAAATAACCCAACGCCGTTAAGCCATTCGCCGGATCATTTGGATCACCCGGATCCGTAGGTGGGTTAGTTCCAGTACCATTAAGAGTAATATCGCTACAGTTGTAAAAGCCTTCACCTGCGGCATCAATACGTTGCCAACGGGTATAGAGGATTGCATCACCAAAACGATCAGCAGGAAAAGTGACCATAATACGGTAACGTTTTTTATCATCGACAAAAACATTACCCGCAGTATCAATTAACTCTAAATCATCCCAATTTAGCGACTTTGAAGCATCATATGTGGGTTTAGAAAGGTAAAACTCCCAATAAGATGGATTGTGGGGGGCTTGGCCAAAAAAGACCAGTTCAATTTGATTGTTTTCGTCTAAGTTAACATTAGTACGCTGCCAATAGGGCGATGGAGTATTTAACCCTTTTTTGGCTGAATCTCCAGCAGAACAAAGCTCACCATCACCGACAATAGCTTTAACATGAGTCATGTCTCGATAATTGGCGACATTTGCTGCCACTTCACTACGTTGCACAAATGGATAAGCACCTGATTGATCAAAAGTCGCCTGACAAGCCTGATTGGGAATCTCATCAGTCCAAAATCCGCCTTCTAAATAACATGTATTTTGACGAGCACTGGGAAATTCAACCCAACCATGCGCACTGACATTAAACGTACTTAAAGCGGCAATCACGCTTACAGTTACGAATGGAAACATTACATACGATTTCATGATTCATCCTTAAATTAGCCAATTCGATGTCTGTTGAATAAGCAACCAACACCTGAAAATTAGCAAGATGAAATCCTTCTAGTCGCGAGAATAAATGTTAAAAGTATTAATTTACAGCTGACTTCTTAGTTTTAATGTCACATTCTCTTATAGTTGGCATAGTTTTACAGTGTGACTCAAAAAACCGAAGTCAAAAACGACATATCCAAGTCAACAGATTCTCACGAAAAACATTTATTATTCCTAAAAGGAGCGGGATGACTTGCTTTTCAAGGTGCGAATTGGGGAACATTGATTTTTCTAACACTAGGTGTGCGCTTTTTAGAAATCGCCATCGGTGGCGTATTGCTTGGTTGGTACTGGAGCTTTAATGATCTTTCAAATGGCAGGGGCTAAAAAGAAACCCAGGGGGTGGGTCTCGCCATTCAGAGAAAGCGCCGACTATATATATCAAATTTACATTAATGATAATTTAAAAATAAACCTTTTGCTTACATGTATAAACTTCGCGACGGGGAAGATGATATACCGATGGATCAACGCAATTTCTACTTTATTAGATATTCAGCTACCGAAGAAGAGCATGAAATAATAAACAAAGAAATAAAAAAGATAACCAATATTTAACATACGTATTCCAGCCTTAGGAGCTTATTGCAAAAGCTGAAGATGCTTCCGAGATACCCATTTAAGTTCAAACTTGGCCGTAATAAATTATGGTCAAATTCTGGCGGTACGTGAGGTTTCTGCAACAAGGCGAGATAGGGGAAACGGATAAAAAAAGCAGCGTCTTCACGCTGCTTTTCGTTCTTACCACAAATTCTTACGCCCTATTGTGCAAACATTGTAAAGTTATAGTTCAGTTGCCAAGTACGCTCTGTACTACCATCAACTTCTGTGGGTTCGACTAGTATTAACTGAGCTCCATCATTGTAATAAGCCTCTTGATATTTATCATGGACGTCTAAACATTCATCAGCACTTCCGAATGGCCCATCTGATATACAAGAGTCATATTCGATGTTATATAAATCGAACTCTATACCTTCAATTGTCGTCTTTTTCTCTCTAAACCTATAAGAGCCTGTATAACTCTGACGGCTCATAAATGATTGTTGTGTGCAGTTCTGATCGAAATACCTTTCAATCGTTTGTTCAAAATGATTTTTATCTGCAGATAAAGTCATTGTGAAGGACTGACCCCGAAAAACTGACTGATCCCGAAAAACAAGACAATCTGTAGCCCAGCTACCTGCTAATCTATCTTCTACTGAGGAATTTTCTTCACTCGAATCTGAACCACTGCCATTACAGCCTGCAAGAAGTAGTGAAAATAATAATGGAATAGAGGGGGAAAACTTCATAATGCTTACCTTTAAAAGTTTCAATATAAATAGAAAAGTTAATAAAAATTAAGGAATAATAATTAAATATTATATTTTTCAATGACTTATTTTGATTTGGTTATCTTATTAATTTTTAAATTAAAATCAAGCTCTACTTCAATATCATCAATAAAAATAGGAATAATATAGGCGGATAATTCCATTATTTTTAATAACACTCTAAGCTGAAATACAAAAAAA
>NZ_BJXJ01000048.1 GCF_007990935.1 Vibrio sagamiensis NBRC 104589
TCAAAGTATAAGACATACTTGTTCCCCAGGCACTGCCATGTAATCGAATAGCAAGGGTAAGTTGCTCATAACCCAAAAAAACAAAAAAATAATAATCTTTACCCGACTCAATTCCTGCATATCTTGTTAAGCTTGCAATTTGAGTGTATTTATATGGTTGAATTTCATTCTCACCAACTTGTTGGATAAGTTGGTCATTTCCATTAATACTAACGGTTAGTACATCATTTGTATTATTAAGTAAGTATAAATTTGTATCGGCATTACACATAAAAGAAAACAACGATATTATCATTAAAATTGAAAACTCAAGTGATTTTTCCATAATTTACCTAAGGTTTTATCTTTTTCTATTTAATTAAAACATTTTCAATATCACTACGAGTATTATTTGTTCTTTTATTTATTTTTTGTTATTTATCGCAAATTTTTAATAATAAACCCTTTTCTAATTATTATAATTAGAAATATCAAAGACAACTTTATTAAGATAAGCGATAGCTAACATAAAAATAAACCAAAAACTACTTAATCTAAAAAGAAAAGTAATAAATTTCTCTAAGATTAAAAGTTGTTTTTATGAAAAAGTTCAGTATATCATTGTTATATATCAAACAATGCTCATTCGCAGTTTTACTTAAAAATGTCACTCATTACATAATAACTCCTCTTTTACATACGGCGGTGGTATGACTCGTGTAGAATTATTCTACGCTTTTTATGATAGTCTAGATTATAAATTTAGTGCACAATTAAAAGAAAATAACTTCACATTTTCTTAACATTTTATCACTAGTGTGACGTGAGTACTTCGAAGTCATCAGCTTCAGCCTTTATGTGTTGTTTAACGCTGAACGCAACATTTTTACAACATCACTAGCTAAAAGTCCGCATTCTCCAAACTGATAAACGTTGAGATCAGCAGCATGACTGTGCACAACAACTCCCAAGCGTGCAGCTAAACCAATAGGAAGTCCTTTTGCAACAAAAGCACCTATAACACCTGCCAATACATCCCCCATTCCGCCACTCGCCATTCCAGCATTACCGGCTAAACAGACGTACATCCTGGTACCATCATAAATTAAGGTTCCCGCTCCTTTTAATACAACAACCCCCCCATATTTTTCATGCAGTTTCTTTGCAGCAGAAAAACGATCATATTCCACAGCATCAACACTGACATCAAGTAAGCGAGCAGCTTCAGCTGAATGAGGAGTGATGACCCTTTGATCATCATAAACAGAAATATGATCATTCCTACGGCTGATCAGGGCTAAAATATTTAGCCCGTCTGCATCTAAGACTTTAGGAATATTTTGCTGTGCCATGCTGTGATAGACTTGATCCGCCCACCTGTCACAACCTAAACCGGGTCCCAAAATGAGTACTGTCGCCCAAGCAATCTTTTCTGTTAATACATTTTCAACCAAACTCAACTCTTCGATTGAAATCGCATCACTCATGACCTCTGGTACGCTAATTTGCAATGGTGCAAGCGATTTCTGATGAGTTATCGCGGCTGCAAGCCCTACCCCCGTTCTTACTGCCCCAAGTACACATAGACGGATCGCCCCTGACATGCCTTTGTTTCCACCTACGCAGAGCACTTTTCCATGATGACCTTTATGTGCCGTTTGTTGTCTGTCGGGTCTCAAACGAGAAATAATTTGATGATCAATGCCTAATGCACTTTCGTCTTCAATAGAACGAAACTCTGCACTAATACCAAGCCCCGCAAAGTGCATTTTCCCAATATAAGAGCGCGCCTGCCCTGTACAGAGCCCCTGCTTAACCGCTACAAAGGTAACCGTATGTTCTGCCTTAATGGCAACACCGTGAACTGTTCCGGTATCGGCATTCAATCCAGAGGGAATATCGACCGAAATGACCGGACAATTAATCTGATTAATTTGAGAGATTCGAAGTTGAAAGTCTTGACTGAGTGAGCCACGTAGGCCTGTGCCTAACATTGCATCAATGATGACTTCTGCATCGAGCAATGCCACATGCCAATCATCCCAATGTTCGATACTTCCACCAATGCTACACCATTCTTCATAAGCAGTTTTAGCATCCCCATTCAACTGGTTTATCTCACCTAAATGGAAAACACGTATTTGTAACCCTGCTTGCTTAGCTAAACTAGCAAAGACATAGCCATCTCCACCATTGTTGCCTTTGCCGCACACGACCAGTATCCGTTGAGCATTGGAGTAGTGTTGCCGAAAGCATTCATAGACTGCAATACCAGCTTTCTGCATTAAGTCATACATCGACACCCCGGCAATTTGCGCCGCTTTGATCTCACCAGATCTAACTTGCTGTGACGTATACAGTTTGAGAGAAAGGTTAAAGTCCATATCGATATTCCGCTCATTAATGGATACTTTAAATGTATACAAAAAAACCGAGACTCACCTCGGCTTTTATATATTTATTTTCTTCCACTTATTTTGATTTTTGTACTATTAACGCCTCAGCAGTAGCATCTTGAATGGATAAAAATAACGAGTTAATCTCGCCCGACGGGCTTCGCATTGGGTTAAGCGTAATGTTTTGATACATAAATTCAGCTTGTTGAGTCACTGGACGAACATTGCGGCAACAAAATAAGTAGGGTCTCTGATACCAGGTAATGAAACTACGGCAACCGAGATCATAAACGGGTTTGGTTTTAAGCTTAAACCACTCTTTAGGGATCTCTGGGAATATCTCAAACAATGAGCAACCGATAGCTTCATGTGATTGCAAACCGCTATGATGAGTCATAAAGCCGTTCCATAATTTAACCTTATATTCTCGATCAATCACGATCAGCCCCATATCAATATTCTGAACCATATCAATCATCCAATGAAATTGCTCAAACTCTGCTGGTAAATTTAGCATTTATAGTTCCTCCAGCAAATAAGAGAGTTTATTGTCGAGAAGTGGTAACGATTCATCTACGAACATAAACAGCAGATCGCAACGTATGGAGGTTCCCTCGATGGTATAGCTGACCTCAAAGGTCATCGTGCGATTAAAGCTGCCTGCGGTGGACTCAATAATCGAATCGACCGAGATATGTTGCCCCAGTAAGACCGGAGGGCTTTGAAAAAAACGAACTTCAGATTGTTCTCCCAGCCCATTTAGAAATGACCCAACCAAGATGTTAGACATATCCATGAGCAACTCGAGCTCTTCTAATTCTTCACTCTCAACGGGTACTTTCATCAATGTTTTGAGATCCGAGACACTTGAGTCACTGAGTATAACCAAAGCTTCTCCTGCTATACCCTCTCCACAGAAACCTTGGCAGACTCCAGAAACATTGTCTTTAGAAGCCAGTTCTCTCAGCGTCATATGCAATTCACTGACCTCAAATACGCTTACGTTTGGTAATGGCAGATTGACAAACACATCAAAATGTCGTGCTAAAGCATCGGCTGCACGACCTATCGCTATATTAGCGACTTCCATATAAACGTCACGCCGCTGTAATTTTGGCAGTAACATTGCAGATGAGCGAGAATGTTTATCCGCTTCCCTATGACTAGCTGCAACAAAAGGGGCTAACGCCTGATTAAGCTCACTGATATTAAATGGCTTTTGGATAAATGCATAGGCACCAAGATCAAATACACGTTGTCTCGCTTTGGGTTGAATATCACCAGATACAACAACTACAGGGAGAGAAATTCTAAGCTGTTTCATATTTTCTAAAGTCTCAAAACCATCCATTTCTGGCATCGTGAGATCAAGAAACATCAGCTTAAACGTCTTCTGCTGTAATTCTTTTAAGGCACCTTTCCCATTAATCGCAAAAGTAACTTCTGCACTAAGTGCTATGGGTAGTGATTTCGCCATCTGCTTTCGTGCTAAGCTCGAGTCATCACAAATTAGGACAGGAAATGACATACTGCCACCTTTCAAAACTTTAAATTAATTAAACTTAACAGGTTGCTACTTCATATTCTATATATTGAGGAGAATAACTTATATTCTTAAGCTTTATTCAGACTAATCAAAAACAGAACGAAACATTGTAGATATGAACATATGGATTATAAGCATAAAAACTTCTTGGATGTCCAAAAGGTTTGAGTGGGAATTACTGATCTAAAGTGCATCAAATTTAGGTACGTTGAAATGGTATTTCAGGAAGCATCATCAAAACTATAAATAGAAATGTAAAAGGCGCACATTTCAGTGCGCCTTTACCTCGTTGCTCAATCGTGAGTATGCGAATTAGAAGGTAGAATTAACTTCTAAACAGATAACGAGGAATTTCAAAAGTTGTGTTTGATTCCATCCAAATTGTGTGTAAATCTAACATTTCTCCTTTCGAAGTTATTATGTTTGCTTACCTATTAACTATGGTCTATTTTGCTCAAAAAACAAGCTTTGACGATAAAAAATTATCACCAAATATGAAATAAGTAGAACAAAAACAAGCTTAAATCTCTTAAAAACAAACACAAACACAAACACCATCGCATTTAACTAAATAATTCAACCTTCAGAACATACCATTTAGAAGTGACTTGAGTATGTATCATCACAAAAATGGAAAACTAGATTGTACCTTTAATGACTCACTGAATGCCTATCACGGTGTATAATTTGTTCAGTTATAGCCATTGTTTATCTGAACGCTCTCAATAAGTACAGTTAACATGTTCACTTGATAGGGAAATAACTGGGATGAAAAATTTCGGCAGTGAGGCTTGCCAAATCACGAATCTCAGTAATGCAACTTTAACGATAATAAAGTTCCACTTATAGTGAATCAATTTATCAACAAGCATCAATAGCAGATGATGGGATCAATTTGAACTGGAAAAAATTTGTGCAATTTACCCACGTACCGCCATCTCAAGCGGCATTAGCGCTTAGCTTAATAGGTCTTGGGCAAGCATGGGCACTTTATATACCTGATATTGGCGAGCCACTTCGACCATTTTTGGCTTTTTTAGGCGGTCTGTTACTCCTTCCCGTACTTTTAAAATATACGACAAATCCATCTTTATTTCTTTCAGACCTCAAACATCCCCTGAGAGGCAGCCTAATGGCACCGATGAGTATGGCATTGCTAATGCTCTGTGACTACCTAGCTGTAGCGAGCCCACTTATTGCTTACCCTTTATGGTTTCTAGCTCTTGGACTTCATATTACAATGATGGTACTGTTTTTCAGCTTTCAACTGATGAAGTTTAGAATCTCAAATATTGTTCCCAGTTGGTTCTTATACCCTGTTGGATTGATCAGTTCTTCTCTGGCAGGCTCTCAATTTGGCCATACCGTTTTTTCTGGAACTATTGCCATGGTTTGCATTGGCATTTATTTTTTCATGTTACCTGTGGTTTTGTATCGTCTGGTATTTTTCGGCACTCTACCTCGTAGTGCCCGCCCTACACTCGCTATCATGGCAGCGCCAGTGAACCTCTCTCTTGCGGCTTATTTAGTCAACTTCCCTGCTCCGGATCTGATTTTAACTGGAGCTCTTGCAGGAATAGGTATCACCATGACATTACTGGTTTATTTATGCTACTTTCGTTTGTTGCGCTTGAAGTTTCAGCCCTCTATTGCTGCTGTTACTTTTCCTTCCGTGATCAGCGCGATTGCTATGTACCGCTTGACTGCTTTTTTTGCACAATCTCAACCCAATTGGATCTGGTTACATGATTTTGGTTTTTTTGAACTCAGTATTGCTACCTTTTTGGTACTGTGGGTATCAGCGGGCTACCTTAAGATGTATTGGCCTAACGCGCCCTACTCACCAGAGAAAATATTCAAAAAAGGGTAGCCAATGGCTACCCTTTATTCATTTTAATCTTAAATTTTTATCTTTAGTTCTACCTAACTGGCTAAAATTGTTAGCGCAAGCCGTGTAAGAATTCAGCACGGGTAGCTGGGTTACTTTTAAAGATACCACCCAGAGCTGTAGTAGTGGTTGAACTAGTCGCGTCCATTACGCCACGAGATTTAACACAATAATGTGTCGCATCCATTGTGACCGCTACGTCTTCTGATTCCAGCAAAGTCTGTAGCGCCACTAAGATTTGCTGTGTCATGCGCTCCTGTACTTGAGGCCGCTGGGCAAAAAAGCGCACAATTCGGTTAATTTTGGAAAGACCGATAATTTTTCCACGTGGGATGTAAGCCACAGCGGTTTTACCATCGATAGTAACAAGATGATGTTCACAAGTACTGGTTACCGTAATGTCTCTAACACGAACCATTTCACTAACATTCATCTTATTTTCAATGACAGTAATTTTGGGGAAGTTGGCGTAATCTAAACCAGAAAAAATCTCATCGACATACATTTTTGCAATGCGGTGCGGTGTTTCTTCTAAGCTATCATCGGTGAGGTCGAGTTCGAGAAGCGTTAGGATTTCACGCATGTGGTATTCGATCTTTTGCTTTTTCTCTTCACGGCTGACTTGATTAGGGCTCATTGGTGTTTCCAACCCACGCAACTCAAGCGCTTCTTTGACTATTTTCGCCGATTGACTTAAACCTGACATTCCAATCTCTCCTGTATGACAACACACGATTTTAACTAACAGCTCGCTATTTTTCCATATGTTGCCTGAGTTTGACCAAGTTGGAAAAGAGCAATAAAACAGATTACCATAATTGCCCTATACGGAGCGGGCCTAGGATACTCGCATTTTTTAATAATTACACCCATATTTTATCGATGGATATTCTTACTGAATTCGCTTTTATGGTAAAATATTTGAACATTAAAGAACACACAGGATTTGCTCCATGGGCTGTTGTGATACACCTGGCTTAATGCCAATTGAAGATGCGATACAACAAATGTTATCGTCAATCGATCCCATCCAAACGATAGACTCTCTTCCACTTGCTGAAGCTCTGGGCTTTGTTTTAGCAGAAGATATTCTCTCGCCGATAAATGTCCCTCCTTTTAATAACTCTGCGATGGACGGCTATGCGATTCGCCTGTGTGATTTCAAAACACATTCCACTCTTTTTCCTCTTGCAGGCAAGTCTTTTGCAGGTCAGCCCTTTGAGGAAGAATGTCCTCCTGGCCATTGCATAAGAATCATGACTGGTGCCCAAATTCCTAGTGGCTGCGATGCTGTTATCATGCAAGAAAAGGCAAAAGTGACCGACGAAGGTATTCAGTTCTTGCAAACGGATATTGCACCGTTCAATAATGTTCGTCCTATTGGAGATGATATCCAACAAGGTGCTATAGTCCTTACTAAAGGCTCACGTTTTACACCACGTGATATACCGATGATTGCCTCATTAGGAATCAGCCATGTCAACGTTTTCGCCAAACCTAAGGTTGCGTTTTTCTCAACAGGGGATGAACTTAAGGCACTTGGAGAACCGCTGGAAAAAGGGCAAATCTATGATAGTAATCGCTACGGAATAAAGCCGCTTATAGAAAACTTTGGCTGTGAAGCCATTGATCTAGGGATTATCCCTGATTGCCCCAATGCTCTTAAGGAAGCCTTTAATCAAGCACAAACACTGGCCGATGTGGTCATAACATCAGGTGGTGTCAGTGTCGGTGAAGCCGATTACACGAAAGAGGTTCTTGCAGAGCTTGGAGAGGTGTTTTTTTGGAAGCTAGCGATTAAACCTGGTAAACCTTTTGCTTTTGGCCAATTAGATAACGCATGGTTCTGTGGTCTACCTGGAAATCCTGTTTCTGCAATGTTAACTATGTACGTTCTAGTCCAGCCTATGCTAGCTAAGTTAGCAGGCCACTCTGCTTGGAAAACACCTGATTCTCTTGCTGCTATCAGTAAAAACAGCTTTAAAAAGTCACCAGGGCGAACTGATTACCAACGTGGTATATACACTATTGAAAACGGCCAATTAGTGGTCGAAACAACGGGAAACCAAAGCTCCGGTGCTTTCCGTTCCATGAGCCTTGCAAACTGTTTTGTTGTCCTAGAACATGAACGAGGACGAGTTGAGGCCGGTGAAACAGTACAGATTCAGATGTTCAACCCAAGTTTATATTAGAGGCGTATTGTGGAAATTCTTTCCGATCAAGAGCTGTTGCGCTATAACCGTCAAATCATCTTGAAAGATTTCGATTTTGAAGGTCAAGAAGCATTAAAACAAGCTTCAGTACTTATTATTGGTGCTGGTGGTTTAGGTTGTACTTGTAGTCAATATTTAGCAACAGCTGGTGTAGGGGAAATAACTTTAATCGATGATGATATCGTCGAGGTATCTAATCTGCATCGTCAAGTCCTTCACCATGAAAAAGATATTGGTCGTCAAAAAGTGGAGTCTGCAGCGGAAAAACTTACACAACTCAACCCACACACTACCATCAACACCATTGCTAAACGCCTAGAAGACTCTGAACTTCATCGATTAATCTCACAGCACACTATTGTGGTTGACGCGTCAGATAACGTGACAACTCGTAATCAACTGAATAAGTTATGCTTTAGTAATAAAATACCTCTTATTTCTGGAGCGGCTATTCGCATGGAAGGGCAGGTCAGTGTCTTTACTTATACTGATTCTTCTCTACCTTGCTACCAATGCTTAAGTGCATTATTTGGTGATGATTCTCTGAGTTGTGTCGAAGCTGGGGTTATGGCACCGCTAGTAGGTATTATCGGTGCTGTCCAGGCAATGGAAGCGATTAAAGTAATTGCGCATTATGGCCAGACTATGCAGGGAAAGCTTTTAATTCTTGATGCATTAAATATGTCTTGGCGAGAAATGAAATTAACTCAGTTTCCCCATTGCTCAGTATGTAGTAAGCATCAACCACTTGAGTGAACGCAGAAAGAGTATGCAAACCGCCCAAATGAGGGCGGTTCAGCTTAACTAAATCACATTTCAAACAAAGAATGTCGCTGTTTCAAGTGTCTGCGAAAAAGTAAGGTATTTAAAAATGCTTAATACACAACACCAATAGCAAAGATATAATATATATTAATATCTGACTACTTAAAAAATGATTTAAGCACCTCAATATAAAAAATCAGTTAAGCAATAATTCAAAGTATGAATTAGCTATGGAAGTATATTGATTAAAATAGTCTATTAATTTAAAGCCTTCCTTATTTGTAATAATAATAAAGCCACCAGCATATATTAACTAATTTATTACTATTAATATATTAGATACAATATTGTATTAGCTAAATATTAGAAGCCCATAGCAAGTTCCTCACGCTCTATACACTGCTGAATATCCTGTTTCAGAGCGACACCCGTTCTGTATTCTACAATATCTTCAATTGTTAAAACCGGCATTTTATGTAACTTCGCAAAAGCGACCGTTTCAGGTAGTTTTGCCATCGTACCATCAGGATTAGTTAACTCACAGAGCACACCTGAGGGGGTAAGACCCGCTAATTGCATTAAGTCTATCGTCCCTTCGGTATGGCCACGACGACTGAGAACACCATTTGGTTTCGCAACTAAAGGAAACACATGTCCTGGCCTTGAAAGATCCGAGGGTTTGTCACCTAGCATCGCAGCGGTCTGAATTGTCGTAACACGGTCTTGGGCTGAAACTCCTGTAGTAACACCTTTTCGCGCCTCTATTGTCACCGTGAATGCGGTTTGATTTCTGCTGCGATTATCTTTTACCATTGGAGGAAGATCTAACCATTTTGCCCTTTCTTCGGTTAGGCAAACGCACACGATACCACTGCACTCTCGAATCATTAACGCCATTTGTTCTTTGGTCAAATACTGAGCCGAAAAAATTAAATCACCTTCATTTTCTCGGTCTTCATCATCCATTAATAATATACCTTTTCCTTGTTGCAAGGCTTCAATGGCTCGCTCAACTCTTTCCAGCGGTGTGCCATATTCTTGCAGTAGCGATGTAGAGCTCATAATTTTTTCCTTAAGTTATGATTACAGATAAGCAAACTCATCAGCGTATACATGCTCAGGCTCTGCACCTCTTTCTCTACAGAGCCACTTACGGGCCATTTCAATCATATGATTTGGACCACACAAATAAATATCAAATTCCGACAAATTACCAAAGTCACTCATAACAATATCAAGGACCTTTCCTTGCTTGGCGTATTGTGGGGTCGTCGAAGTTTCAATAATAGGAACATAGCTAACATTTTTGTGTTCCAGTACAATGTCGATAAGTTCTTCGTGGACATATAAGTCTTTCATACCTTTCGCACCCCAATAAACATAAATAGGCTGAGTAAAACCTTGGATTAAGCTGTATTTCAAAATACTTAATATGTACGATATTCCAGTATCACTAGCAATAAGAAGTAATGGGTTTTCATTTTGATTACGCAGCCATGCGTCTCCTTGTGCCTCACTCAATACAACTTTTTTACCCCGAAGCCATGCATGATTGAGTTCGTCAATAACGACATTATCTCTTTCAATTGCCTCAGTACCTCCAATATGCAATTCCACCAGCTTATTTTCTGAGGGAGGAGATGCGATAGAAAAAGGCAAACTTCCAAAGCTTAAGCTAACGTTAAGGTGCTGCCCTGCTTTATAGTTGAGCTCTCGCCCAGGTTTGAAAAACACTCGAAATATATGATTCGAAAGTGGTTCTATCTTTTCTATCGTACTTAACATAATTCAGCCTTCCTTGCTGTCTTTTGTTTTATAAGTATGATTCTATAAGAGCTGGTTTATAGACTTCTTTCTTATCAATAACTTTATAAAAAAATCAACTTTAATAGCCTTCCTTGCTATCTTTCCTTTTAAATGCTTGAGATAAACTCAGTGCACAACCTTTAACTCCCCGCGTGTTAACTCTTCGGACAATTTCAATTGTGGTTCCAGGTCGTTCTCCTTCTTCTTCTCTGACAATACCGATATCATCTGTTACCAAAAAACATGGATAACTGACTGCTGAAGCATCCATATAACTCATCAAACCTTGCTCACCATGAGGTAATGGACTGAGTGTGACAGGATCTAATGCCCTTGCATACACCCATGGAGGCACACGCTTCTTATGCTCTATATCTTCGAAGAAACAAGTATTTAATTCAACTTGATTAAAGGTATCTCTTACCTGACGATCACTTTCCAATGAGAATGTTTCCATCAAAAGTTTGTTAAATTCTTCTCGATTAAGTGATTCATTTTGATGTTTTTTCCAACCTCCACCTGTAATGATAAACAATTCTGAACCGCCAACAAAAGTACGGTCTTCTTCTTGCATATAACGGCATAATAAATAAATGAAATATGGAGGACCAATCAAACAAATGGTTTTTCCTGATTTTTTAATTCGCTCCATATTGGCAATTGTTGCTTCAAAATCGATTTGATCATCGTTTACAGTAAAAGCTGTTGGATAGAGCAGCTCAACGAGACTCATTACGTATTTGAACCAAATATTATTGGCATTGAATCGATCTGGTCCTAAATTGACTAACTCCATCTGATGATCAAACCAATCTCCGACATATTTCATACCATAATTTACTGAGCCAAGTAAGCGCTCGATACTGAGTCTATCTCGTGCAACAATACTTTTGACACCACTGGTACCGCTACTCGTAAAAGAGTTTTCAATCAACTCTTCTTCAACCGTAATTAACGTTTTTAACTTAAAAATGGAGGTCGGGAACACAGGAATAGAATTCAAATCATCGATATCTTCCTTTGCCCCAAGATTCTGGCAAAAGTTTCGATAGTCTTCATTGTTTTGGTAATGATATTGATACGCTTCTTTTACTAGGTTAAATGTCAGTTCTTTTTGCTGCCGCAGTGACCATTTTTCTGGAGTGCCCATAAAAATCAGATCATCGATTTCAGTACTTGCGGCAATATTCTCCTGCTTTACCGCTGATATTACGTCCATATAGATACCTATAATAACTGAGCGCGCTGGCGCATAAGTGAGAGTAATAAAAGGGGCAGTCTCCTACCCCCGTAGCATAAATCAGAGTTATGAGTGATACTTACCTATATTGTCATTCACAACATCAATTACAGCTCTTTGTTGAGCTTTATCTTGAATAGATTCGAATGACATCAAAACATCAGATGCACCACAACTTTCAATTGCAAGTCGAGCTGCAGCAGTGCTTTCTTCATAAGTACCTACTGCACTCTCGGCCAAGAGTTCTGCCATCTTCACTTCAAAGTCACAACAAGCATGTGTATCGCGTACATAATCCTCAAGATAAAGACGTGTTTCCAGTCGTGCTTTTTCACCATCTACATTTTGATTCACAAGAATAGTGAGTTTATGCCTTACGTTGTTAGTATCGACACCATTTTGCTCTGCAACTTCACGATATAAAGTGGCATATTCTTGACGGACTGCATTTGAATCATCCCACTTAAAAATAAGAGGAATGCCTTTCTTTGCTGCCCATTTAACGATTTCTTTACTTGTCGCACTAATAAATTGCTTTGGTCCACCTTCTGTATAGGCATGTGGATTAACAGAGATCTTAGGGAAGCTATAAAAATCGTTATTTGGATGGCAATAACCTGTCGTTAATGCATCGTTGATAATGTCATAACATTCATTAAACAATTGAAATTGGCTATCAACAGGACGATTAAAGAAACGCATATCCGAGTTTTTTTCACAATCACTAAAGCCAAAAGTAAAACGACCTTCACTAACCTGATCTAATAAACAAGCCTCCTCAGCAACGCGAACAGGATGATGAGTTGTAATCACATGATTGAGTGAAGCCACTTTAATATTTTCAGTCATACCAAGTAAGAAGCCAGCAACCGTCAATGGTGCACCTACTGCCCCATGGTTAGTGAAATGATTTTCACAAACAGCAACAGTATCAAAATGAAGCTTATCTACATAATTAACTGTATCCAACATCTCTTCCAGAACTGATTCTGAAGAGCACTTTGAATTCAAGAAGTTGAGGAAGAATAATCCAAATTTCATGTCTCTTTCCTTATAGAAAATATTAGTACTATTTCTCTTTGAGGTATGGCATCACATCAGATTCGAATAGCTTCATACATCCGATAATCTCATCTTCAGAGCCATTAGCTTCAAAGCCACAGCAAATATTATTAATACCCGTAATATCAATATCTTTTTGGATAATTTCAATACACTCCTCAGCCGTGCCAACTGGGTTGATTTCATAGCTATAGTCGATACGACGATCTGTATCTTTGTGCCCTTTTAGGACAAAGTCTCGCCACTGACCTTTATTAAAGTCATAACCTTGTATCTGATTCGAGTCATTAAAGATTGATGTGGCGTTAACATAGGAGTCATACCAGTGAGCTAGGAAATTACGACACTTATCTTTGGCCTTATTAGAGTCAGCATCCACTGAAGTAATGTAGGACAAACAATGATCAACCTTGGTATAATCATGACCATTCTCAGCTGCAATCTCATTATAAAGATCAAGCTGAGCTTTTTTCTCGTTAGTATTAATAATCCAACTTAAGATCATCGGTAAACCGCGCTCAGCTGCCCATTCCGTGGTAGAAGCTGACTCAGCTACAACATAAACAGGAGCACCACCTTTAGTATAGGAGCTAGGGTTTAGTTGCACTTTAGGGAATTTAATATGCTCACTTTCAGAAGCCATATAACCTTCTTTAAAGCCTTCTGTCATAAGTTCATACCAACAATCCATCAATGCTCGACTGTTGCTCATATCTGTGCCAAAGACTCGGAAATCTTTGTTATATAAGCCGCGACAGATCCCAAATAGAAAGCGTCCTTTTGACATTTGGTCTAATAGGTTGACATCTTCAGCTTGCCTTAAAGGGTGAGCTGTTGGTAAAACGATAGCAGCAGTACCAACATTCAGAGTTTTGGTTGCTCCGAGTAAATTCGCAGCAGCAACATACGGATTACCTAGCAAACCAAACTCTGTAAAGTGGTGCTCCAATAGCCAAACAGTATCAAAACCACATTTTTCTGATGCCTTGCCAATGTTAACCATTCTCTTCATCACTTCGGTCTGAGATAACTCAGGTGGCTGGTAAGTGAGAAGGAAGTTTCCAAATTTCATAGTGTTTCCTTACTTGTTGGTGTAGTAATGAGAACTAAGCCATTTCAGGCGATCTATTTTCTATTTCAGCTTTAAGACGACGTTCATTAACCGTCGCGATGGTAAGTTGCTCAAAGTCCGGCTCGACCAGGTCGACTGCGATCTCTAAACTGCCATTGTCCATAGCGATCGCCGCTTTCGTCACAGATTGATAGAAATTTCTTAGAACAACTAGGTTTTCTCCTAAGTCATGAGAACTGCCAAGTAAAGAGTAAAGCTTGCAGTTACCACTACTTATATTTGATAACATTTCATAAACTTCTTCTTGCTTCACCCAGTCATCGTTATTTGCAGTAAAAGCAATCAGTGGGACTGAAGTGTTTTGAACCCTTTGTAATGTTGAATCTAATGTGTCCCAATTTTGTTCAAAACAATCTCTCACGAAGGTTTCCGCCCCAAGCTTGTGGCCTTCGAAGTCAAGATCGTCAGGTAGCTCATTAATAGGCAAACTGAGATAATCAAAACCAAGTGATTTTTCTAAGGTATCGCGTAAATGCACAACACCGACCGCCGTGATTAAAAAAGACAATTCAAGATCAGCAACTACTTCATAAGCGACTCGTGCAGAAAGGCTAGCTGCAATCAAGCCAATATTGGGGGCTCCGCGATGTTTAAGCCATTGATATACTGTACACAGGCTCTTCTTACCTGTTGTCATCGTGAACTCATCAATCGTGCCTGAGCTCAAACCTACATGGTGCAACGAATCATAACGGAAGACATGAAATCCATTTTCAGATAAATATTCTGCCAACCCAGCAAAGTGATCCATTCTTCGAGCAAACCCCGAAGCAATTAAAACAGTGCTATTTCTTGGTGGTGTTTTCTCTTTAGGCAGAGTTTCCCAGATATGAATTTCCTGACCATTATCAACATGTAAAATATGATCAATAGTCCTGCATTGATTGTTCATTTTAAACTTCCTTATTTAAGGGACAAATACTAAGAATTTATCTTCTTCAAGAAAACGGGTTTGTTCTATTTCTACAGCCACATCTTTAGTCGTAAAAGTATATGGTCTTTCATGAGAGACAAAGCGAACTAAGCGTTGTAATGGGCGCATCGCATCATGCGCACCACCCACCCTAAATATATTATTCATTCCAGACTCAACAATTCTTTCTACTCCTTTTTCACCAAATAAGTCACGATAATTTTTAGATGATTCCCAAGGGAAAAAGGAAATTGTTTGAGTTTTATGTTTCTCTATAAAACTCAATACATCTTTAACTTCATTAACTCTGTGGATATATACACATCGATTTAATGGGTGGTTTATTTCAACTCCTGGTTCAGATTCAATAACCATCCATTTATTTTTTATATCTGATAAAACATTTAAACCAGAGAATTGACACTCTAGGCGCGTAAATGAAAATAAAGCATCGTCATCAAAGCTTTGTTTTTTCTTTGGTAAAATTTCTTCGTATAAATCAAGCTTCTCTGTTAACTTAGCCTTGAACTCTTCATACTTATCACCAGAGAAGTATATATTTTGTGTTGAGAAACAAGCACTTTGATCGTAGAAGCAAATATCATGAGCAACACCTGATGCAGCAGCTTCAAGATCTTGTGGGTCATCCAATACCGTAAAACTTTTCTTAGGTCCAAACTTGAGAATATCTATATGTGCAGGCGCATGTTTAACAGCCCATTCTATTGCTGCCTCACCTCCCCAAGCTGCAACAACATCTACCTGACTGATAATTTCTTTTGCTTTTAAGGCGTCACCTTCATGTGGCCAGTACATAACTGACAGGGAGCGAGAAATAGGATGATGAGAATCTACATCAATAAAACTCATTGCTAAGGCGTGTGCCGTAAATGGATCCGATGCAGACATACGAATAACATTTTGGTTTTTGGTTAAAATACCTCTTAATATTGAGGTAACACCAGCTAAAGGTACATTTCCCGCAAGTAAATGTAATAAACGCCCTTTTGGAAAAGCTTTTACATAACATTCACCTTGAGGGTACCAATCATCTTGGATATGAGTAGACCCTAACTCCGTTTCAATAATATCGTATAATGCACTTTTTGAGCACATCAGCATTGAAATCCAATTTGCTTCCAGTTTTGCCATTTGAGGCGAATAACCTAAAAATCTTACAAGGGAACGTATATAACTTCTTCTTCTAGCATAATCTTCATTTTTCCAACGTTGTCCAACTGTATAAATAAAGTTGATGATCTCATTTACGCTATTAGATATATTACTTCCAGCATTAAATATCTCTGAAACATCAATAGATTCTAAGCTTGGTAATTTTACAGACGTATCATTAATCTTCAAATGATAGAAATCATCAAAATCAGATAACACTCGTCCATTAATTATTAAGGGCAGTATCTTTTCCATAACAATTTAGCTCCTCTTATCGTTAATTTAATCTAGTAAGTGGGGCTAAAAATGGAAAGGAGATTAAAAAAAACTAATTAGAAACTTAACCTATATCAAAATTAAACGATCATTTAATTTCATAAAAGATATTAAAGTTAAAATTTAATGTTTTCTCATCTTGTTTAAATCAACCAGTTATGATGTTAAATACAAAGGTATTAGGATATGGAATAGGATTTATAGTGACAATATACACACTGATGTTAAATAAAACATTACAATTCATGTAATTAAAAATATCGTATTTTAAATGTCGTAGAAAAATAAAAAATACTGCTTGCACGCGTAAAAAAAAGTCGTCAATTGGTATACGGAAGGGTTCAGAATTTGGATCAACTTGAAGTAAAAAAATCTTCATAACAAGAAATTTTCTACATTTGTTAATGTCAAATTTTTAATCTCTTTTTGATTTTCATAACAAGAATCATCTATGAATTAGAAATAAAAAGACTAATAAACAAAAACTTATTTTTGGCATAATTTTTTCATGTTCTGTTCTACTATCCACATAACAGGACTCACTTATGAAACATCTGCCTACCTCAGTTGGTGTGCTCGGAATGCTGATGGCAAGTTCAGCACTCAATGCGACACCTTTTTCAACTTGCCCTAGCGAAGCATACCTGATTCAGGGTCAACCAGCTTCGGTACATGCAGTGAATTTAGTAACTGGTACCTATTCCGAAGTGGCGGCTGACATAGGACTCAGTAACTCAAAATTCAATGCCGCAGGCTTCAACCAAACAGATGGCTATCTTTATGGTTTTGATGGTGCACATGGCCGCCTCCTTAGAATGGGTAGTGACTTTCAAGCTGAAGTTCTTAACGTAAATAACGCACCCAATTACAGTCTCTCCTCAGGTGACGTCTATAATGACGTAATTTATTTTTATAGGGCAACTGAGGGTATCTTCAAAATTGATCTATCGCCCCTTAGCACAAACCCCTCGGCCAATCTGACTTACCAGACCATCAAAAGTTACTCTTCGACAAAAGCCTCTCATTTCGACATCGCTATCCACCCAAATACTGGCTTAATGTATGGTATCGATAATAATACTGGCGTTTTATATGAGTACCAATTATCAAACGGTAGCAGGACGAACAGAGGTCATACTGGTCTAGGTGGTGATGCATTCGGGGCTCTATATTTTGATGGTGCTGGCTACTTATACGCAGCAAGTAACAATACGGGAAAAATATTTCGTGTTAATCTAAGTACTCCTGGCGACTTTTCTGATATTACTGGTACTTATTTTGCTACAGGACCGGCTTCAGGAAGTAACGATGGTGCCCGATGTGCCACTGCTCCTGCAGTAGCAACCAGCTCAAACATTGATTTTGGTGATGCACCTAATTCTTATGATACCCTTTTAGGCTCAAACGGCCCGCGTCACGAACTTGATGGTACCACCTGGCTAGGCTCTGTTGCTCCAGATGGTGATCCTGATGGGCAGGCAGATGATAACCTTGTGGGTGATGCAGATGAAGATGGTGTGGGATTTGTCTCTGCTCTTGACCCAGGCTTAAGCTCTGTGATTACCGTCAATGCTTCTACTACGGGATATCTATCAGCATGGTTTGACTGGAACCGCGACGGCGATTTTTCAGATCCTGGTGAGCAAGTCTTTACCGATGAACTTCTCAGTACAGGTACCAATGTAATGCCATTTGTGGTCTCTACTGCTGCAACAGCAGGTGCAAGCTGGAGCCGTTTCCGCTTTAGCCAAGAAACAGGGTTAAGTTACAATGGCGGTTCAACTTCAGGTGAAGTAGAGGATCACCCGATTACGATCACAAATAATGGTTACTCCATCGAGTACTTTCCAAGTGCAAACAGCTTCGCTACGGTTGCATTTGAAGACAACTGGCCATACACCGTCGATTACGATATGAATGATGTTATCGTCAAGTTCCGTATCACCGAGATGCTTCTTGCCAGTCATGTTGAAAACATCCAAATCACTGGTGAATTAGCTGCCTATGGTGCGAGTTACAAAAACGGGTTTGCGATTCGTCTTCCCGGCATAGATAAGAGCATTATTGAAACTGAGCTAACAACGCTCTCCATTAATGGTGTAGAACAAGCAACAAGCGGGCTGGAAGCCATTTCTAATGAGGCGATCTTCATTATTGATGATAACTTGAGTGACTTTGCTTCAAGCAGCTGTGATTATTTCCGAACAGAGTCAGGCTGTACCGACAGCATTGCCCTTAACTTTACGCTTAATGTCTACTTTACTGAAGACTCTGACCGCTCTGGACTTCAAACTAAGCCATACGACCCATTCATCTTTGCAACACCAGACGAATACCACGGTGAAGGCATTACTTTCCAACCTGGTCGTAAATGGGAAGTACATTTACCTGGTCAAGCTCCGACCGAGCAGTTCGATACCAGCCTCTTCGGCATAGGACTGGATGCAAGTAACAGTGGTACGAATAACTACTTTAAAACAGCAACCTATCTGCCATGGGCTCTGTTAATTGTCGAAGATTGGAAGTGGCCTCTAGAACGTGTCGACATGGTCGTAGCCTATCCAGAATTCAAAACATGGGCTGAATCAGGTGGTGTACAAAGCACAAACTGGCACGAATCACCAGCACCAGCTAAATGCTATATTCCATAGGAGAAAAGGTTATGAAAATTCTATTCGCGATTTTAATGGGATTAGTGTTAACAGCCTGTGGTGGAGATGGTGGGAGTTCTGGCTCCACTGCACCGCCTGTGAGCATCACTCCAGAAACTCAACCGGAAGTCACAATGACAGATTTGGTTATCCCTGTTGATTTTGATTTTAACCCTATAACAGAGAGCTCTTTAGAGATTGATATAAGTGGTTTAACAACACAGCGAGCACATTTGAGTGTCTATAAAACTTTCACCAGCGATTCTGACATGGGATATGTAGCAAACTACGCCTCTAAAGTCGCCTCTGTGCCTCTGGACAATGGAGTGGCAAACTTTGATTACATTATTTCTGATAATCAAGGAGAGATGTTGGTAGAGATTTGGTTTTATGATGGCTCAGAGCCTATCCAGAAAGTCATATCTGCAGGTAATTCAAGTGTGGTGATGTAGAACATATCTAGCCTCTTATATTTGTTACAACGACTAAAAGAAATCGCATGCCTCACAAAGCATGCGATTTTTGTTTGCTACTACTATATACCTAAGTAACATCTATACCTAAGTAACATCTATACCCAAGTAACCTCATCAACTAAAAAACCGTTCTAACGACATTCATCATGAACACACCCAAAAAATACCTATCTGCATTCTTATTTACAGCCATTATCGCGAGTTTACTTTTCTACTATGCGTCACTAGGCACAAGTACTCACATATCAGCTTCTGTGATCAATAATACCTTAACCCAATCACTCGATGGTCAAAGGCGCTATTTAACAGTACACTTTGATTCTGTTGGACAAAAGCGTGTACTCGTCCCAGTCACCGCAGACTGCCCTGAAGGCTTCTTAGTGACATTTTCTCAAGTTCGTCGCCCTTTTATTGAACCTTCATTCACTTTTTTACAGTGTAAGCCGCCAATGCCATTGGCAAACTGATGACTTTCAGGGCTGTTTAATCGAGTCAAAACGTTAGAACAACAAATCATTCACTCAGTAATCGTTCAATAAGCAAACTATTTATTAAAAAGAAAGGAAAACATTATGAGCGCTCTTATTTCCGTCGATGAGTTACAGTCAATAATTGGACACGATAATGTCAAATGCTTGGATGCCAGTATTGCTTTCCAAATACCCTCAGAAACCACAAAAATACAAGATTGCTGGATTCCAGGATCACTTCGTTTTGATTATGACAACGTCTTTTGCCTGCCTGATTCTCCTCTGCCTCATATGATGCCAACGGAAAGTGCTTTTAATGAAAAAGCTCAGCAATTAGGTCTTAATCACGATGATATCTTAGTTGTATATGACAATTCAGGAACTCTCGCCTCTCCACGTGCTTGGTGGATGCTTACAGCAATGGGGCACAAAAACGTGCATATTCTAAATGGAGGATTGCCGGCTTGGATTGCAGCAGGTTTACCGACTCAACCTTCAACCACTGAACCACAATCAAAAGGTAATTTCTGTGGTACATTAGAGCCAACTGCTTTTGTTAATGCGCAAGTGGTACTGAGCCATGTTAATGGTAACAGTGCCAATATTGTAGATGCTCGAGCTAAGTCTCGTTTTCTGGGGCAAGTTAAAGAACCTAGGGCTGGCTTGAGAAGTGGCCATATTCCAAGCTCATCTTGCCTACCTTTCCAAGAGATCATTTCAAACGGAAAAATTAAAGGAAAAAGTGAACTCAAACCTCTTTTTGATGTACTTGATCTAGATCCAACTAAGCCAACTATTTTCAGCTGTGGTTCAGGAGTTACTGCTTGTATTTTACTGCTTGCTGCTCATCAACTAGACATTGAAAGGTTATCTGTATATGACGGTTCTTGGACCGAATGGGGGTCTAACGATTCACTTCCGATAGACACAGAGTAATACCGTCAAAAGGATCAGAGCTGCTTGTTAAGGGCAGCTCCAAAAATAAGCTAAGGCAGTGTGCTGAATCTATTAAGTACTCGGAAATAAGTTACTCTGAGCTTGAATTTGCTCATCGAGATTAAGTACTGTCAAAGCATTGCTAACACTCGTTGCGATTACATCAATCACTCCTGTTCGTAATGCCCCTAATAACGCTAGAGGTTTACTGTTTTCAGCAGCGATAGCAATGACTTCAGCAATCGGTCTAAACTCTTCAATACCCAAACCAATCACTCGATCACTCATCACTGTGTTGGCCACTCTGCCATGAATGTCAAAAAAGTCATAACCCGCAAAGTCTCCTATTACTCCTTGAGTTAAACGGGACTGGACGACTTCTTCTGGTGTAAACCATCCAAGATCAACCATATAGCTATTTTCATTCATATCACCAACTCCCACTAGGGCAATATCAGCTTTACGGGCTAAATCTAAGGTTTGTTTAACCGTTGCATTCTGCATAAAAGCCATTTTTTGCTCACGATTTTCAGCATAAGCAGGTGCATAAAGTGTTTCAGAGGTACCACCATATTTCTTAGCAAATTGTCGACAAATATGATCGGCATTGTACTTACCACCACGAGGATGAATCCCTCCAATTCCGCAAACAAACTTACAATCTTTTGGGGTTATGACACCGATATGGTGAGCCACTGAGGAGACGTTTCTTCCTTGGCCAACGGCAACCACCATGCCATTTTTCAGCGAGCTTGTTAGATAATTTGAGACAAGACCCGATACTTGTAAGCGCTGTGCATCTTCGTTAAGTTGATCCAGTGCCACCAAAGCTCGTTTTACACCAAAACGTTCAATCAAACGCTGCTCAATTTTGGCACTGAAGACTGGATGGTATTTCACCGTAATTTCAACAATGCCCTCATCACGAGCCTGCTTTAACATTCGACCAACTTTGGCTCGTGATATCGCAAATTTTTTCGAAATCTCCTCTTGAGTCGCGCCATCCTGATAATAAGCGATAGACATTTCGGTCAGTAACTCTGTACTTTCAACAGTAGTCTCTTGATTTGAATTACTCATGACATACTCTTCTATAAGTCTACATTAAGGCAAAATGCTCATGGACTTTCTGACCTTTTGCAGTCAAATTTTGCGCAATCAACGCACACTCATTAATTTAGCCATAACTTTTGCTCACAGCAAGAACATTTGTTCGGTAAAATTTTATTTCTCGCAATAGGACTACGTGCAATCTCACTTCTAAAGTAAACGATTACTTTGATATTTAATTCACACCTCATAAAAAAACGTTGATAAAGTTTAGTTTAAATCGTTTTCCATGATTGACTTTCCTTATAGATAAGATAAATATGGACACATCATTTACTCAGCTACTGAGCAATTGTTCAGAAGTCATTGAGTATTCGCTTTTTGAACAGCGAGCTTGAATAAAGCGAGCTAGTCTAGAGACAAGTAAGCCGTGGCAAGGTGAGCCACTCTTTTATAGGATGAACGATTATGAGCAACAAGTTAGAGCAACTTCGTAAACTAACCACAGTCGTCGCAGACACTGGCGAAATTGACGCAATCAAAAAATACCAACCAGAAGATGCGACAACGAACCCATCTCTTATCCTAAAAGCGGCTCAAATCGAAGAGTACGCCCCTCTAATCGACGCTTCTATTGAATACGCAAAAGCACAAAGCAACGATAAGACACAACAAGTTCAAGACACTTGTGACATGCTTGCAGTAAACATCGGTAAAGAGATTCTAAAGACGATTCCTGGCCGTATCTCAACAGAAGTAGACGCTCGTCTATCTTATGATACGGAAGGCAGCGTAGCGAAAGCACGCCAGCTAGTGAAAATGTACAACGACGCAGGCATCACTAACGACCGCATCCTAATCAAACTGGCTTCTACTTGGGAAGGTATCCGCGCTGCAGAGATCCTAGAAAAAGAAGGCATCAACTGTAACCTAACGCTTCTATTCTCCTTTGCTCAGGCTCGTGCTTGTGCTGAAGCTGGCGTATTCTTAATCTCTCCATTCGTTGGTCGTATCATGGACTGGTACAAAGCGAAAGAAGGTCGTGACTTCGAAGCTCAAGAAGACCCAGGTGTAGTCTCTGTAACAAGCATTTACAACTACTACAAAGAGTACGGCTACAACACGGTAGTGATGGGCGCAAGCTTCCGTAACATCGGCGAAATTCTAGAACTTGCAGGTTGTGATCGTCTCACTATCGCTCCAGCTCTGCTTGCTGAACTGGAAGCTGCAGAAGGTGAAGTCGTTGAGAAACTGGTTGACTCTAAAGGTGCGAAAGAGCGCCCAGCTGTTATGACTCACGCTGAATTCCTATGGGATCATAACCAAGATGCAATGGCTGTTGAAAAATTAGCTGAAGGTATCCGTAACTTCGCTGTTGACCAAGGTAAACTAGAAGACATGATCGCAGCAAAGCTGTAATCACACAGAATTAATCAAGGGGAACGTTGGCGTTCCCCTTTCAATTTCCAATTCCAATATTGAAAGACTGGTAGTTATTATGGACCGCAAAAATCTAGCTAATGCTATTCGTGCACTAAGCATGGACGGTGTACAACAAGCAAACTCTGGCCACCCAGGTGCACCTATGGGCATGGCTGACATCGCTGAAGTTCTTTGGCGTTCTCACCTGAATCACAACCCATCAAACCCTGAGTGGGCTGACCGAGACCGTTTTGTACTGTCTAACGGTCATGGCTCTATGCTGATCTATTCTCTACTGCACCTCGCAGGCTACGAGCTTTCTATCGACGATCTTAAGAACTTCCGCCAGCTTCATTCGAAGACCCCAGGTCACCCAGAATACGGCTACGCACCTGGTATCGAAACAACAACGGGCCCTCTCGGTCAAGGCATCACTAACGCAGTGGGTATGGCAATGGCTGAAAAATCGCTAGCCGCTCAATTCAACAAAGAAGGCCACGACATCGTTGACCATTTCACTTATGCATTCATGGGCGATGGCTGCTTGATGGAAGGTATTTCGCATGAGGCATGTTCTCTTGCAGGTACACTAGGTCTTGGCAAACTGATCGCGTTCTGGGATGACAACGGCATCTCTATCGACGGTCACGTTGAAGGTTGGTTCTCTGATGACACACCTAAACGTTTTGAAGCCTATGGTTGGCACGTCATTCCAGCGGTAGATGGTCACGATCCTGAAGCAATTAACGCTGCTATCATTGCTGCAAAAGCAGACCCACGCCCTACGCTTATCTGTACTAAAACGATCATCGGTTTTGGTTCGCCAAACAAATCTGGTTCACACGACTGTCACGGTGCGCCACTCGGTGCTGAAGAAATTGCAGCGACACGTAAAGAACTAAGTTGGGAGCACGGTCCTTTTGAAATTCCGCAGGAAGTCTACGCAGAATGGTCAGCGAAAGAAGCAGGCGCAGCTAAGGAAGCTTCGTGGAACGAGAAATTTGCAGCTTATGAAGCAGCGTACCCTGAGCTGGCTGCTGAATTCAAACGCCGCGTAAACGGTGAACTGCCT
>NZ_BJXJ01000049.1 GCF_007990935.1 Vibrio sagamiensis NBRC 104589
GGCAGTTTGACATCGAGCGCAATAGTTTTTTTTAAAAAAACCAGAAAAAAAACATGTTCGTTGGTTATTTAATCAAAACCACAAAAAAGAGGATAAACATTCCTCTTTTTTTGCTCAATATTACTTAATTAAATAAAAGCAAAAGCATCTGCAAACATTCTATCGCTCTTCGCTTTCTTATTTTGTGTAAATTGCTCTCGAGCAGCTCCCGCCATTTCAAATCGCCCCGCAATGTAAATATCGTAATGTTCAAGACTTTCAAAGTCATCACAAACTGCTTGTAATACATTTCCAACTTTACCTTGCCATTCTTGCTCAGTATCTTCAATTACAGGAATAAAGTGTACGTGTGCAAGTTGATTTGCAATCTCAGTAAGCTCTTCTTTGGCGTATAACTGATGGCCATCACGAGCTCCCCAGTAAAGGTGTATAGGGTTCGTTTTATTTTGTGCCACACAATGATCTAATATTGAACGCACATAACTAAAGCCCGTACCACCAGCAATAAGTAATAACGGACGCTCACTTTCTTCTTGAATCCAAGCATCACCGTGTGGAGCATCAATTTCAATATAACTCCCCGTTTCTAAAGCTGCTTGGATTGCTTCAACCACTTCTAGAGCATATGCATTATGCTCAGCAGCACCAATGTGTAGCTCCAACTCTCCCGCATGACGACATGGACTGCTTGCAATAGAAAAAGGTCGTTTATCTTTTTCTCCCATCACGACCATTAAATATTGGCCTGCTTTAAACTCCACTGGTGATTCAGGCTGTAAAAGAATTTTGTAGGTGTTGCAAGCTAATGGTTCTATAGACTTGACTTTACATTGGATTGTCATGATGTTCCTCTCGCTTACTCTGTAAAGGTAAGTACTGAATTACTTTCTACACAGGCTAAGTAGAAAAG
Organism: Vibrio sagamiensis NBRC 104589; assembly: GCF_007990935.1. GTDB lineage: Bacteria > Pseudomonadota > Gammaproteobacteria > Enterobacterales > Vibrionaceae > Vibrio > Vibrio sagamiensis. The sequence goes on from NZ_BJXJ01000049.1 coordinate 911, forward strand.
AGCTTAGCCTTGCTGATTTTTATACTATGGGAGAGATATTTAGCCCCTCCCCATTGCTCTGCTGCTCTGCGTACAAATTATACTTACACAAGTGAAGAGCAATTTGGCAAACAAAGGTATGGTTGAACGTAGCTTACAAGATATCAAGCTGCTCCCAAATTTTATCGACTTGAGACACTAGTGTAGGATCTTTTTTGATTGGCGTACCCCATTCTCTTGTGACTTCAGTTTCGAATTTATTGGTTGCATCTAAACCGATCTTAGAGCCACTCTCGCCTTTCTGGCTCATTTTTATAGTGTCTCGGTTTGGATCCATTCGTGTCGTTATCGCCCAAATCACATCGTTCCAATCATAAGCATTAACATCGTCATCACACACAATAATAAACTTATTTTGATGTGTCTTATCAAAAAAAACCCATAGGTACTCTAATAACTCTCGTGATTGATCTGCTTGCGTCTTTTGCATCGTTACAATTGTAAATTGACCTTGTGCACTTTCTGGCTGATAAATTTCCACAATGTCTGGGCGCTGTTGTTTCAGCTCTACTAACTCCGCTTCATTAAGCATTCTATTACTGTTGTTTTGATGCAGTTGTGAACATAACTTCTCCTCGGCATCCCATTTTATCGTTGCATCTAAGCCCATTTTTGATCCCAGACCAACAACAGGAGAAGCAAAATCGAGTGAATCGATTGGCGTATTGTCAATCATTAAGCAGTCCCTAACCGGATCCATATGCAAAGTCATTGCTTTAACAACATCATCCCAACTTCGAGCATTCACAGACTCATCACAGACAATCACAAATTTCGTGTACATAAATTGGCGCAAAAAAGACCACACTCCCATCATGACCCGCTTAGCATGGCCCGGATATTGTTTTTTAATCGTGACAACAGCCATTCGATAGGAGCACCCTTCCGGTGGAAGGTAGAAATCTTCAATTTCAGGAAACTGCTTTTGTAAGATAGGCACAAAAACTTCATTCAGAGCAACACCTAAAACCGCAGGTTCATCAGGTGGGCGACCGGTATAAGTACTGTGGTAAATAGGGTCTTTACGCATGGTGATATGCGTAATAGTAAAAACATGATGCTTTTCTTTTTCGTTATAATAGCCAGTATGATCCCCATAAGGGCCTTCGTCAGCAAACTCCGCGGGGTCGATATATCCTTCTAAAACAATTTCTGCACTGGCAGGTATTTCTAAATCGTTACTGATTGACTTTACCACTTCAGTTTTACTGCCACGTAATAAACCAGCAAAAGCATATTCAGACAATGTGTCTGGAACAGGGGTTACAGCACCAAGAATAGTGGCAGGATCAGCGCCAAAGGCAACGGAGACTGGAAACGGCTTCCCTGGATGTGTTTCCATCCAGTCACGTAAATCGAGCGCACCACCACGATGGGCCAACCAACGCATAATGATTTTATTTTTCGCAATCTTCTGTTGACGGTAAATACCAAGGTTCTGACGTTTTTTATTAGGGCCTTTGGTCACCGTTAAGCCCCAAGTGAGTAATGGAGCAACATCATCAGCCCAACAACTCATCACCGGAATTCTATCCAGATCAACATCATTACCTTGCCAAACCACTTCTTGACAAGGTGCCTTACGTAGCCGTTTAGCTGGCATGTTGAGAACTTGTCGAAACACAGGAAGTTTCTCAAGTGCATCTTTAAACCCTTTTGGTGGCTCAGGCTCTTTCAAGTACGCCAGTAGCTTACCGACTTCTCGTAGTTCTTGTACATGATCTCTACCCATACCTATTGCTACGCGTTCCGTTGTTCCAAATAAATTGGTCAAAACAGGGACATCATAGCCAATTGGGTTTTCGAACAATAACGCCGGACCGCCTGCTCTTAATGTACGATCACTGATCTCTGTCATTTCATATGCGGGGTCAACAGGATGTGTGATTCTCTTAAGGCATCCTTTCTGCTCTAGATGGTCAATAAATTCACGTAAATCCTTAAAAATCATAAGCTTTCAACTGGTTAATTTAAACTACTTCCAGTATAACAAATAGGACCGTAGTAAGATCCCCTTATTTTATGTGGGTATAAAAATCTCAAACATTCTAAACCATATAAAATTTAGTTATCTTCTGCTTTCTTCTTACTTGACACGGCTGTATCAAATCGAGCGTTATCTATCTGATCGGTTAACTCTTTTACTACCCAGGCTCTTTTCAGATGTGCCGTTTTACCGCTTAAGAATTGCTTTACTTCTAAAGACATTGGTTCTATATCAGCCAGAAGCTTCATCGCGTAAGGTTTTAACGTAGGGTTTGCAGTAGCATTCATCATTTGCTGCAAAGAAAATTCATCACCTGACTCTGACAGCCTTAGCAACTCAGTTTGACCATGGTAGTCAGCTCGCATGCGCCATAACATATCGTACACACTGCTATCACCAGTCAATTGCGCCAAACGGACAACTATCGGAGTCGAAGGTAGCCAGCTGGTAACGTTACTGCAAGTCAGTTGCTTCGTCAGCTCATTTAATGCTTCTGAAGAAAAATGCTCAAGTTCATTAATCAACAAAGCTTCACGTGACTTTTTCAACTGAGGCTTTTCTGACAGCCATATTTTTAAGTTCAGTTCATAGCGTTCTGCTTGTAATGCAAGCTCTTTTCTTTCTCGCTCTAGTTTCCAACGTTTAAGTATCCGGCTTGCAACAACAGGAAAATTAAACGCAGGTACACTAAATTCATAGCCATCACCATACTCTAAGATTTGATATTTAGGTGTGAGTCCCATTTGAGACTGAACAAAAGAGCTAAGCTTTTCTGTTGATGGCACTGCTTGCTGCTCTAACTGCTCTAATAGCAGTAATCGAACGACTTCTTGCTGAAGGGCTGTTAATTGAGTCAGGGAATATTTTACTCTCTTAATATCATCATCAGAGATATCTTCGAGTAACTTAGAGACCGTATTAACTAAGTAGGCATCCTGAAGCCACTGCTCCACTTCGAGAGACTGCATTTCCTTCGCAGAAACCAATATTGGTAAAGTAGACAGTGACATATATAGGAGTAAAGACGACAACATTCCGTGTTGCATGTTAACCTCCCGATAACATTTACATCATTCTGCGACTTATATCAAAGGAAAGCAACAAAAAAACCACTGATATTCAGTGGCTTTTTATAAAGGTGATTTATATCGAATTATTGACGACGCATAGCATCGAAAAATTCATCATTGGTCTTCGTCATGGCCAATTTATCGATTAAGAATTCCATAGCATCAGTTTCACCCATAGGATGAACAATTTTGCGCAGAATCCACATTTTCTGTAATTCGTCATTTTTGGTCAATAGCTCTTCGCGACGAGTACCACTGCGATTAAAGTCAATCGCAGGGAATACACGTTTCTCAGCAATCTTGCGGTTCAAGTGCAGTTCCATGTTACCTGTACCTTTAAACTCTTCATAGATAACTTCATCCATTTTAGAGCCCGTATCGACAAGTGCTGTTGCAATAATTGTTAAGCTACCGCCTTCTTCCACATTACGTGCAGCACCAAAGAAACGTTTTGGACGATGCAAAGCGTTAGCATCAACACCACCTGTAAGTACTTTACCCGATGAAGGAACAACCGTGTTATAAGCACGAGCAAGGCGAGTGATAGAATCAAGCAAAATAACAACGTCTTTTTTGTGCTCAACAAGACGTTTTGCTTTTTCAATAACCATTTCGGCAACTTGAACGTGACGGGAAGCAGGCTCATCAAACGTAGATGCGATCACTTCACCTTTAACCAAGCGCTGCATTTCGGTAACTTCTTCAGGACGTTCATCGATTAGAAGTACCATTAACTCACATTCAGGATGATTGTAGGCAATGCTTTGAGCGATATTCTGGAGCAACATTGTTTTACCCGCTTTTGGCGGAGCAACAATTAAACCACGCTGACCTTTACCAATTGGAGAAGCTAGGTCTAGAACACGGGCCGTGATATCTTCGGTTGAGCCATTGCCGCGCTCCATCACCATTCGTTCATTGGCATGCAGTGGTGTCAAGTTTTCGAAGAGAATCTTGTTACGTGCATTGTCTGGCTTATCATCGTTAACGGTATTAACTTTCAATAAGGCAAAGTAACGTTCACCGTCTTTGGGTGGGCGAATTTTACCAGCGATAGAGTCGCCAGTTCGGAGATTGAAACGACGAATCTGGCTTGGAGATACGTAGATGTCGTCTGGGCCAGCAAGGTATGAGCTGTCGGCACTACGTAGAAAACCAAAACCGTCTTGCAGAATTTCCAAAACCCCGTCACCAAAGATGTCTTCGCCGCCTTTGGCATGTGCTTTTAAGATAGCGAAGATAATATCTTGCTTTCTTAAACGTGCTAGGTTTTCAAGTCCTAAGCTTTCGCCAAGTTTAACAAGGTCAGACACAGGTCTGTTCTTCAGTTCAGTTAGGTTCATGGTTGTGGATTCTTGTTTAGTCAAAATAGGATCTGTTTTCAAGTTAGATGGATTTGGTCTCAGGAGCGACCAAGAAGAGAAACTGTTCAATTAGCGTGCAATAAGTTAGCACTATTTATTAGTCTAGTCCAGAGTTAGAAAAACAAAACCGTGTATTACGACTCTACACGGTTTTATCTCTAATCACAGGATGATCATATGTTTGCGTCTAAAAACTCTTTGAGTTGAGTCTTAGATAAAGCACCGACTTTCGTTGCTGCTACATTACCGTCTCTGAACAATAGTAGCGTTGGAATGCCACGAATACCAAATTTAGGTGGCGTACCAGCATTGTGATCAATGTTTAGTTTACCGATAGTGAGCTTGCCCTCATACTCATCTGCTATTTCATCTAGGATAGGGGCAATCATTTTACAAGGACCACACCACTCCGCCCAGAAGTCAACCAGAACAGGGCCTGCAGCATTGATTACGTCGTTTTCAAAACCGTCATCTGTAAGCTGCAAAATCTTATCACTCATCTTCCACTCCAATGTGTTTTTTGAAACTGGTTGGGTGATAACCAGTAAATAGATGCCCTATTGGAATGTATTTACTTTCGTATTGCAAGCTTTAGCTGATATTCTATAACAATGAAAAAGACACATATCACAGAGCAAAAGTTCGCCGACTTGGGTTTACACCCCCAAGTACTTGAAGGTTTGGAGCAAAAAGGGTTTGAGTTTTGTACCCCTATCCAAGCTTTGGCGTTGCCGGTACTGCTCACCGGCCGAGACATTGCAGGCCAGGCCCAAACGGGCACTGGTAAGACTCTTACGTTCCTTACTGCTACTTTTAATTACCTTTTGACAACACCAGAACATGAAGGACGTCAGCCAAATCAGCCTCGTGCAATTATTATGGCGCCAACGCGTGAGCTGGCTATTCAGATCTTTAATGATGCGAAGCCTCTTATCGAGAGCACTGGCCTGAAAGCAGCTTTAGCCTATGGTGGCGAAAGCTATGATAAGCAGCTCGCTCAACTACAGAATGGGGTTGATATCCTCATTGGTACAACAGGTCGTATTATCGACTTCAACAAACAGCGTGTATTTAACTTGAATAGCATTCAAGTGGTTGTACTAGATGAAGCCGATCGTATGTTCGATTTAGGTTTTATTAAAGATATCCGCTTCCTATTTAAAAGAATGCCAGAACCCAAAGAACGTTTGAATATGCTTTTTTCTGCAACATTGTCATATCGCGTACAAGAGCTAGCATTTGAACATATGAACAGCCCTGAACCCATTGCTGCTGAACCAGAGCAAAAAACAGGCCATCGCATCAAAGAAGAGCTCTTTTATCCTTCTAATGAAGATAAAATGGCGCTACTACAAACTCTAGTCGAAGAAGACTGGCCAGATCGTGCAATTATCTTTGCCAACACCAAACACAGATGTGAAACCGTTTGGGGCCATCTAGCCGCTGACGGCCATCGCGTTGGCCTTCTCACTGGTGATGTACCACAGAAAAAGCGTGAAAAAATTCTTGACCAGTTTACACGTGGTGATGTCGATATTCTCGTTGCGACAGATGTTGCTGCACGTGGATTACATATTCCTCAAGTGACTCACGTATTTAATTACGACCTTCCTGATGATTGTGAAGATTATGTTCACCGTATCGGCCGTACTGGTCGCGCAGGAGAAAGTGGACATTCGATCAGCTTTGCTTGCGAAGAGTACGCAATTAATCTCCCAGCAATTGAAGAATACATTGAGCATATTATTCCAGTATCAGAATACGACGCCTCTGCACTGCTGCAAGAGCTTCCTGCTCCAATGCGAATGCGTTCACCAAGAACCCAGCAACGTCGCACTAACACGGGTGGATCTCGTTCTGGAAATCGTAAACATCAGGGACGCCGTCCGCGCCAACCGCGCCCGTCAGCACCCAAGCAAGCTTAAATAGGATATTGAAGCCACTTATGAGTCAAGCAGGAACATCACCACTGTATGCCGCTATCGACCTCGGTTCAAACAGCTTTCATATGCTCGTCGTCCGCCATATCGACGGGAGTGTGCAAACCCTGGCTAAAATTAAGCGTAAAGTCCGCCTTGCTGCAGGCTTAAATGAGCATAATGAACTTAGTGTGGAGGCCATGCAAAGAGGATGGGACTGCCTAAGCTTGTTTGCCGAACGCTTGCAGGATATCCCTAACACCAATATTCGTATTGTTGGCACTGCCACCTTGCGGACAGCAACCAATGCCGATGAGTTTCTAGCTAAAGCCAACCAGATCTTAGGCCAACCTATCGAAGTCATCAGTGGTGAAGAAGAAGCGGCGACCATTTATAAAGGTGTTGCCCATACCTCTGGAGGCAGCGGCCGACGCTTAGTGGTCGATATCGGTGGAGCCAGCACAGAGTTAATTATCGGAGAAGGGTTTGAAGCCAAAGCCCTGACCAGCCTAAAAATGGGGTGCGTCACTTGGCTAGAAAGTTTCTTCAAGGATCGTCAGCTCACTGCCTGTAACTTTAACGCCGCAATTAATGGTGCCAAGCAAGTACTGCAACCTATCTTAGAGCAATATACAACGCTTGGCTGGGATGTCTGTGTTGGCGCTTCAGGAACCGTGCAAGCATTACAAGAAATAATGCTTGCACAGGGTATGGACGAAGTAATTACTCACTCCAAACTAAAGCGTTTGCAGAAACAGGCCATGCTGGCGGACCATCTAGAAGAACTTGATATCGAAGGCCTAACTCTAGAACGTGCCCTCGTTTTCCCAAGCGGATTATCCATTCTGATCGCTATTTTTGAGCTACTCAATATCGATGCGATGACCCTCGCAGGCGGCGCACTTCGTGAAGGCTTAGTATATGAAATGGTTGATGAGCTTCGTCAAGAAGATATTCGAGCTCGGACAATTAACAGCATTCAAAGCCGCTACCAGCTCGACAGTAAATATGGGGAGCAAGTCGCTAATAAAGCCAAAGTCTTACTGGAGCAAGTAGGTGGAGAAGAATGGGTTCCTGAGCCCCAAGGGCAGATGTTACTTGAGACAGTAGCGAAGCTACACGAAATTGGTTTAACTATCGACTTTAAACAAGGAGGCGATCACAGTGCTTACCTGCTTCAGCACCTTGATTTACCGGGCTATACTCGCGCCCAAAAACTGTTTATCGCTGAGGCCGCACGTCGTTATCGTGAACAATTGACTTCCTTACCAGAGCAGCATGCAATCTCTGGAGTCAGTGCTAAACGTATTCTTCGTTTGTTACGTCTTGCCGTACTTTTAAGTCATCGCCGTAACCCTGATCTGGAGCCTCACACGGTTCTCTCTGCCCGTGGAGATCAACTTACTCTTCATTTGGACAAACAGTGGTTGCAAACAAACCCTCTTACCACCGCGGAATTGGAAATTGAGGCAAACCGCCAAACTGACATTGGTTGGCCACTGATCATTGCCACCGAATAACCACGAATGGTACATCTCATCATTATCTCTAGCATCATTTGATAGAAACACTCTAGAGTAAAATATAATGGTATAAAAAAGCCTGACTCCGATTGAATCTCGCAGTCAGGCCTTATTACATCTCAGGCAGCAAACTTTATCGTAAAGCGAAGGTAACCCCACCAGCCATACTCGCTCCTAAACAGTAATACCTACCTTAAAGCTAGGATTCACAGCCGTGAGTTTTTTCACTAGGTAATTTAATAACAGCCCATACATAGGAACAAACAAGCCAAGACTGATGATCAGTTTGAACCCATAATCAACCAAAGCAATCTCAGTCCAATGTTCCGCCATGAACGAGTCGGAGCTTTGATAAAAAGCAATTGCAAAGAAAGCCAACGTATCTAATGCATTACCAAATAGTGTCGAGCACGTTGGCGCAACCCACCATTGCTTCATCTGACGTAGGCGATTAAAGACATAAATATCCATTATTTGGCCAAGTAAATAAGCCATAAAGCTGGCAATGGCAATACGTGCGACGAAGAGATTGAACTCTCCAAACTGACTGAAGCCCTGAAATTGTCCTTCAAAAAAGAGTACCGAAAGCAAATAAGATACAAGCAATGCCGGTAACATCACTAAAAAGATGATCTGACGTGCCGTTTTTGCGCCAAAGATACGCACCGTGAGATCCGTCGCTAGAAAGATAAACGGAAACGTGAAGGCTCCCCAAGTGGTATGAAGACCAAAAATCGTAAAGGGAATTTGAACCAGATAATTGCTTGAGGCAATAATAACGAGGTGAAATAGCACCAAGTAAGTTAGGGCGTTGCGCTGCTGCGCAGGGGTAAAGTTACTCATTTTGTACCTTTTTAGTTTGGTTTGGGGGTGAGGGAACCCAAATCGAGTGCTTGTCTAGATAGATAGCCACTCTCACCAACAATGTTAACAAAAAAATAGTGACGCGAGACACTCTCACCGTCAAGCGGCCGGTGATTATACATTAACCACTTTTTGCCGCAAGTCATCGATTTTAAGCAAACGTTTAATTAAAAAAGCGTGTTTCACATGAAACACGCTTTTGTTTTTAGCTCTACTTTCTAGAAGCCGCGCTGAAATAATCCGGCTAAATAGTTAAGTTCTTCTTCACTCTGATCAGCTGCTAAAGCTTCGAACCAAATGGCTTCACTATAATGCTCTGCTTTCATGAAAAGTCGGCAGCCTTCAAAATCAATAAGCCATGAATGGATATCCGCATCCCACTGCTTTTCGATGACACTTGCTGACAACAAGTTGATCAATCTTTGTCCTAATAATGGGAAGGTATCGAGATCAAAGCTTGGGCAAGTAATAATTAATCGCCCCTCTTCCACCAGATATTCCGCTAAACCAAACTCATGCTGCATTTACATTCCTTATTAACGCTGAGTAATATGTTCCTGGATGAGGTCAAGGAACGCATCAGCATATTTTTCCAGTTTACGTTGTCCCACCCCACTCACTGCCAGCATTTCACCATAAGAAGTAGGCAAGATATCTGCCATATCAATCAGGGTTGCATCACTAAACACCACATAGGGAGGCAATCCATCCTCATCGGCAATGGATTTGCGTAATTTGCGTAATTTAGCAAACAATTTTTTATCGTAGTTTTTGCTGCTCAACTTATCGGATTTTGCCGCGCGAGCCGCGGTATCCAAACGAGGAACCGCTAATTCCAATGAAATATCACCTCTCAGCAAAGGACGCGCTTCTTCGGTGAGCTGTAAAGTTGAATTGCGGGTGATGTTTTGACACAGTAACCCTTTATGAATCAGCTGACGAAAGATGCTGATCCAATAATCATGGCTATGGTCTCTCCCGATCGCGTAAGTTGAAATTTTATCGTGGCCATTTTCCCGTACACGGATATTTTGCATCCCCCTCAAAACTTCAACCACGTACCCCATACCAAAGCTTTGATTAACTCGATAAACACACGATAACGCCTTACGCGCTTGCTCTGTCGCATCGAAGCGTTTAGGTGGGTCTAAACAAATGTCACAGTTACCACATGGCTTTTCACGATATTCTCCAAAATAGTTCAATAATACTTGGCGACGACAAGTCTGAGCTTCGGCAAAAGCACTCATCGCATTCAGTTTATGACTTTCAACCTGCTTCTGTGGCCCGTCATCTTTTTCATCTAGCATACGACGTAACCAGCTAATGTCTGCTGGGTCATACAGCATCATGGCTTCAGCGGGTAAGCCATCACGACCTGCTCGCCCTGTTTCTTGGTAGTAAGACTCGATATTACGTGGGATATCAAAGTGGACAACAAAACGCACGTTAGGCTTGTTAATCCCCATCCCAAATGCCACAGTAGCAACCACAATCTGAATATCATCACGTTGAAACGCTTCTTGCACATAAGCTCGTTCATCAACGTCCATACCCGCGTGGTAGCCAGCCGCTCGAATATGGTTATTACAGAGCTTTTCCGTCACCATCTCCACTTTTTTACGGCTGCCACAATAAATGATCCCGCAATGCCCTCTTTGGGTATCTAAATAACGGAGAATCTGTGAGATTGGCTTATGTTTCTCTACCAAGTTATAGCGAATATTTGGTCTATCAAAGCTGCCTAGATAAACTTCTGGTTCATTGAGTTGTAAACGATCAAGAATATCTTTGCGCGTTGCATCATCAGCGGTGGCGGTTAAGGCCATAAAAGGCACATGAGAAAACTGCTGCTTGAGCTGGCCCAGTGCCGCATATTCTGGCCTAAAGTCATGACCCCATTGTGAAATACAATGCGCTTCATCAACGGCAATCATATTTAGTGGCAGCGCCTCTAACCGTTCGATAAAGTCACGCATCAGGACACGCTCTGGCGAGACATAAACTAGTTTTATCTGCCCTGCATGCATACGGTTATAAATATTAATCAGAGTTTCTCGCGACATCGTCGAATTAACACACTCTGCTGCTACGCCGTTGGCTTTCAATTGATCAACTTGGTCTTTCATCAAAGAGATCAGTGGTGAAATGACCAAAGTAATTCCTTCTCTAACCAAAGCAGGGATCTGATAACATAATGACTTCCCGCCACCCGTCGGCATAATCACTAAGCTATCTCGACCTTCTACCGCTGCATCAATGACCTTTTGTTGACCATCACGGAAAACGGTATAACCAAACACCTCTTCAAGAACTTGTTGGGGCGTGATCGGCAAATCGGATTGTTCGGCTAAGACAGTCGAAGTCATGGGAAATCTCAGGTTGGGTCGTTAAAGGAAGGCGCCAAACAGGCTACCCATTTGCAAGACAGGCGAACATTGTAAAGGGGTTTGATCGCGAATAAAACCGCAAATTGTTAGATGATTTCATAAGCAACTTTATATAATATCGTTTGCCTTATTAAATAAAAGGGAAATGTGCTTAATCATGACGACTGAGCGACAAGACACAAAACATGGGGCGCTTCTGGCGATTAGCGCTTACACCATGTGGGGCATTGCCCCCATCTACTTTAAATCTATTCATCATGTTGCTCCGTTAGAAATATTAAGTCACCGGATAATCTGGTCATTTTTTCTTCTGGCAGCTTTGCTCTATTTCGGCCGTCATGGACGTTTAGTTCGAGATATCATCAAGAACAAAACAAAAATGCTTTACCTACTCGCAACCGCCGTCTTAGTCGGAACAAACTGGCTGATTTTTATTTGGGCTATTCACGCAAATAAAATGCTTGATGCTAGTCTTGGCTATTATATTAATCCGTTGTTCAATGTATTGCTGGGAATGCTTTTCCTCGGAGAGAGGCTGCGTAAACTCCAATGGTTAGCGGTAACTTTAGCCGCCTGCGGTGTACTGGTGCAATTATTGATCTTTGGTTCTGTTCCTTTGATTGCTATTGTTCTCGCTACGACGTTTGGCTTGTATGGACTTCTACGGAAAAAAGTCAGCGTCGATGCGAAAACAGGCTTATTTATCGAAACCGTGGTCATGCTCCCTGCCGCTCTGATTTACCTGTTATTTATCACAGACACCCCAACATCAAATCTACTTAATAACACTTGGCAGTTAAACGCGCTTCTTGTTTCAGCGGGCATTATTACCACCTTACCCCTACTTTGCTTCACTGGTGCGGCGACACGCCTTAAGCTTTCTACTTTGGGCTTCTTCCAATACATTGGTCCCAGCTTGATGTTCTTGCTTGCAACTTTGATTTACGGTGAAGCATTCACATTGGACAAAGCAATCACCTTTGCCTTTATTTGGAGCGCTTTACTGATCTTTAGTATCGATGGTTTACGAAGCAATCGTCAGCCAAGTTAAACTTCCCCATAACGTTTATTTTTTACAAGACAATTTACAAACAGCACGATAAGCTTGGTTAATAAACAACCAAGCTTTTTTACTTTGACTGCGCTGCATGGAAAAAATTAGACATTACTCAACTGAGCATACTGACTTAAGCTTAATCGAAGCAAAATACCAAAAGTTTGCTTTTCGAAGCCATTATCATCTTGATTTTCATCTCGGTTTAATCACACAAGGTGAACAAAAGTTTGTCTGCAAAGGCCAGCATCATCAAGTCGGGCCTGGTCAGATCGTCATCATGCCACCCGATGAGCTGCATGATGGTGAATCCAAACTAGACTGCGGTTATGAAGTTAATGTCTTTGCTATCGAGCCCAGCCTTTTAGGGGATCTAACCGATCTTAAGCACCATGGTCAAATCATCAGCTTTAATCAATTGATCATCTCCGATCCTCTTGTATTTTCACAATTAATTAACTTACATCAATACCTTCGACGAGAAAACTTAAGCCAACTTGCTCAAGATTGCTTACCCTACGAAGGATTCCAGCCGCTACTTTCCAGATACGCCTGCGTTGATCAACAAAAAGTCACCGCACTTGGTAAACAGTCTTTAGCGACACTCAAGGACTACCTTATGGCCAACCTTGATCAAGCGGTACGCTTAGAGACCTTATCTCAACTCTGCCAACTGAGCCCAACTCAATTTCAACGTCATTTTAAAGCACAAACAGGCATGACTGCCTACGCTTGGTTTGCCCATTTACGACTAGAGCAAGGATTAAAACTGCTCAAAGCGGGTAATTGTGGTACTGATGTTGCCCATCAAGTCGGTTTTTATGATCAAGCCCATTTTAGTAAAGCATTCAAACAAACCTATGGCCTGTCTCCTTCACAGATCATTCGCTGAACTTCGACACCTAATTTGTAAATCTGCCATTTTTTTACAAGCCGTATAACCCAAGCCTATTCATAATCATCGTCTTAGTTCTACAGAAGTTGATATTGTTATGAATGAATCTACCGTTTTACTGACTCTCGCCACCATACATTTTATCGCACTAATGAGCCCAGGGCCTGATTTCGCTTTAGTAGTCCAAAATGCGACTCGATATGGCCGTCAAACCGGTTTTTATATCGCACTTGGCTTATCGGTGGGAATTGCCCTGCACTCTTTTTTAAGCTTAACAGGCGTCAGTTTTGTGATTCACCAGCACCCTCTTGTTTACACTGTGATTCAATTTATGGGTGGCAGTTATCTACTCTATTTAGGAATCAAAGCTTTACGAGGTGTGATCAGCTTGATCAAAACCCCCAACTCTGATCAACAAAGCAAGCCGACTAGCTTAGTGATCAGCAACAAGCGTCATGCATTTACTAAAGGCTTTATGACCAATATTTTAAACCCGAAGGCACTGGTATTTTTTGTCAGTTTAATGTCCAGCATTGTGCCTGTAGGTATGTCGACCGTTGGCAAAGCAATCGCATTAGTGATCCTATTTGTCTTATCACTGGTTTGGTTTTCCAGTTTGGCATGGATGCTATCAACACCACGCTTGCAACAACTCTTGCATCAAGTAGCGATCTATATTGATGGTATTTGTGGCGCAGTATTTACTTTGGTTGGCGGCAGTATATTTCTTACTACTTTAAGTCAATTTCTCCATTAGACAAATGAACCCAGCAGTAAGAATGAACACTATACCATCACTTAATAGGTGCCTTTTGCTCGCCTCTTTGTGCGAGATCGCTTACATCAGCTTAGGTAAAACACTCTTTATGTTGGGTAAAAAGCACTAAATAAAATCATAAGTCATTGAAAGATATCCAATTTAGCATTTTATCTTATCTGTCATATTTAAAAATGTGAGCTGTATACGTTGTCTGAATTCATCAAACACGTAATATTAACCCTGTCGGAAGGATTCTGACACGGAACAGGAAACATCATGGACTGATGAACTTCAGGATGAAGAAACGATGACTTAGGATGAGTGATCGGGCATTGGATGCAAAACGGACATTGAATGGAAACAATAGTAACTAGGATGGTTGCTACTATGGATAGACAATGGACTCCTCAGGAAGAGGAAAAGGACGATACATCAGGATGATGTAAAGGACACCGCTCATGGAACAAGTGATGAGAGCTAACTAGGATAGTTAGCAGACCAGGATAAGGTCATGGACACCGCTAGGATGGCGATGAAAGGATTAAGCTGAAGGAATACGGCACACTATCAAGGATTTGATGCAGGGAGCACCTTTAGTAGCTGGATTGCTGCGAGTAAAACTCTAACCCCGATGGGTGCAAACCCTCGGGGTTTTTCTTTGCCTAAAATCTGACTTACTAAAGCCGGAAAGAACCCCACAAGGGCGTTAAGCACAACCCTTGATTAGCCGACTTTGCTCATTTAGCTGCGAAACTAAAGTTTATAATTGTTCAAGCTTGGCATAAGCAGTAACCAGCCATTTTATCCCTTCTCCATTAAAGGCAATTTGCACTCGACTTTGTGGCCCACTTCCTTCGAAGTTAATGATGGTTCCTTCACCAAATTTCGGATGTTTCACCCTTGAACCAAGAGTAAAACCCGTCTCATTAAAGCTTTCTTTCACGGCGGTTTGGCTAAATCGACCACTACTCACAGTACGGCTTACCTTGGCTTTCATGCGTACTTCATCAAGGCACGTTTCAGGTAACTCACGAATAAAACGAGAAGGCTTATGGTATTTATCTTGTCCGTATAGACGGCGCATTTCCGCATAAGTAATATAAAGCTTTTGCATCGCACGGGTCATACCGACATAACACAAACGGCGTTCTTCTTCCAAACGCCCAGCTTCTTCGGCAGACATCTGACTTGGAAACATCCCTTCTTCTACGCCAACCATAAAGACCATTGGAAACTCCAAACCTTTCGCACTGTGTAGCGTCATAAGCTGAACCGCATCTTCAAATTCGTCCGCTTGCCCTTCACCCGCTTCCAATGCAGCATGCGTTAAAAATGCTGTCAACAATGACATATCTTCTGCTTCTTCAGGCTTTTCAAACTGACGAGTTGCCGTCACTAGCTCTTCCAAGTTTTCGATGCGTGCCTTTGATTTCTCACCTTTCTCCTGCTCATACATCGCAAACAAACCTGAATATTTGATCACATGGTCCGTTTGATGATGTAACGGCATGTCAATGGTGTCATCTTCCAATGCCGTAATCAGCTCGATAAAGCGGCTTAATGCACCAGCTGCACGACCAGCAAGTACCTTTTCATCTAGGAGCGCTACGCTGGATTCCCACATTGTGCAACCTCGATCACGGGCAGCAAAGCGGATTGTTTCTAGAGTTTTATCACCTAACCCTCGAGTGGGCGTATTCACCACACGTTCAAATGCAGCATCATCGTTACGGTTGGCCATTAAGCGCAGGTAACTCAATGCATCCTTAATTTCTTGACGTTCGAAGAAGCGCATACCGCCATAAATACGATATGGTAAGCCTGCCTGAATAAGGGCTTCTTCTAAAACACGTGACTGAGCATTATTTCGGTAAAGCATGGCTGTCTCGTTAAGAGCGCCCCCCTTATCTTGCCACTCTTTGATCTTGGTAACCGCAAAGCGTGCTTCATCAAGCTCATTGTAAGCGCTATAAACCGAGATAGGCTCTCCGACAGCTCCATCAGTCCAAAGCTCTTTGCCCATGCGTTCGGTATTATTCACAATCAAGGCATTGGATGCTTCTAAGATAGTTTTGGTTGAACGGTAGTTCTGCTCAAGGCGAATAGTGTTAACGCTTGGAAATTCCACAGTGAATTTTTCTATATTTTCAACTTTTGCCCCACGCCAACCGTAAATAGACTGGTCGTCATCACCAACGATCATAACGTGACATTCAGGCCCAGCCATCATCCGTAGCCAAGCATATTGAATATTGTTGGTATCTTGAAACTCATCGACCAAAATATGTTTGAATCGAGCCTGATAATGTTCACGGACAAATTTGTTATCACGTAGTAGCTCATGGGCACGCAGCAAAATTTCAGCAAAGTCGACTAAACCTGCACGATCACACGCTTCCTGATAGGCTGAATAAAGCTGTAAATAGGTTTTTGTCACTGGATCATGATAAGCATCGATATGCATTGGACGAAGGCCTTCATCTTTTTTCGCGTTTATCCACCACGCAACTTGACGTGCAGGCCACTGTTTATCATCAAGGTTCTGTGCTTTGATCAAACGTTTTAGTAAACGCAGTTGATCGTCGCTATCGATAATTTGAAAGTCTTCCGGTAGCTTTGCATCAAGATAGTGCGCACGTAAGATTCGATGACAAATACCATGGAAAGTACCATTCCACATTCCACCCGTGCTACCCATCATTAATTCTTCGATACGCCCACGCATCTCTGCCGCCGCTTTATTGGTAAAAGTCACTGACATAATTGAAAATGGCGAAGACTGCTCGACCGACATAAGCCAAGCAATACGATGAACAAGGACACGCGTCTTGCCGCTCCCTGCCCCAGCAAGGACCAGTAAGTTTTCTAAAGGTGCAGCAACGGCTTCACGTTGCTTATCGTTTAAACCGTCAATTAACAGGGAAGGATCTATCATGATGTGAGCTACTGGTTATTTATCCATAAAAAACGATTATAACCTAAACAGATCGCTCAGATGAGATAAAATATATAAAAAACTTCCCGGGAAATAACCGGGAAGTTTTATTATTTATTTAAGTAAGCAAGCAGCTCTTCTGGTGAAATGCCTTGTTGGGCTAATTTTTTGGCCATTAGCTCAACTTGCTCGCCTTTACGTGATTCTATTACTTGTTGAAACTGATAAACAATATCGCGTAATACTGGCACAGGAACTTGTTTTGCTGCGCTACGAATACGCTCAGAGCTTTGATTACCTAATTCATTAAGCAATTTACCAAACATCACCTTTTCTGGTGATTCTTCCATTTGCTCTAAAATACGAGCCATTTCATACGTGGTGAACGACATTACTTTACGAGTTCCGTTGTGGTGTCGAAAAAAATTCTGAATGACAAATATACACGCGTTAACTGGATTGGAAAATACTAAATTGCATTGTTTTACGCATTCGCCGCTTTTATATGCCAGCTTTTGCCAACTTTACTGAATAAAATCAACAATGCAGGTAATAAAAGCCACATATGAAGAGCAATTAAATTTTGTGGCTCCAATGACAAACGCTGCAAAATACCAACCAATAAACCAGAACCGCTCATCTGAAACAGCCCTAATAGAGCTGCTGCAGTGCCTGCTTTATCACCAAATGGCTCAAGTGCTTTACCTGCTGCAGTGCCTAAAATCCAAGCAAAACCGACTGAAGACAAAAATATTGGCAACATAAAACATAAAGCAGTTTCGTATCCACTCAGAGTTAACATCAATATGCCTGCTAAAGCCAACATCGCAATGCCCACAACTAATGTGTTATGAGTTCCCCAACGATCCATAAATTTAGGAGCTAGCATACATGCTGATATATTAAATATAGCATTTAGACCAAACCAAAATGTAAATTCATTCATCGACAAGCCAATATCTACCATTAGGACATTAGGTGCCGAAGTCACATAGGCCAAAATGACAGCCATTGAAAGTAAACACAATGATGCATGGAAAATAAACGATGGCGTCCTTAAAACCTGCCAGTATCGCTGCCAACTAAATACTGATTGCTTTGTCATGACTGGATTGGTTTCTTGCATACTGATAAATAGTATCCCACCAACGATGAAAGCGTAAAGCGCCATAAAACTGAAGTTTGCTCGCCAATCAAACTGCTGAGTCAACCAACTCCCTAGAATTGGAGCTAAGGCAGGAATAAAACAGATTGCTCCGTTAAGATAGCTGATCATACGACCACTTTTTTCAGGCCCAAACAGGTCTCGAACCGAAGCAAATGCAGCAACTGATGTTGCACATGCACCTACACCTTGAAGTAAGCGAGCCATCAGCATCCATTCAATATTATGTGCCCACCAAGCCAACAATGAGCTGAATGCATAAATAGAAATACCAGTAAGTGCAATAACTCGCCGCCCATATTTATCTGCTAAAGGCCCAGCAAACACCTGCCCCACTCCCATTGCGAATAAGAACCAAGTGATGGTATCTTGAGCCAGAGTGGTATCAACTTGAAATGTTGACGCAATCAATGGTAAAGCAGGCAGGTAGATATCAATTGCAAGTGGGCTAAACAAAACCAATAACGTCAAAAGCGCCATTTGTTTGTTACTATTTATTATCGGCAAGGACACAGCAGACTCCAAGGTAGGTAAAAAATCAGCCAAAGCATACCGACCTGCTGATATGAATGGAAATGATGTATACTCATTAACATTATTCCAAATAAGAAATACACTGTGAATATTGTCAAATTAGCACGTTTAGACCTTAATTTACTGGTTTGCTTTAAAGTCTTATTAGAAGAATTAAACGTCACCAGAGCAGCACATCGGCTTTGCCTCAGTCAGTCAACAGTCAGCAAGTCATTGGCGAAACTGCGCCAACAATTTAATGACCCTCTATTCATCCGACACTCTCATGGGTTAACGCCTACACCGCGAGCCCTTTTTCTAAAACCAAAGCTCGAACAATTAATAAACCAGCTTGAGGTTTTGGTTCAACCTGAAGAGTTTACGCCACACAATAGTGAATACCATTTTCATATCGCGACAGTAGAAAGTGCTTATCCGTTAATACTGCCTCATTTCTTACCTGTGATTTTCCAACAAGCACCAAGAGTCACTATCAGCACTCACTCTTGGTCTGAACAAACATTTAAGTTACTACAACGTGGTGCAATTGACTTAGGCATCACTGGACGAGATATCGATATTAACGATGCCAAGCTCACCATGCTGCCGCCTGATGATGTGTTTGAACAAGAGATCTACCGAGACCATCAGATGTGCATACTGAGAAAGAACCATCCCATTCTACAGAAAAAATGGAACTTAGACGCTTACCTTTCTCTGCGCCATGTCCAAGTTCGTTGTGATGGCAATGATCGTTGGTTACTCGATTATCGCTTGGCTGATATAGGCAAAGAACGGGATATCGCAGTTACCGTGCCCGACTTCAATAGTGCCGCAAGCTTGTGCACATATACCGACTTCATTTTTACCGCACCAAGCCACTTTATAAAACTCGCTGCAGCGCAACTTGATATGGCTTTTGTCCCTTTACCATTAGAGTTTCCCCCAATGGCCTATTCCTTGTTTTGGCACAAAGACAGAAAAAATGATTCTGCTTTAACTTGGTTGCGTAATATGATTACCCAAAAAACACATCACCTCAGATAAAAACCACCAACGGGGTTTGCGCTCTGCCGATAAAATGGGTAGCTTACTATCAAAGGTGATGATTTACCCACTAACATCTACTTTGCTGAGCACATGATGACGCTCAACATATTCGTGTCCCGCATACAATCAATGCAATGACCTATAGCATGATAAAACGGTAATTTGAAGGAATAGCACAGATGCACAATAATACTCAGAGTCGAGTGAATGCAATTCGCCAATGGCTAGCACAACACAATATTGATGCCCTACTTGTCCCACACGAAGATGAGTTTTTGGGCGAATACGTTCCAGCACACAACGAACGTTTATACTGGCTAACAGGCTTTACTGGTTCCGCTGGTGCAGCAGTGATTACTCAAGACAAAGCAGCCATTTTTGTCGATGGACGTTACACAGTACAAGTCACGAAACAGGTGCCTGCTGAACTTTTTGAGTACCGTCATCTTATTGAAGAACCAGCGCTAGATTGGGTCAAAGAGCAACTTGCAAACGGTTCATCTGTGGCCATCGACCCTCGCATGCACAGCTCAGCTTGGTTAGACATGGCACAAGAAAAATTGGCGGGGACACTTGAACTCAAGATCCTCGACAGCAACCCAATTGATGAACTTTGGCAAGACCGCCCCGCTCCTATGGTTTCTGATGTTCGCCTCATGGCAACCGAAGCCGTCGGCCAATCTAGCGAAAGCAAACGCCAAGAGATCGCAGAGTTAGTAAAAAAAGCAGGCGCAGACAGCGCAGTGATCACCGCACTCGATTCCATCTGCTGGCTTCTCAACGTTCGTGGTCTTGATGTATCACGCCTACCCGTTCTGCTCTCTCACGCGATTCTGCATTCAGATTCAAGCGTAGAATACTTCCTCGACCCCGCACGTCTTCCGACTGAATTTAACACTCATGTCGGGACAGGTGTCTCTGTTCACCACCCAGAAGCATTACAGACCAGATTGGAAGCACTGACAGGCAAAAAAGTTCTCGTTGACCCTGCGCTCAGCAATGCATGGTTTAAGCTGGTTCTACAAAATGCAGGCGCATCTGTGGTGCGTAAAGCAGATCCATGTCTGATGCCAAAAGCAGCGAAGAACGCAGTTGAAGTCGCAGGTATGAAAGCATGTCATATCCGCGATGGCGTTGCGATGAGTAAATTCCTATCTTGGTTAGATGCAGAAGTCGTTGCAGGTAACCTGCACGATGAAGCGACACTGGCTGACAAACTGGAAGCATTCCGTAGCGAAGACCCGACACTTATGGATCTTAGCTTCGATACCATTTCGGCAGCAGGTGGCAACGCGGCGATGTGTCACTACAACCACGAGAACCAACCTGAGCCAGGTAAGCTAGAACTGAACACGCTTTATCTTGTGGACTCGGGCGGTCAGTACCTAGATGGCACAACAGACATCACGCGTACCATCGCGATCGGTCAGCCTTCACAAGAAATGATTAAGCAATTCACTCTTGCTTTAAAAGGCCATATTGGCGTCGCTCGGGCACGCTTCCCGAAAGGCACTCGAGGTTACCAGATCGATACGCTAGCTCGCCAACACTTATGGGCAGAAGGCTATGACTACGACCACGGTACAGGGCATGGTGTTGGCCATTTCTTAAATGTTCACGAAGGCCCAGCAAGCATTTCCAAGCGCCAAATTGATGTGCCACTTACAAAAGGCATGGTGCTGTCCAACGAGCCAGGTTACTACCGTGCAGATGCATTTGGTATCCGTATTGAAAACCTAGAGCTTGTTGTGGAAACACCAACTCACGGTGACTTCCCTGTTCTGTCGTTTGAGTCGCTAACACGCTGCCCAATCGACAAGCGCAATATCAACGTTGATATGCTAACTCCTCCAGAACTTGCTTGGCTGAATGATTACCATCAGAAAGTCTGGGATGAGATCAGCCCACTTGTTGAAGGTGATGTGAAAGAGTGGCTTCGTCAAGCGACGCTACCTGTAGCACACAGTTAGAAACTAGAAACTAGAAACTAGAAACTAGAAACTAGAAACTAGAAACTAGAAACTAGAAACTAGAAACTAGAAACTAGAAACTAGAAACTA
>NZ_BJXJ01000050.1 GCF_007990935.1 Vibrio sagamiensis NBRC 104589
ACCGTGAGCATCAGCGATTTTAATTGCATGGGAGAGATTCATTATTAACAACAGGGGATATTATTGTATTAATAATGCATGGCTTATATCACCTCAACATATAACATAGTCACCACAAATTAATTAATACTTGAATGAAACTCAAACTAAACGCCACTTTTAATTACACAATAAACATTAATAAACCATTTATTGTGTTATTTAATGATTAGAGTTAAATTACATTTTAACGATAAAATAGAGCCACAAATATTCCTATTACCTAAAAGAATGTATTTATTTCTTTCTATTATTAATTCTCCTCAATTTAATTTACTAATGAGCCTGTGTTTTTATCTCAATACATTATTTAATTAGGATATATTTCATTAGCACTATCAAATATTAGTTAGCCCAGTTTTAACAGATAGAATATTCCCCTGCAGAACTCCCAACGTCAACTGTGACCTGAGCATTTTGCGTGATTTCGTCTATCACCGCGTGGGCAATCGCTTCGGCCATCGCGGCGCTTTTCGCGTGTGGGCCATTGGTCTCAAACCCTCTCGCTTGTAACTCTTTAACGAGTTTATCTGTCAGTGATGTTTTATCTAATGCCATTATTTACCTGCCTTAACTGTTGAAGATAAATCAGAGTGAGGTTTGCCCGTGTACGCGCAAATACAATCGCCTTGCACTACACCTTTGCCCCCATTCATGGTGATAAGGTCAGCACTAAAGCGCATGTTCTTAGCACTGGCTTCGATGTCTTTTTCAACCTTTATCACCTGATTTCCAAGCACCGTCAGTTTGTCATCCAAGCCAACCACCACATCACGTAACTGGCCAATCACTTGCGCCCATTCTCCACCACTAGCTAAATGCATGCTTTCTAATGTGGCGAGGTTCATGGTATCTCCTGCCAAAACATCAATGGCCCCCATCGCCTCAATGCGCTTTTGTCCCCCAATAAACTCTTGGCTGTGTTCCACCGTGCAAAGCTCATGCAAACCAAATTCACTGGTGTGCTGCTCGGCTCGCTCTGTGGTTTGAAACGCCTCGATTAAACGCGTTTGGTCTGTACTTTGGCGGTGATGCCCTGCGGCATCCGTATGCCAATACACTTCATGGCGTTGCTGCGTCCTTTGCTCACCAGGGGCGAGACTCGGCAGCGGCCACCCATCACCTAACACGGTTCGAATAAAAGGTTTATCACTGCAGCCATAAGCAAACGCAATTTCAACAATGCTGCCCTCGGTTGGCATCGCCAATTGACCTTGCTCTGGCCCACCAATCCCCGTTGGCAAAGGGACCGCTTTATAGAGCGGCACCAAAGCATCATCACGGCCATGCTGGTCTAAAAGCTGAACATCCACCGCGTAACGGGGACGAAAAGGGTGATTTTCTTGGCCTGCTTGGCTTTGGTCTGTGATGGCCACCACTCGCGCCAATTTGGGCAGATGATGGCCTGCGGCCAATTCAGGAAACAAATAATGCATTTTGCGCTTTTCACTGCTTGGCCCTTGCGCCCAGTACAGCGTCATGTTGCCCTGCTGCAAATGCACTTGAGTGATGCGTTTGTCATTGAGAACCACACCTGGACGTACCGAAGGCATCACCGCTAAGGTCATGCTCTCCCCATTTTTTGCGCGCTTGGCCAAAGCCGGATCGATGGTAATCGGCCTTGAGTGCCAGCGACTTTCTGTAAACTCGCCTAAATAGATTTGACCATCGGATTGCTGAAACCACACAAAGTCTTCAAGCTGAAACGCTCGGCCAATATGGCTCAGTAATTGGTAACCACTGCCTTGAGAGGTAAAGTTTGCGATGCGTTCATACACATAATCTTGCTCTGGTAACACAAAATCTAAGCCGGTATCAAAACTAAGCTGCTCAATGATTTCACTGATGGTCGCATGTTGAATGCTGACAGGCCACCTTGACGCCAACAGTCCCGCGCGTTCTCTGGCAATAAACCGAGTAAACCCATTTTGTGCTGGCTGAGCTTTACTCACGTAACCATCAAAGTAACGCACCAATTCCGCTTCATAGCCGATATCAAACAGCACCAAGTCATTAGGTTTAACTTCGCCTTTCACCACAAAGGTCGCTCGACCTCCGGCGCACAGTTCAAGAATGACCTGTGCATCCACTAACACTTGAGGCTCACCGTTGATGGTCAATCGTTGGTTTAATTTCATTGCAGTTCCCGCTCCTGTTGCTTTAAAGCTTGCTCAAATCGCGTGGTCGTCTCTGAGGCTTGGTTATTATCAATCGCGGCATGGGCTTTAGGCTTCACGGGCTTGGTGCTGTCATTACTTTGTACACTGGCCTCTTTGGCTTTTTCTTGCTCGCGCTGCTCTTTTACTTCCGAAACCGATAAATGCTCTCTAAGTTGGAAGCTCACTTTCCACGACATCAATCGCTCTTGTTCATCGGCGGTCACACGCCCTACAAAGCGCACTTGGCGTATGGTCATGCTCTTGGCCAGCTCGTTCCCTATCCGATAAATTTTGCGTTTGCCGCCTTCTTTTTGTCTCGATAGCACCATCAAACGCTTGAGGGTTTTGGCTTCTTTAAACGGGATCAGGCCCGTCACCGACAGCACAATGCCTTTATCCCCTTGCTCACTGCCATCCGTGCCGGAGGTTTGGCCGCTCATGTCTTCTTCTTTGAGTTCCATCGACAAATCCAAACGCGGTGCATTAAGCGGGATGATTTCCGCATCTAAGGCAATTTGGGTCATGCTAATACCTCCATCAAATAGTTAAGAGGATGCACACTTAAAAACAGCACCGCAAAGGTATAAGGCCCTGTGATGCTCGGCAGGGTCGACTGCTCGAGTACTGTTGCAAGCACCCCCGCTTCACCTTGATAGAACAATCGGTGTAATGAGCCGCCAGCAAAGGTGGGCATCGCTTGTAACTGCTGCAGATGTTGCTCGCGCTTTTGGGCCAGCGCCGCCAATTTATCCACGGGCGTGGCTTGCCCTTGAGATAAGGATTCAAGTTGGGCTAACTGGCCGCTGACCTGACGGCGCGTTACTCGCCATGGTGTCACGTTTAAATCAGCGCGGGGCAACAAGCGCGGCTGAATGATGGTCGGTGGCTGAGTCAAATTATCGGCTTGCTGGGTTTGTTCCCAGCTTGCTCGGCGGCTCACCATGCCTAATTCGGGTAATCCGGTTTGCGCATAGGCACGACGCGTGGCACTGGCGAACGCGGCTAAATTGGCTTCACTGAGCATCCAAGCCAATCCATATAAAGTGCCTTTGGGGTGATGCCCATCGTGGGTATCTCGTAATTTTTTTGCCAAAACGTGTATTGCCGTTCGCGCCGTCAAATGATGCTCACGACCATGTTTACTGCCAACGTCTTGCTGATATGGATGCACGCACAAGGCTTGCCCTTTGGCCATCACTCTATCTAGCTCTGCTCTTAGCCCCTCATGTTGCTGGGCTTGGGCACTGAGTTTTGGCGGTGTAAACGTCACCTTAGAGCCAAGGGCACTCAAACGGGCTAACGCTTGGTTTTGCTCGGCAGGGATTTGCTGGGTCACCGACTGCACAGCGTCATTAATGGCTTGCGTGCAAGGCGGTAAGCGCCATTGACCTGATTGCCAACTCATTCTTTGAGCTCCCACAATTCCCAACCAGAGACATGTCCCCAAGTGGGACCATTCAGGATATAGGCACCTGACGTGAACACATCAAACCTTATATAATCCCCCCCGTGCCATGTTGTACGTTCTGGATTCAACACTGCCCACGCTTGCCACCAAACGGAATTAAGATCAGAGACATTGGCCTTGAGCCCACTACTGTTCGTAATAATCACCACACGATACCTATCAAGGCCAAATCGATTGGTTTTATAACGAATGTTGGTCACTACGGTTTCACGCTTGGCATTAGAATGGCTCAAAAGACGATGGTTCAGTGATCCTGACGCCACTTTTTCCCAAATCACGTCTTTAGGTGGCGGATTGTTTGGGCTGTAGACCCGCTTGCGATTATTGCCCGCCCCATCAAACACCTGTTGTCCCCAAAGCCCGTGACCACCCATGGCCGCTTTCGGGGTACCGTTTTCACACCACACCGCCTGATGGCCTCCCGCCATAGTGCCGCCTGTGCCATTGTTGGTGTGCTTATAAGCAAGGCCATGTAAGTTGCCAAAGTTGGCCCCATGGTCATGAATTTTATACGCTTCGCCCATCGACCAAATGTGGGCAATTTTGTGTGAGTTATACAGGCCATACATGCCCGCACTGCGCTTATTATCATTGGCAGGTTTAATTTTTCCCGAGGTGTCGTGAGTTAAATAATATCCGGCCATTTGGCCATGTTTGATTTTCGAAAACCCATCACTCGGGCGGTAAGACATGCCACTGCCTGAGCTTGTGGTGTAGAGCATATTGACACTGTTCCACACAATGGGGTGAAAGTTGGTGGTCGAAGAAGGATATATTTTTATTTTATCGGAGATCGTCGCGCTGCTGGCCTTGGCGGTTTTGCCTAAGTACCTGGCATCACCTTGCGCTTGCGTCAGGGCACCGATATCACCCGCAGTTGGCTTTTGCCTGGTATTAAAATCCCGTCGCCATGAAGGATGATAACCGGGCCCGTGGTTGGTATAGGTAAACACCGCATTGGTGGTGCCCCCTCCTGATGAGGTGGTTGGGGTCGTCACTCGAATGGTGTAGGCACTTTCACGCCCCATCACTTCAATCACGCAACCTGCGAGATGAATTTTGCCGCAACCCGTATCGCTAATCAGTCGATTGCCCGCGTAATCCCAAGAGGCTTTCATCATCCAATACGGCTGGTTAAAACAGCCTTTGCTTTTCAGCCAGCTGACCAACTGCGCAGTGCTCCAGTTTCCGCCCCCTGTGCCATGACTGGAAGAGTACGCCCGAGCAAAGCCGCTTGAGTCTACGCCATCGAGTTTATCAGCATCCGCGGCTTTGCCTGTTTTGCCAAGATACTTATTACTGAGTGCGGTACCCCCTTCAAAAATGGTGTTGGCCACCCGAAAGCCATCGCTTTTTAAGCTGGCGCGCTCGATGCCATCAATGGTCCATTTAAAGAACTCGTTGCCATTATCCAGCGTGCCGAACTCCAAAAACGAATCGGTGTCTTGATCGCTGTCGTTCTTAAATTTAATGAACGCACCATCGCTATTGCGCTCCCAAACGATGCCTTGATGATTATCAATAAAGCGGATATTTCCGGTCATGGTCCCGCCCGCTTTAGGCAGTTTGGTTTCGGTCTGCTCTATGGCTTCTTGGACTTTTTCAGCGACGTCTTTCACCGCTTTGGCTGAGGCCACTTTTTCGCTGGATGCGTCGCTGGTGCTGTCCGTGATGGCCGCTTTATCGATTTTCTTATCGAGCAATCGGTCGACGTGTTTCTGCCGATAATATTGCGCAAAGCCTTCAAGAAAGCGCAGGTCGGTGACTTCACCCTGTGCATTAATCTCGGCGATCGGCGCAACAAAATGCGCGTAACCGTCCTCATCGTGAAAATCAGTTAACGTTTCTGCCACTCTAATGACGTACTCACAGTGCCATTGGCTGGTTGGCTGGCCTTTCCAAGTGGCGTCAAGATAGAGCTTACACGGCAGCGTCAGCGCGGGCAGTGTATGAGGTTCATCTAAATAACACCGTAGCCCACCCACATAGCCGCACCCTGCAAGGGCCTGAAAGCCTTGCTCCGTCGGGACCACTTTAAACCCCTCATCCAAAAAGGCAGCAGGGCCCAGCACATCCAAATTAGCCAAACGGTCCATTTCATCAAGACCAAACAAGCGAGCGGTGAAATCGATTTGCCATGTGGACGCGTCGACCGTTATGCCTGTGATGCGCTGCGCGCCCTCATAACTCATTAAGATTGAGCGCGTGATGGCGTTGCCGTTTTGCATCCCAGCAATGGATTGGTACTTGGTCAGCTCGGGCAGATGAAGAATAGCCCCAAGCAGGCCCGTTTTTTTGTTGCGCAGCCCCACCCAGTTAAACTGAAAATCCCCCACTCTGGTGTCCATGATGAGCGAATACACCACCGCGTTGGGGTTAACGTAGCCAGATTGAGTGACGTCAGCCACATACACAATGTGCTCCTGCTCTGGCAGGGTTTCATCTCGGTCAATCGGCTCATCAGGGTCGAGCCCTGGCACCTTCGCCAAAACGAATTCATCTAAAATGACAGGCTGCTCAAGCGCGTCTTGCTGGGCTTTGTAGGCTTCAAATTCACGAGTAATGATGCTCTGGGCCATGTTTATTCCTTTAGCGTTGCCACTGTGCATTGGTGATCCCAATCCAGCGGTGAGACGGTGAGGCACATTGGGGTTGTGTCGATCACCTGGTATTCATAACGTCGGCACGTTCGGCCGTATTGCTGCAGTAAGGTGGCTAATAAATCATGATTATTGGCCAGTTGTTTGTCGCTGAGACGGATGGTGATGATGTCCCAATCCCGCCCTGGGGTGCGCTCATCAATCTCTACCACGCCCACACCAAGCCGTTTGAATATCTCAATGAATCCGTGCATTTCCCCTGCATCGCGGGCATTCACGAACGCGTATTTCACCCGCTTGCGAAACAGGGTCGTCGGCTCTTGGTAAAAACGGGTAATGTCTCGGTCCCACGCCAGCACCGAAAGCAATCGCTCGCTGCAGGTCATCGGATCTAACTGCGCCAGTGGGTAGAGCATCACGCGGCGCAGTTTGCCCCAAAATTGTTGTAAGCCGGCCGCAAGAAAGTGCGGCTCTTTGAGGCTTTTCGCTAACGTCTGCCCGTCCATCCACCATGGTATTTGCCGACTGGGCAGCGTGGGCGCTTGCTTATCATGCTCCTCCATCAATCACCTCAACGCTGGCCAAACGCGGAATGCTCAAGGCACTCACAATGTCGCTGCAGTTAAAATTCAGGCTGAGCAAATCCGCATTGAGCTCAGTGTGAATTTCTTCGGTCAATTTACTGAATGAAAAGGTGCTTTTGGGATAAGTGCGCGTCACTTGGCGATAGGAATCGCTTTCACGAAACGCCGCACGGACCATATTTTCTACCTCTCGATGCAACTTATGTTGACGTGCTAACGAGGTATTGGGTTTGGCCGTCACGGTCACTTCGATATCATGCTCGGTTTCTGGTAATGCCAGGCAAAGCAAATCATCGCCATGGCCGTGGTGGCCTTCGCCCATCACATAATGATTGAGTTGCCTTAACAGTTGGCTTGGTGTGCGGCCTACATCCATCAATAAATAGGCATTCGCGCTGCCTGGTCCTCTCGGTGCGTCATGAAGAAAGTACACTTGATCGCTGCGCACCCCTGCCACTGAGGCCAGCATTGAGCGGTATATCGCATCGATGTGATAACGCCCCACCACACTGAATTGATTACGAATTCTCAGAGAAAGGGCTTCATCGCTTTCCAAATCCGAACCCAGCGCGGTGATCCAATCGGCTTCATTGACCGCATGCGTAATACCCGATACGCCTTTGGGCATGATGGCAAAATACCCCGCTGGCAGATTAAACCCGCTGCCTGCCTCTTGCGCTTCACACAAGACCAAGCCGTGCGCTTGACCTGCAGGGATAAGCGCATCTTCAACCACCATTAGGCGATACACCTTTTGCTCTATCTGCTCGGTTTCAATCACCGTTCCTTTGGGCACAACCAGCGGGTTATCTGGCGTTGATTTGTAAAAGGTGATGGCGCCGCGGGTTTTGGTGGCGGCTTTTCGCACCAAATCCACATCCCAAGCTTTTAAGTCGAGATAACGCCCTTTCCCCGTTGCCGCAAAAGTATTAGGCAGCACATGCCCCGCGAGCAAGGTATCGATCAGCCAAAGCGCAGGCGCAATCACCACCGCTTTGATTAAACGCCAAAAAGGCGACATTCGACTGTCATTGGACACCTGACTGCCTGCGGCCACCACATGCTTTTGAAGTTCAATGGCCATGGCCTCTTCCGTGGTGGGCACGCCTTCTTGTGCCAGTAACTGGCGAAAGTTCACACTGGGTCTGACACTCATAACGTTACTCCATATTGCATCGTCCCATACGCCTCGGTTTCGGCAAAGATCCAAATCTTCTCGCTGGTTTGTTCGGTCACTTCGGCACTGCCTGGCACAATGCGTTTATCTTGTTCAACCAGCATTTCAATGCGCGTCAACACGTCGGCTCGTAGGGCTCGGTTTCTCTCGGCTTGCATTTCACGCAACAAACCACTTTCAATGATCGCGTGCTTGATGTCTTGAGCGATGCTGTTGCGGTCACTGGTGTAAATCGGTTGCTGACCTGCATCAAAATCAATCCCGCCATCATTGACTAATAAATCGATGTATTGAGGGCTCATGGGGTCGCCATCTCCTGCCATTCGGCTAACTGATCAGGGGTAAAAGGTTGCTCTTGCTTGATCACGATATCTCCGGTGTGCATGGTTTGACTGTTATCGGTGTACCCTGTGCCACTGGCTTGCTTGATGTAAGTGGCGACCGATTGTCGCAGGCCTCCTTGGCCTTGCAGATACTCCGAGATCGGCTGAGTCACGGACGGGCGCGCAGGATTCATTAGAGGATGCACAGCAGGCGCGGCTCGCTGCACTTTTAATTCATCGACCGTCTCTGACGACCAATCTAAACCTGGAATGAGGCTGAATTTATCGATAAGCCAATCAATCCCATCACTTATCATCGAAAAATGTTGGCCCATGACGTCCATCACCGAGGAAGCAAATTGCGTTACGCCATCAAAGCCTATCCCCAATCCCGAGCTAATGCTCTGGCCAATGTTGATAAAGTGCTGAGGAATGGTACCGAGCACTTCCATCGCCGCGCTTGGGCCGTCTTTGAGTAAGCTGAAAAAGCTTTTGGCCAAGGTCCAAGCCACGGTGAAAGGCGACATAAAAAAGCTGACCGCGCCCCCGAGCACTTGCCACGCCCCTTGCCCTACAAGTGCGATGCCTTCAAACACTCCGGTGGCTTTCTCAAAGAGCAATTGAAAATGGGTGGTCAGGTAATTGAAAAATGGCACACTGCGCAGCGTGGTGATGAGGTTGGTCCAAACCGCCATGGCTGCATGGCCAAAGAGCTCAAATTGATCACCAACCCACGACACCAACTGGCCCAGTTTTTGGAAGATGTACCATTGGCCCAAGGTGTTCACGATGTCCTCCCAATGGGAAATCAACATATACGCCGCCGTACCCACCGCCATAATCGCGGCAGGGATCCAAAATAACGGGTTGGCCATCATCATTGCGGCACTTTTCAGCGATGCGACGCCAAAGGCTTTGATGCCACCGGAGGCGACCATTAAGGCCTTATCGACTAAGAAGGTCGACGCCGCATAGGCTTTTGAAGCCAGAGAGGCGCGATGACTGTACACGCCTTGCTTTAACATGGCGTAGTTCCACGCCCACAAGGACCACTTGGCTTTGGTGTAGGCGCCGCTCAGGGTTAGCACCCCCATTCGGCTCATCAGTAACGGCGCTTGCAGTGCATTCATGGCTAAGCGTCCTGCTCCTAATGTCAGATGATACGCGCCCATCACGCCCGCGCCGCCTGCCACGGCCAGAGCAAAATACCCCACTCCTTTAGTGAGTTCGGGGTATTCTTGGGTGTAACGCTGCAAGGTGGTTAACCCATCGGCCATCGCCCCCGCAATGCCATTAATGGTGGGTAGGATCAGCCCAAACGCACTGGCGCGAACCGAAAACCAACTGGCTTCGAGCCGTTCCCATTGGTCGGTCATCGCCCCCGCCATTGTGCTGGCCACTTCTAAACGCCCGGATTTATCTAAATCCATGACATTGCGCTTCAGTGCGTCCGTTTTGCCGATCAAATCCGTCACCACCATAATGGCTTCATCGGAGCCAAAAGCGGTTTTTAACCTATCCACCTCGGTGGAATCCAAGTCACCAAACTGGGCTTTGATTTTCTCTAAAATGTCATACATGGGCAGCAACTTACCGTTGCTATCGGTGAAGCTAAGCCCCAATTTATCTTGCGCTTTGACCGCCCCCGCCAAAAAGGCTTTGTAACGGGTACCCGCCTCAGAGCCCGACATCGAGCCCTGCAGCATGCCCAAAATGGCCATTTGGTTTTGAATTTCAATGCCATGGGTTTTCGCCAGTGCGCCCACACCTTTAAACGCATCCGCCATGCCTTGACCCGTGGTTTTAAATTTCTCCACCGATTTGGCCGTCATTCCGGCAATGCGCTCCGCCCAGTTCCCTTTGCCAAGCCGCTCGGCATCTTGCTCAAAAATAGAATAAAGCGTGCCCATGTAACTGGTTATCACAGCGGTATCGGCTTTGGTGGCCGCCGCTAAGATGGCCGAGCTTTCGGTCACCCCTGCCAGCTCTTGGCCCGACAACTCACCCATTGCGGATTTAATGTCGTACGCCGCGCCGACGACTTCCGTGGCCGATTTGCCATAGGCAGACGAAAAGCCGAGCGCGGTTTGCTCGAGTATTTTTAAATCCTGATCCATCACGCCAAGGGATTTGACTTCACCCAATACCCTATCCATTTCAATCGCAGGCATCAGGGCTTGTTGAACGGCCAAGCCCGAACCGACCAAGGTCGCGGCGCCTCCTGCGACTTTTTCCCAAGATTGTCGACTCACGTCTGCCGTTTGGGTGACCGTTTTCTGGATCCCTTTGAGCGGCTGGGTAGCGTAGTCTTGTAACCCAATTTGCATCATCAATTTATCCACGGCATTCATAGTGGTCAGTCTCCTGGTGCAAACGCCTCTCGTATGCCATTAGCAACAACTTGGGCATGGTATTTAGACAGCCATAACGCTCTGGCATAGCTCTCGGTGGTATCGGGGGCATGGGGCAAGTAATGTGCTTTTAAGGCAAACACTTGCTCCAATTCGTTGTCTTCAATCGCCTTGGCGTGACGGATCAGTTTTTTACTTCAATGTCCAAATCGCCTTGGTATTCGCTGTTCACCAGAGAGGCGATCGTCATAACGGCACCAGGTAGCTTCAAGGCTTCATCCAACGCGGCTTTATCGTCTTTCACCACAATGCGGCGCAGATAATTGGTGGTTGGCGCGACTTTATCGAACGGCAAGGTTTCATTCGTGAGTTTGTTAAACGCTTCTAAAGAAGGCTCGAAACGAATGGCGGTTTTATTGACGTTGATGGTGATCACTGGTTTTGTCATGCGATGTTCCTTTGATTGAGAATGTCGTAAATCCGGTTAAAGTGCGTTTCTAGGCGGTTATCAATTTTTTCACCCAGTTTCTCTACTTCGTCTTTGGTTGCGTGATACGTCGCCACGTACAACTTAAATTCGGCAAGCTCTTTGGCGAGTCGGAATAAGTAGCCAATTAAAATGCTGCTTACGAGTACTAAGAAGCTGGCAACCGCCACAAGGGCATGGATCCAATTTGCATCAAAAGCCATGGCTATTCCTTTTTTACTGAGCCCGTTCTAAGCGGCAACGCTTTAAGGCGCTTACCTTGCAAAGCCAGCAAAATGTCTTCGACCGTATCTTGCAATACATCATTGGTGCTCAGCTTTTTTAAGGTCTCCAGCCCCCACACCACTAAGCGGGTGGCAAAACGCTCCAGCACCACTTCCCAAGTGATTTTGGCCACCAAACTCATCAGCAGCTCCCAAACCCCTTTTAATACAATCCCTTTAAACAATGTCATTGTTTCTGCTCCATGATGCGTTGATACGCGGTGAGATAGTCGTTTTCCGTTGCTTTGCCGGCGGAGGTGTTCCAATACTTTTTGGCGTATGCAGCCAGAGCAGGCAAATCCTCTGCATCCGGTAAGGCTTCAGGAAAACGCAGCAGGTTTAATCTGGCCATGCACACTGCATATTGAGGGTTAATGATCAACTGCTCGGCGCTTGGCTCATCGACAAAGCTGTGTGACACGGTTAAAAAGTGTGGGCGGTGTTTACCCAGCCATTTGACCAGCCATTGATAGGTTGCAGGCTCCATCTGAATAAACCCAAGCGCAGGGCCGCGCACTTGGCGGGTGTACGTCAACTGCCCCGATTCGTGGGCCATAATCATCAAGATAAGATTGATGGCCGCCTGCGAGTTAATGTACCCCTGCGAGGCGCTTGCCGCCGCTAAGTGGTCTAAGGTGGGCTCAATCACGGCCCGTTTCAGTAAAGGTCCTAATTTCATCGGTTTCGTTTCTCCATTAAGGTTTGGCAAGTGGCGCAATATTGACAGCCGGGCATGGCCTGACGTCTTCCTTCTGGGATTGGCCTATCACATTCCAGACACATCGAGGCACTGACCTGCGGTGTCCCCTGTGCTTGTTTGGCGAAATGATTGGCCAGCGCCACTTCATTCTGTTGGGCTTCCAGCGCACTGGCACGGTCAAACACATCCATAGTCGCTCCTGTTAGCCAAGTAGATCGCGGGTATCTTCCTTACTCAAATAAGGCGTCCCATCGATGTGAATAAAGTCCGGACTGGTCACCACCCCTTTGACTTTGTGTTTGGTTTTATCTGACGAGCTGGGATCGATGTCGAGCAAGCTATCAATCATCAATTTCACCCCATGCACTTTGATTTCCAGCTCTTCCCCGCCTGTGTTGGCGTAAAAGAGGCAGTCATGAGGCTCAATCGAGCGAAAGCTGCCCGCGCTTTTGGCCGCAGCCAAGAGGTGTTTAAAGTTCTTAGTATCAAGCTCGTATTCGACATCAGCACTGACGGCGCCATCGGTATGGCCATCCGGCACACCTCGGGTTTTGGCGGCTTGGCTGTCATCGGTGATTGATACGGTGGCTTTCTCGACATGGACCAACACGTCATGAATGTCGACATCAAAACTTAATCCTGAAATTCGTTTGCTCATTTAGGCACTCTCCGGACCGCTCAGGTCCAACATTAATCCCGCTGAAATCGATTTAGGGCAATCGAGCGGGGTCGCCGTCATGTAGATTTCGACGGTGTTTTTGTTCTTCCAAGTGATGGCAATCGCCTCATCTTTGGGACTTTCAATTTCGCCAGGTATGACGGTTTGGCCAATGGTGGTGCTTTTGGCCATCTCTCGCATGGGCCGGGTGTAACGCAATTTGGCCCTGGCGGTGCTGCTTGGGGTGCTGTTAAATGAGCGGTCGCCAATATCAGCAATGGCAATCAACCGCACGCGACGGGCAATCTTGTCAATCACTCGGCGATTCTCAACCACTTGAAAATCCCCGCCTTCCACATCCAGCATTCGACCGTCGGCCCAATAAATGCCGTCGTAATCTGGGAACCAAGCACACACCGATAAGCGGTTGCGCTCAAGGGTTTGCAAGGTGGCGGTGGAAAGCGCCACACCGTCACTGTCAACGGGCAGAGTCACATCCCCAACGAGGGCCCCCGTTTTAACCCGCATGGGTGTATCGGCCACCGACACGGCGCGATTACATAGGCGCCCTGCCAGCTTGCCAATTGCCGTAGGTAACAAGTCAGGAATCAGCATCACTCCATCGGCGGCGATCGTGTCCTGGACAGCAACCATTTGCGCTTCGTAATCAGCCCAGGTTTGGCTTTGCACATCGATGCCAGGCAAGCTAAGCATGAAGAAAGTCCAGCGGCCATACTTGGCAATGAGCTCATGATAGAGAGATTGGGCCGCCGTGATGGCAGTTCGGTCGGTGGTTGGGACCGTATGCACCACGGCTTCAAAACTCTGAGTCTTCTGCGCTTCTTTGACCACCTGCGTCCAATCTTCTGGCGCGGTCAGCACATAAGCGGCAGCAGACCAGTTTTGCCCGGCGTTGACCATGGCGGCTTGCAAGGTATCGGTTAATACCCCTTCACCAAACAAGGCGTGAAAATCCGATTGTGTATTCACAGACACCAGTTTGCCCGCGTTCTTTGTGCCTAAACCAAGGAATAAGAAATGACGTTCGACTTCCGTCACGGGTCCTTGCATTTGGTTTAAGGCGTTTACATTGATGATTGGCCAAGCCATTGGTTATCTTCCCCTTGTTAACTCTTTTTTCAGTGCGGCCCGTGCTTGCTCTCGGTCCACCGTGACAAACGGCCGAGCAGGCAAGACGGTTTCCCATGATGATGTCGGTTTGCCGCGTAATTGGCGTAAAATCAGCCCTGCTTGTTCGTTACTAAGATGCTCACGTATCCACTTCAGCGTGGGCTTGCGCAGCTTTCCGGCGGGCGCATTCGGGTTGAGCCGTCGAGCGAACACCTTAAACCCCTCTGCTTTAAGCGCTTTGGCGAGCTTTTGCGTTGCCATTTCTTAACCTCTTTATTGCCGCCGCTCGGGTGTGCCTTTCTCGGTGGCCATAATGGTGCTTGGCTGCCACACGTGCGCTGCGTGATTTTCGCCAACTGAGGGTGGCGGTGCTGTCATCGCTTGCCGTGACCGTGAGAAACTTGGCCAAACGCACTTGCATCTTTTTTTTGCTCTTGTCGGCACGTGCTGGCCAACGTTTTCCAGACGGCGTTTTTTGTTGCCTTTGGTTCTGTCGGGACGTTTTGACCGAGGCTTTTGCCGCGGCCGTGAGCACGCGTTTGCGGCGGCTTTTACTCAGCGTCATCGCCTGAATAGCATCTATTACCGTGCGCTGAGAGTGGCTATCGACCTTAATCTTTATCATCTGCCGTCACCGAGCTGGGCGGGTTATGACCGCTTAACACATCAATGCGCTCTGCACACCAAATCTCATACGGGGCGTTTTTCCATCGCTTGCCGTCCCAAATAATTGGCCCTTGCTCGTCTTCAACCAGCATCAATGGCTCGGTCATTACCACCTCAATGGTCATGATCACCGTGTCGTCACTTTCAGGCTCAATTTCAAAGCTGGGATCACTCAAGTTGTGCTGCTCGCGAAACTCATCACAGTCACCCAGCCAAGCCAAGGTGTTGGCCATCAGAACGGATGGCTGACACTGCTTGAATGGGAAACGCTCAAAACTGAAGACCGCGGTATATTTAATCCAGCCAATGTCACGCCCGAGTCCTTGGTCTTTAGGAGCAAACTTGAGCTCAACGTCTTCCATCCAGCATTCACAATATTGGTGCAAACGTGGGTCTATCGTGCGGCTAAAGTGCTGGTTTAGCCCTTGTAGCAGGTACCCCGCTTGCTCTTGGATAAGGGGCTCGGTCATAACAAGGCCACCCCACATCGACGTTCCCCCACTAACGCTCGGATATGTTGCTGACTCTCGGCCAGTAAACGGTCGGTAATGTCACGCTCACTCTCGGCTAAGCGCTCCCGTGCATCCTTGGTGGTTAAGCTGGCAAACTCAGCCACCATGGCCGACTTGGCTCTGGCAAACACGGCTTTTTCATACAGCACTACCACGCTATTTTTACCCAGTACCATTGGCAGCCCTGCCAACAAGCTGGCCTGCTTAACCCCTTGCGCTTGGTAATGTGCTTTAACGGTGCTCAGTTCGATGTTGACTTGGCTCACCGCAGCCGCCAAGGCCATTGCCACCGCCTCACTGTCGAGCTGGGTGGGAATGCCGCGGCGCTTCTCAAAATCGCCCACATTCAAATCGGGCCAAAAGCCATCGTTGGTGATGTCGGTATCTTGATAAGCGGTGCTGGGTTTACCATCAAACATCGTACTTTCCTTAATAGGTGCGCCTCTGGCCACTGATTCGACGGAACAAACCGAATGGTACTCATTGGTTTTTCCTCGTCAGTCGAGGCGCGGTGGCGTAGGAGCTGGGTTACATCAAAGGTTGTCGCCATTTTCTAGGGCGCGGATACGCTGGTCGATATTATCGAGCATGGTCCCAACACCAATCGCGGCGTATTGCTCATGCGCTTCTTGAAGGAGTGCGCGAGACGTTTGTAATGTGTCGATATCGCCAATCGAAGCCGCGTGAGGTTTCCCTTTATCGTTGCGAAGTAAATGCAGACCCGCGAACTTGAGCCACTTGGCCGTTGGCTTTTCATTGATGGTCCAATCGTTGGTCACTTTCTCGAACACTTGTGAGAAATACGGCTCTATCGATTGGCCTTTCTCCGCCATGCGCTCTGACCAAGATAAAACCTCATCGGCGCAGAAGGTGGCAAAGTCACGTTTAAATCGCTCTGGCGTGTCTAAGCCACGGGCAATCGCGATATCACACCATTGGATGGCCGTGTCTAACTCTTCGATATCGAATAACCAAATGACCATCTGAGTAAATAAGGGGTTATCAAATTGCTCCTCCCCTTCTAAGTACTCTTCAACCGCTTGACGATATTTCGGTACCAACACATCACGTTTATGATTGATTTTTTCATCGGTTCGATTAAAACCACTGAGCACTTTGATATCGCTTTCAAGCTCTGCCAATAACAGGTGCAAACTGTTGGGATTCGCCACCTTGCCTTTTTCGGGTTTGGCTTGCTTGTGTTGTTTGGCTAAGGCTTGTTGTCGTAACTTGGCTAATGGACTGACCATGGACTTCCCCTAACCTTGTTCCGCTTCAACGACCGTGACTTTTTCAATCGCTGCGAACTTGTGGTAATTCCCGACCGCGTAACCTTCCATACGTAGATAAGAGGTTTCAAAGCGCTTGCGGTCTTCTTCATTGCGAGACTTGCGCCATTGGGTCCCTTTCTGAGTCAGGATTTGCAGGTTAGTTAAGTTCGTCACCCAGACCATATCCGGTGGGAAAAAAGGCGGCGTGTACACCGTTTTGCCTGCCACGGTCTTCGCTAAACTTTGCGCGGCTTTGTGTTCGGTCGGTACTTCCGCCGATTCCAGCAAACGATGCTGCTCTGCGGCCACCAAATTACGACCAAGCAGCACCACCAAATCTGGATCGCCTTGATGCACTTCATGGATAGTGGTGTTGATGAGATCATTGACCAAGGAATCGAGGTTGCGATAAGCGCCTTCCGTCTCGCCTTTTGAATCGAGTTTGGCCTCGGATAACACTTGGGCTGACGCTTTCTCTTTGGCCAGTTGCAGCCAACCTTTGTTGACGTCCTCACCCATTGGGTTCGCTTCTGGGTCCGTGTTTTCACCCGCAATCGACGTACCATGAAAACCAATGCGCAGTTTGTCTAAGGCAAAATTACGGGTAATGGCGTTGTTCATCAGCTTCATCCACTGACCTTTCCCGCCCGAATTTGCCCAAATGGTCATGGTGATCCAGTTAATATGGGCACCGGAATCCGTTTCAACTAACTCGTAGGTGTTACCGCTTTGATCGAGGGAGGCCATAAAGCGGCCATCTTTCACGCGGCCTGTCAGCAATCCGCCATCGCCTACATCAATCACTTGGCCTTTAATCTGGTCAACCAAAATATTCGAGATGCGGTTTAGAAACGCATCCGATTCAATAATGGCTTGGCGAAGCTTGGTTTCCATCACTGGGGTGATATTGAATTGTTTGGAGGCATCGGCCACCCCGCCCGCTTGGGCCACCGCTTGGCAATACTCTTCTAAATACTGAGTCGATATTGCATTAAGCATTTACACCACCTCCACGATTGATTCGCCGCCATTGCCTTCTTCACTTGGCTTTTGGTCGGGTTTTTCTTGCTTTAACTCAGCAAACTGGGTTTCAAGGTTTTTCACTTGCTCGGTCACAGGCGCCAGCTGCTTCTCCAATTCACTGGAAAACTGCTCTAAAGAGAGGGTTTGGTCATCATGTTCATTTTCTTCAGGTTGATTGGGGGCTTGCTGGTTGAACTCTTGTTTCAGCTCATCCTTTAGCTCACCTTTCATGATGCTAAACTGCTCTTGCAGTGCCGCTTTGAGTTGTTCTTCTGTCACTTCTTCTTCCTCTGGTTCAGGATCAGGTGCTCGCTCTGGTTGTTCATCACCAGAATTAAAAAAGGCATTACATAGGGCAAAAAAGCGCTCGGTTTTGGAATAACATTCATCCAGGTTAATGGCTTCCAGTTGGCTGCAACTGAGCTGTGTGGTGTGACCTTCTTGTCGTGAAAACTGAAGTAATGACACCCCAGAGGACGCCGGGGAATCGGTCACGGCTAGCCCCATTAGGTAGCACTTTCCTTGACCTTTATAATCTGGATTCGGCTCTATGGAGGTAAACAGCTTTTGCCCAAGCTTATTGGCTTCAAGTAAGTATTGGTTTGGTTCAAGCTTGGCAAACAAGCGCATTTTGCCGTCCACTTCTTCGGCTTTGACTTCCAGTACTTTGCCCCAGTTACTGCCGTAGCCGCCAAAGCGCCTATGCTCTGGCCAAATCAACGCGGTGAATTCACCCAGGGCGTAATTTTCTGCAATCTGCGTCAGCCATTCGCGGGTGATCTTGCGACCATCTACCGTCGGCCCTTCTGTTGCTACAATCTTCCAATCACTGATTTTTGCCATTTGAGTGTTTACCTAATTTTCATTGGTCAGTTTGTGTTTCTGGTGTTCACAATACGCCTTTGAATCACGCGTTTCAGCCACTTCAATTCCGAATAATTCGGATATGGCCGATATCCGAACCCATCCGAACTTTGCTATGCAATTTAGGGAGTTAACTGGGCTTATCATGGGCTCATGGCATATACTCCCGAAACACGACACGCGGCCCGAGCCCTTTATTTAAAGGCTTGGACCCCCAAAGAAATCGCTTCCGAATTAGGTTTGAACAGCACCCGAATTCTTTATCACTGGGCTGACAAATATGGATGGCGTGACATGCTGCGCGAGCAAACCATTGATGAGTCGATTGCGCGCAGAATTGAAACCTTACTCGAGTTGGAAAACCCGACAAAAAGCCAGCTCGATATGCTTGATAGGCTCATCAAGCACCATGTACAACTGAAAAAATTCAACGCTCAATCTCAACCTGTCAGCGAGAATGCGCCCTCCGCAGACAAAGAAACGGTGAAGCCACCGAAAAGCAAAAGCGCGCGTTCCCAGCCACCTCAAAAAAGCCAACCAAAGAAGAAAAGTAAGAAAAACAACATTGCTCACCTCTCCGAGGAGCATTTCACCATCTGGCATTCCTCGCTGTTTGAATACCAACACACGATGCGTAAGAACCTGCATCAACGGATCAGGAATATCCTCAAGTCTCGCCAGATTGGCGCGACCTATTATTTCAGTGGTGAAGCCTTAGAAAACGCGATCTTAACGGGCGACAACCAAATATTCTTATCGGCCTCCCGCGCACAGGCGGAGGTCTTTCGAAGTTACATCATCGCCATTGCTGAAGAATTTTTAGGCGTGGAGTTAACGGGTAACCCAATCATTTTATCCAACGGGGCCGAGCTTCGGTTTTTATCGACCAACTCAAAAACCGCGCAAAGTTACCATGGCCATGTGTACGTCGATGAGTATTTCTGGATACCGAAATTCGATGAGCTCAATAAACTGGCTTCCGCCATGGCGACCCATAAGAACTGGCGCAAAACGTATTTTTCGACCCCTTCAGCGAAAACGCATCAGGCGTATCCATTTTGGACAGGCGAGCAATGGCGTCGAGGCCGAGAAACCCGCGCCAATATTGAGTTTCCAACCTTTGATGACTATCGCGATGGCGGTCGCCTTTGTCCCGACAAACAATGGCGCTATGTGGTCACGATTGAGGATGCGGCCG
Organism: Vibrio sagamiensis NBRC 104589; assembly: GCF_007990935.1. Classification (GTDB taxonomy): domain Bacteria; phylum Pseudomonadota; class Gammaproteobacteria; order Enterobacterales; family Vibrionaceae; genus Vibrio; species Vibrio sagamiensis. Next base: position 19,475 of record NZ_BJXJ01000050.1, read on the forward strand.
CAGGAGGCTGTGAACTTTTTGATATTGATGAACTGCGCGACGAATACAGCAAGGATGATTTCGATAATCTGTTCATGTGCATCTTCGTTGATGGTGCCAGCTCAGTCTTTAAGTTTTCGGCGCTCGAAAAAGCCATGGTGGACATTAGCCGTTGGCAAGACTTCAAATCCAATGATGAATCCCCATTTGGCCGACGCGAAGTGTGGTTAGGTTACGACCCAAGCCGCACCCGAGATAACGCCTGTTTGGTGGTGATTGCCCCACCGATTGTCGCGATTGAAAAGTTCCGAGTTCTGGAAAAGCACTACTGGAAAGGCTTGAACTTTCAATACCAGGCCCAGCAAGTGTCCAAAGTGTTTGAGCGTTACAACGTCACCTACTTAGGAATCGACACCACAGGCATTGGCGCTGGCGTCTATGACTTAATCAGCAAAAAGCACCCCAGAGAAACCGTGGCCATTCAATACAGTAACGAAAGTAAAAACCGTTTGGTCATGAAAATGATTGATGTCGTTGAGGCCAATCGAATTCAATTCGATGCAGAGCATAAAGACATCGCGATGGCCTTCATGGCGATCAAACGGGCGCCCACCAACAGCGGCAACAACATGACGTTTAAAGCCGAGCGCAGCGAATTAACAGGCCATGCTGATGCCTTTTGGGCCATTTCACACGCCTGTATCAACGAGCCTCTCGATCACACTGAAAAACGTAAATCAACTTGGCAGATGTAAACCTATGACGCAAAAGACAACGGAAACCATCACTCAATCGGCCACCAAGGATGAAAGCTTAATCTTTAGCTTTGGTGAGCCCGAAATTATGAATCGTGATTTCACCAACTACGAATACAGCGAACTGTACTACAACGACGATGGGAATTATTGGGAGCCGCCACTCGATAGAGCCGGCCTAAATAAACTGACCAGAGCGAACGCCTATCATGGCTCGATTTTAATGGCACGTCGCAACATGATCGCAGGTCGTTACCTTCAAGGCGGCATGCAAAAGCAGCAGATGCAATCCGCCGTCCACGACTTTTTAGAGTTCGGTGATACCGCCATTTTAAAACTGCGCAATTACTTTGGCCAAGTTGTCGGCCTTTGGCCCATCCCTTCCATCTATTTACGCAAACGCAAGAATGGCGATTTTGCCTTTTTAGAACGCGACAACAAACAAAAGAGTTACAAGAAAGAAGACATAATTTTCATCAAACAATATGACCCTGTTCAGCAAGTCTATGGCGGGCCAGATTACCTTGGTTGTGTTCAGTCGGCCTTGTTGAGCCAGGACTCGACCACCTTTCGTCGCCGCTACTACAAGAACGGCTTGCACATGGGCTTTATCTTCTACGCCACCGACCCAAACCTAAGCAAAGAAGATGAAGAAGATCTCAAAGAAAAGATGGCCTCAAGCCGCGGCGTAGGCAACTTTCGTTCTATGTTCGTCAATATTCCTAACGGTAATGAAAAAGGGATCCAACTTATCCCCGTTGGTGACATTGCCACCAAGGATGAATACGAAAAGATTAAGAACGTAACCGCGCAAGAGGTGATCACAGGTCATCGCTTCCCCGTCGAACTGGCCGCCATCATTCCCAATGGCGGCACGCGAGGCGACCCAATCAAATTTGATTATGTCTACTGCAAAAATGAAGTTATCCCAGCGTGTGAGATGTTCATGGACGCCGTAAACAGCGACCCAGAAGTGCCTAAAAGTCTGCATTTGGTCTTTAATCTTGAGAACGCCACCAAGTAACTGCAGCGAAGTTTTTTGCAATTTTGTTTTACACTGTCTTATTGCCCTCAGCCCTTACAAACTAAGGGCTGACACCCCACCTAAGAGATCATCCCAAAAGCACAAATGATCATCAAAAAAGTGACCTAAAACACACAGCTCATTGAATTTCAATAACTTAGCCAAACCAATCAGATCAACCTTGATCGTTAAAATTTCAATTTCTTGCAATTTTTTGCACTCTTCGCAATTTTATCTCGCCCTCTGTAAGCCATTCTCAGCGCCTCAACTATCCCCTATCCCCCGTGATTCCTAAAGGGCTCACGGCAGGCTAGTGCCTTCCCTGGATAACCTCATTGCACTGAATAAAAGTTGCGAAAAAATGAGATCAAAAACGTC
>NZ_BJXJ01000051.1 GCF_007990935.1 Vibrio sagamiensis NBRC 104589
CATCTTATTCTTTGCAATGGTTGCTCGTGAACATTTAACACCAACAACATTTAATCGTGGTGCCCGGAGGCGGAATCGAACCACCGACACGAGGATTTTCAATCCTCTGCTCTACCGACTGAGCTATCCGGGCAACGGAGCGCTATTAAACGGATTTTCCTGCATTGCGTCAACCACTTTTTTTAAATAATTTCAAAAAAGTGTTCGTTCGGATGCTTTTTATTCAACTGTCATGATGAAGTTTACTGAGCGTTAAATTCCTTTTTGAATTTTGTGACTTTTTCTAAGTAACGTCGAGATTCACTATTGGGATGTTTTTTGGTCAGAGCCCAGTAGACTTGATTCGGCTTGAGTGAATTTAAATCTCTCATCGCTCGTTGTCTATTGCTCGAATGAAATGTATTTAGAACACCGCCAGTGCCTCCGTTGTAAGCTGAAATCATACTGTATTCTAGAGACGTTGGATTTTTCACCTCTTTTAGGTAGCGATTTTTTAGCAAGTAAAAGTAAGCCGTGCCAGTATCGATGTTGTTCTCTGGATTAAATAAATATTCAGGTGTTGGTTGGCCAGAACGTTTTTTGACTAATTTGAATACATCTCGCCCAGCTGTTTTAGGGACCACTTGCATTAATCCGTAAGCATTGGCCCAGCTCACAGCGTAAGGGTTAAAGCTGCTTTCAGTTTTGATGATGGCGTAGATAAGGTCTTCAGGTATGCCGTATTTTTTCGATGCTCTTTGCACTATATCTGCATACTGATAGCTGCGTTGAGAAAAATGGTCCTCAACCATTGGTATTTGAACGTAATAAGCTTTTTTAAAATCTACTTGCTTTGTTTTGATTTTATTTGCGATTAAGTAATCAGCGAAACGATTGGCTCGCCATGTCCATTGAATTGGCTTTTGGTCTTGATCCACGACTTGTTTATAGAGAAACGGCTGACCTTCCAGTTTGATTTCTTTTGAAGAAAATAAATCGACATTGGCGGGATCATCCGGAGTTAATAAGGTGGTGATGATTGCATTTTTTAGGTGTTTTTGAGGCTCTGTTGAAGAAACGGTTTCAATGGTGATTAATCCTTTTTGAAAATCGACTTCCGCACGACTTAAGTAATTATCAATGTACTTAACGTAGTTGCTTTTACCTGCAAACTTAATTTCACGTTGCCCCCAGCGTTTTTTGATATTTCCTGAAAAGCTGCTGATCAGGGCATCTAATGCTTCGGTATCTTTTTCGTATTGACCGGGCAGTTCGGCAAGGTTGACCGCAAAACGGTTAGTTGGCTCGTAATTCACGTCATAGAGTTGTTCAACGAATTCTCGACTACAGCCAGTAAGAAGTAAGGTTGCAGCAATAAAAGCAATTCTTTTCATAGATATTTTGGAGGGTCATAAAGGACGATGTGAGAAATGACGCCGTATTATCTACGGCGGCATCATGATGAGAAAGGGGATTACTCACTCGGAGGTGTGTAGCCTTCAATATGAACTTCCTTGCCTTCAAAGAGGAAGTTCACCATTTCAGTTTCGAGAAGCTTGCGATGCTCTGGATCCATCATGTTGAGTTTCTTTTCATTAATCAACATGGTTTGTTTATGTTGCCACTGGGCCCATGCTTCTTTTGAAATGTTATCAAAGATGCGTTTACCGAGTTCACCTGGGTAAAGTTGAAAGTCGAGGCCTTCAGCTTCTTTGTTTAGTCGAGCACAAAAAACAGTACGGCTCATAGTGATTCCTTATAAGTAATTAACGAAGCTCGTGAGGTAGGGCTTCCAGTAGTAATTTTACTGGTGCAGCTAAACCGATGGCTTCAGGTTTAGATAAGTTATACCAAAGACCAGAGTTACCTTCCATGACCATATTGGATTGCTTGGATAATTCAATCAAAATGGGCGTGATTTCGAGGTGGTAATGGCTGAATGTATGACGAAAAGTAATTAATGTCTGCTGACGCTCAATATCGGCTTCTTTGATACCTCGTTGTTCAAGCAAGTGCTCGATATCACTCTCTTGCTCGACATGATCGGTTTGCGGGAAGCAAAATAACCCTCCCCAAATCCCCGTTTGTGGCCTTTGTTCTAGCCAAACCTCATCGCCAGATTGGTCTTTATAATGCAGCATGACGAATCGGGTTTGCTTTATTGGTTTGTCTTTTTTGGGTTTTTTTCCTGGGTAATCGAGTACATTCCCCTGTTTATTTGCAGTACAAAGTGTGCTCACAGGGCATAGGGTGCACTTGGGTTTACTACGGGTACAGACCATTGCCCCCATGTCCATCATCGCTTGATTATATTTATCAACATCAATGTGCGGTGTATGTTGCTCAGCGATTTGCCACAATTGTTTTTCTACTTTTTTTTGTCCTGGCCACCCTTCGATAGCAAAACATCGGGCAAGAGTACGTTTGACGTTGCCATCTAAAATCGCGTGCGGCTGTTTGTGCACAGAAGAGAGAATGGCAGCAGCAGTAGAACGACCAATACCAGGCAAAGCATTCATTTGCTCTATATCGAGAGGGAATTCTCCTTGGTGATTTTGCACGACTTCTTGAGCGGCTTTGTGAAGATTGCGTGCTCGAGCATAGTAGCCAAGCCCAGTCCACAGGTGCAGCACTTCATCTTGCTTGGCATTGGCAAGGTCGGCAACGGTTGGGAATCGTTCTAAAAAACGCTGATAGTATGGAATGACGGTAGCAACTTGAGTTTGCTGAAGCATAATTTCAGATAGCCAAACGCTATAAGCAGTTTTATTTTGCTGCCACGGAAGCGTTTTTCTGCCATAAGCGTCATACCATTTTAAGATGGCTTGGGTGAATGAGGTCACGACTTGCTCTGTATTCTATTCTTTATTGGTTAGGAGTAAAATTGCACCATAAATAGTGGCGTAAGTAAAACAGATAAACTGTAGGGATATTGATTCTCAATGGTGTGATTGTTTGGCCGTTAATGGCGAATGACTAAACAAAAACTTGCACCTAAGTGAATTCTTTGGATAATCCCCGCTTTGATTAATCAATGTGCAGGCAAAATCAATGAGTGAAGTAACCACTAACGAGTACAACGAAGACGGTAAAATGATCCGAAAAATTCGCAGTTTCGTGCGTCGTGAAGGCCGTTTAACGAAAGGCCAAGAAAATGCGATGAATGAATGCTGGCCAACGATGGGAATTGATTACAAAACGGAACTTCTTGATTGGAAAGAAGTCTTTGGTAATGATAACCCAGTTGTGCTTGAGATCGGTTTTGGTATGGGTGCTTCATTGGTTGAGATGGCAAAGAATGCGCCAGAGAAAAATTTCATTGGTATCGAAGTTCATAGCCCAGGCGTTGGTGCTTGTTTGGCGGATGCTCGTGAGGCTGGTGTTACTAACCTACGGGTGATGTGTCACGACGCAGTGGAAGTTTTTGAGCATATGATTCCTGATGCGAGCCTAGCAACGCTACAGCTGTTCTTCCCAGACCCATGGCATAAAAAGCGTCACCACAAGCGTCGTATCGTACAGTTAGAGTTCGCTGAAATGGTTCGTCAGAAGCTTATCCTTAATGAAGGTATCTTCCACATGGCGACTGACTGGGAAAACTACGCTGAACACATGATTGAAATCATGAATCAAGCTCCAGGGTTTGAAAATATTGCTTCAGAAGGTGATTTTATTCCTCGCCCTGAAGAGCGTCCATTGACCAAATTTGAAGCTCGCGGCCATCGTCTGGGTCATGGCGTGTGGGACATTAAGTTCAAAAGAACGGCGTAAGGAGTCAGTTGATGTACCATTACGCGATATTAGCGAATCCGGGGCATAACCGAATTTACTTTGATAGCGCTATGACCATTGCATGTTCTGAGCTAAAGGCAATATTAGTATCGGAAGGCGTGCAAGTTGAGGAGATCGGCAACAAAGATGTGGGGCTACCTGCGGCACTTGTGTTCTCTTGCGACACAGAGTTGAGTGAAGCTCAGGCTGGTAGGATTGCCGCATCGTCTATCTATTATGCGCTATTTGAAGTGTGTGCAGATGGCTTGCTACGTCCAATTAAGGCACCTGCATTCAATACTTTCCCTGAGAGCATGAGCCAGATCTTGCGTTATACGGGTAAGACAAACGAGCAGTTTACGCGTTTGATGGTGAACCTAGGCGTCAGTGCTGCTAACACGGGCAGTGCGCAATTAACGCTGATGGATCCTATGTGTGGTAAAGGTACAACACTGTTTGAAGGTTTGATCCACGGTTTGAATGTTGTGGGTGTTGAGATCAACCAGAAATGGGTTCAAGAAATCCAAACTTTCATCGTTAAATTTATGAAAAATGGTCGCTTTAAGCACAAGGTGAGCAAAGAAAAGCGCACTTCTGGTGGTAAAAAAGTCGCCGATGGTTTTGTCGTTGAGGCCGCTGCAGATAAGAACGATTACACCAAAGGTAATGTTCAGGTAATGAAGCTGTACTCGGCAGATACGCGTATTGCTGACCAAGTGGTTAAGAAAAACTCGGTTGATGTGATGGTGTCTGATTTGCCCTATGGTGTGCAACATGGCAGTAAAAATGCCAAAGACAGCAAATTAAATCGCAGCCCACTAGAGCTTTTGCAAGAAGCATTACCCGCATGGAAAGTGGTATTGAAGAAGCAAGGTTCGGTCGTATTATCCTTCAACGAATTTACTTTAAAGTGGAAAGATGTGGCGGCATTATTTGAAGAACAAGGATTGCAGGTTTTGTCACAAGAGCCTTACATTGGTTACCTTCACCGAGTCGATCAATCGATAAACAGAAATATTATTGTAGCCATCAAGGCATAACTAACCGTTGCCCGAATGAATACAGAGTAAGCCAGCGTCAACGTTGGCTTTTTTCTCCTCTCTGAACCTAAATGACAAGAAGATAGAATATGAAACCGACAGCAAAAATTTTGACAGATATTCTGGCGGAAGTTCGTCCTTTAATTGGTCAAGGTAAAGTAGCCAATTACATCCCTGCTTTGAGTAAAGTGGCGAACACAAAGTTAGGTATCGCGGTTTATACAAACGACGGTGAGGTGATTCAAGCGGGAGATGCGCAAGAGCCTTTCTCTATACAATCTATCTCTAAAGCGCTAAGTTTGACTCTCGCAATGTGTTTATATAAGCAAGAAGAGATTTGGTCTCGAGTGGGAAAGGAGCCTTCGGGACAAGCGTTTAATTCATTAATCCAGTTAGAGATGGAACAAGGTATTCCGCGCAACCCATTTATTAATGCTGGGGCCATTGTGGTGGCCGATTTATTGCAAAGTCGTTTATCAGCACCACGTCAACGCCTACTGGAGTTCGCTCGTCAGCTTTCAGGTGATACTCATATTGTCTATGACAAAGTTGTTGCGGCTTCGGAAATGATGCATGGTGATCGTAATGCTGCAATTGCTTACTTAATGCGCTCATTTGGTAATTTTGATAATGAAGTGCTCCCGGTGCTACAAAATTATTTTCACGCGTGTGCACTTAAAATGAGTTGTGTCGATTTGGCTAAGACATTCAGTTATTTGGCAAATAAAGGTACGTCTGTCCATACAGGCAAGCAAATTGTTCCTGTTACAGAATCGAAGCAGTTGAATGCATTACTAGCGACTTGTGGTTTATATGATGGAGCGGGTGAGTTTGCCTATCGAGTCGGTATGCCGGGGAAATCTGGCGTAGGTGGAGGGATTATTGCGGTCGTGCCTGGAGCAATGACAATTGCAGTTTGGTCTCCAGAGCTTGACTCATCAGGTAACTCTCTTGCTGGTACTAAAGCGCTGGAATTACTGTCAGAGCGAATTGGTCGTTCGATTTTTTAGAGTGGGAGCATGATGCTCCCAATTCAATTATTTTACAGCTCTTCTTCTATCATAAATGCTTCCAGAAGGTCATTGAGAAACAGTTTGCCTTTCTCGGCAATTTTCCAATGACTCTCAGTTTCAATTAGATAACCCATGTCAATTGCCCAATTAATTTTGTCTTGAATTGAACTTAATGGTAGACCAGTTGTATCAATGTAGTCTTGCTTTGGACATGCTTCCATAAGGCGAAAGCGATTCATAAAGAACTCAAACGGACGATCTTCATCGGCGACCCATTGTTCATTATCGAGATAGGGTTTTACCATATTCTGGTATGCCATGAGGTAGCCACGAGGGTGTTTGATCTTAGTGGTTCGAATAATACGACCATCAGCAAAGCTCAGCTTACCGTGAGAGCCACAACCGATACCAAGGTAGTCACCAAAACGCCAGTAGTTAAGGTTATGCTGACACTGATAACCAGGTTTACTGTATCCCGAGATCTCATATTGAACGTAACCGGCTGCTGCAAGTTTTTCATGACCTTGTTCGAAAATATCCCACAAGTCATCATCATCAGGAAGAGTCGGTGGTTTGTAGTAGAACATGGTGTTTGGTTCAATGGTGAGCTGATACCAAGATAGGTGTGGTGGATCCAACTCGATGGCTTTGTCTAAATCCGCCAGAGCCTGTTCAATACTTTGATCAGGTAGACCATGCATTAAATCCAGATTAAAGCTGTTTAAACCAATATTATGAGCTAAATGTGCGGCGTTCACTGCTTCATCTTGACCATGAATTCGGCCTAAGCGTTGCAGCTTTTGTGGTTCAAAACTTTGTACACCGATCGAGATGCGTGTTACCCCTGCTTTTTGATAGCCCGCAAAGCGCTCTGCTTCAATTGTGCCTGGATTGGCTTCCATGGTGATTTCGATCTCAGGCTTGAATGGGATGCGAGCTTCGATACCTTTAAGCAGTCGTTCGATGCCTTTGGCTGAAATCAAACTGGGTGTCCCACCACCGATGAAGATCGAATGCAGTGGGCGGAGAGCGTCATTGAGTTGATATTTATCAATGTCGCTGTCCAAATCTTCAAGAAGGGCATTGATGTAGGCCTCTTCAGGAATATCGGCTTTGAGCTCGTGAGAGTTAAAGTCGCAATAAGGGCACTTTTGTACACACCATGGAATGTGGACATATAAACTCAGTGCTGGTGGCATTAACATGATCGATTCACTCGTCATTACTGAGAGGTTTGCTCAGAGAGTTGAGCAAACAACGACTTGAGCGCTTTACCGCGATGAGACAATTGTTTCTTACGTGCAGGTTCAAGTTCGGCTGAGGCGCAGTTGTCCTCTGGCACAAAAAAGATCGGGTCGTAGCCAAAACCATTCTCGCCATGAGCCTCGGTCAGGATACGACCTTCCCATTTACCATGACAAATAATCGGTGTTGGATCGTTCTCGTGGCGCATTAAAACTAAAACGCAGTGAAAGCGGGCAGTACGTTCTGTTTCAGGTACGCCTTCCATTGCTTGTAGGAGCTTTTCTACATTCTCTCTATCTGAGGCTTTTTCACCAGCGTAACGTGCTGAGTAAATACCGGGTGCCCCCTTTAAATAATCCACCTCTAATCCAGAATCATCGGCAATAGCAGGTAGGCCTGTTTGCTGGGCTGCGTGGCGAGCTTTAATTATGGCATTTTCAATGAAGGTAGTGCCCGTTTCTGCAACTTCAGATACGTTAAATTCATTTTGCGGCAATATATCAAAGCCAAAGTTTGACAAAAGATCTGCCATTTCTCTCACTTTGCCCTGATTACCTGTTGCTAGCACTATCTTTTTCATGATTGTCTCTTTCTGTAGCGATTAGGGAAGAGCGTCTTGCTCTCCCTAGTTAAATAGGTTGGAGTGCTCCCTAGCTTCTCAAGATCAATGAGACTTTCGGATGCTAAAATTGGGTTTTGGAGATGCACTGCTTTTGATCTACAGCAACCCAATTACTCTTCGACATAAAAGGTTTGGGTGAATTTTAACTTCCCAGTGCCTTTATTACCTGCATTAATGTCGATATCGAAGGTAAACGTTTCTTCATTGGTAATCGGTAATTGTGCCAAGTAATAGATAGCTTTGCCTTCTTTCACGGTTTGGAACGTCAGTTTACGCGTTTGCCCAAGTAAGTTTTTGGCTTGTCCAGTGATACCGGCTTCGATTGCTGGTTTGTTCAACCCTTTATTATCCAGCACACTGATATTCACTACGGCATTGTAACCATTACGCTTAATATCATTGTTACGTGCGATCTCGGGCGTTAGAAAAGTTGAGTTAAATGCAATGTAGTGAACTTCAGTATCTTTGATGGCTTTGAATTGTTCAGCAATGCAGGATAAAGACAATAGGCTAAACACTAGGGCAATAATCCATTTACTCATCAGTATTTCCTCGCTTTTGACTTTATAGTTGCATCCAAACTGGACCAATCAAATCGCTCATTAGGAAGTTGGCAAATTGTAAAGCAATAAACAGAACGAGTACGCTTAAATCGATGCCCCCCATTGCTGGAATGACGCGACGGATAGGTGCAAGCATAGGTTCTGTTAGCTGGTGGAATACGTATTCGATAGGGCTACGGCCTTGGCTGACCCAACTTAGAATCGCGCGGATGAGCAATACCCAAAAGACTAAACCACCAGCCGCTTTAATCAAAGACAGTAAGCTAAGGAAGATAAAACTGCTACTGAAAGCAAAGGACCCTTTTGAGGCGATTAAGGTGAGTGACACGAATTTTAGTAAACATAGAACATAAGCAAATAAGACGGTTGCTAGGTCAATACTGCCTAAAGGTGGAATCAAACGTCGCAATGGGCCGACAACCGGTTGGGTTGCTTTGACAATAAATTGCGAGAATGGGTTGTAGAAATCTGCTCGTGCAGCTTGCAACCAAACCCGTAAAATTACGATCATAATGTATAGATCAAATAGGGTTGAGATGAGAAAACTCATTGAATTCATAAGGTACCCTTAACAAGTAGTGATTAAAACTAATCGGTCAGTACAACCCAATTAGCCAATAAAATCCATTAGTAATTAAAAGAATAAGTAATGAAAGGTACCCGTAATTAGATCAATTAATCCGTTATGATTTTTAGTTCGGGGACACTGTTTCATTGTTTTATGACTTAAAACAACTGCTCCATTTCTTCAGCACGTTTTACCGCAGCTTGCATAGCTTTCGCTACGATATCAGAGAGTTGGTGCTCATTAAAGGTGCGCAGTGCTTCAGCTGTAGTACCTCCTTTTGACGTGACGTTTTCACGTAAGGTAGCCAATTCAGTATTTGGGTTCTCGACAACCATGCTTGTGGCTCCGAGAGCAGATTGTTCTACCAGTAAACGAGCAGTATCTTTATCAAATCCTTGAGCGATAGCTTCTGCTTGCATAGCTTCCATAAACAGGAAGAAGTAAGCCGGGGCGCTGCCCGCTGCTGCAATCACATTATTAATGTCAGATTCTTGTTCAACCCAGCATACCTTCCCAACGGCTTGCATGAGCTGGGCCGCAAAATTTTTGTCTTGCTCTAAAACACCATCAGAAGCATAAAGTCCACTCATACCTAGACCTAATTGAGAAGGCGTGTTTGGCATCACACGAACTAGATTGAGTTTCGTTGCCAGCATATCATTTAAACGTGAACAACTGATACCTGCTGCAATGGAAATCACAAGCTTATCATCAAAGTTGATGGCTTGAAGCGGCTTACATACTTCGGCCATCATTTGTGGCTTTACCGATAAAACCACAACATCTGCTTCAGAGGCAGCCATTAAATTATCACTGGTGGTATGGATACCAAAGGAGTCTTCTAAAGGTAAACGCCGAGTTTCTGAAGGAGCTGTTGCGGTTATGCTTTGTGTTGGGTAGCCGCTAGTAATAAGGCCAGAAACAATGGCTTTTACCATATTTCCTGCTCCGATAAAGGCTATTTTTTTCTTTTCCATATACCTAATGTCCAAACTCAATTGTTTATTATTGTTTTTATGTACCCATATATCCTAGTAACTTGAGAGCTCTGGGGTACATTGCCGAGTGATAACAGGTTAAAGGTGTTTTGGGCTGTAGTCGCGCTGGCCAAAAATAGCCGTGCCGATACGAACCATAGTACTTCCTGCTTCAATTGCTGCTGTCATGTCACCACTCATTCCCATTGAAAGTGTGTCGACATCTGGGGAGTGCTGAGCTAATTTTTGTTGTAGTTCTGCGAGCTGCTTAAACGCTTCAAGTTGTGTATGGTAGTTTGAGACGTTCGCAGGAATTGACATCAACCCTCTTAATGTGAGGTTGGGCAAGTGAGAAATCAACTCAGCTAGCTCGAATAGTTCGTCGCAATTCACTCCTGATTTGGATGCCTCATTACTGATATTGACTTGGATCAGAACTTGTAATGGACCTTTATCAACAGGTCTTTGCTCATTAAGACGAGTGGCTATTTTTGCGCGGTCAATAGTGTGAACCCAATCGAAATGTTCGGCAATAGGGCGTGTTTTATTGGATTGAATTGGCCCGATAAAGTGCCATTCAATGCGATTGTTTGGATAATGGTCGGTAAAATACTGAATTTTATCGACGCCTTCTTGGACATAGTTTTCGCCAAATGCGATTTGTCCTGCTTGATATGCTTCGAGTAAAGCCTCTACTGGCTTTGTTTTACTGACGGCAAGAAGTTGGACAGACTCAGGAGCACGCTGGCATGCTTGCTCATCGTGACGGATTTGAGAGGTGATGTGCTCAATATTTTGTTGAATACTACTCATAACTGTACTTTAGATTTAAGGACTGTAAATGGATATCACTGAGTTACTGGATTTTAGTGTAAAACATAATGCTTCAGATCTACATCTTTCTGCAGGCGTATCTCCTATGGTACGCATTGATGGCGACGTTAGAAAGTTAGGTGTTCCTGCCCTAACACACCAAGAAGTTCATAGTTTGGTGTTTGAAATCATGAACGATGCCCAGCGTAACGAGTTTGAAGAGAAGCTGGAAGTCGACTTTTCATTTGAGTTACATAATGTTGGCCGTTTTCGTGTTAATGCTTTTAATCAATCTCGTGGTTGTGCTGCGGTCTTTCGTGCCATTCCAGGTACCATCCCCACATTAGAATCTTTAGATGCTCCGGACATTTTCAAAAAAATTGCCAATGCAGAAAAGGGGCTTGTTCTGGTAACTGGCCCCACAGGATCAGGTAAATCAACCACCTTAGCTGCCATTGTTGACTACATTAACCGCAATCACAACAAACATATTCTAACGATTGAAGATCCGATCGAATTTATCCATCCAAATATTAAATGCTTGATCAACCAGCGTGAAGTTCATCGAGATACTCGCAGTTTTGCCAATGCGTTACGCAGTGCGTTACGTGAGGATCCTGATGTGATTCTGTTAGGTGAGATGCGTGATAAAGAGACCATCAGTTTGGCATTGACGGCGGCTGAAACCGGGCACCTGGTACTTGGGACCTTACACACAAGCTCAGCGGCAAAAACCATTGATCGGATTATTGATGTGTTCCCCGGCAGCGATAAAGATATGGTGCGCTCGATGCTTTCGGAATCTTTGCGGTCGGTGATTGCACAAAAGCTTTTAAAACGTAACGGTGGCGGTCGAGTCGCCTGCCATGAAATTATGATGGGAACACCAGCGATACGTAATCTTGTTCGTGAAGATAAAATTGCTCAGATGTACTCAATCATTCAAACAGGGGCGGCTTACGGGATGCAAACGATGGAGCAACACGCACGTCAATTGCTGTCTCAAGGCATTGTGTCTCGAGATGAGGTGGATCAAAAAGTCGAACTTGAAGCACAACACTTCTCATAACCTAAGGACAAAAATATAAATGGACTTAGATATCTTTCTCGAAAGGATGCGAGATTTAAATGCGTCCGATCTCTATATCACGGTCGGCGCTCCCATATTATTTCGTGTGGATGGAGAACTGCGTCCACAAGGAGATGCATTAACTCAGCCTGAAGTTGAATGTCTCCTTGATAGTACGATGGACCCTGAACGTAGGGCTTCTTTTCGTCGTAGTTATGAATCAAATTTTGCCATCGTGCGAGAAAGTGGTCGTTTCCGAATCAGTGCTTTTTTTCAACGTGAATTACCAGGGGCGGTGATTCGCCGTATCGAAACTAAGATACCGACATTTGAACAACTGCAATTACCGGCTATTTTGCAAAATCTTGCGGTTGCCAAGCGGGGATTAGTCTTGGTGGTTGGGGCGACTGGCTCGGGTAAATCAACCACAATGGCGGCGATGACGGGGTATCGTAACAGCAATAAATCCGGGCATATTTTGACAGTGGAAGACCCTATCGAATTTGTCCATCAACACCAGCGCTGTATTGTCACCCAACGAGAAGTTGGCTTAGATACCGAAAGCTATGAGGTTGCGCTGAAAAACTCGTTACGTCAGGCTCCTGATATGATCCTGATTGGAGAGATTCGTACACGGGAGACCATGGAGTATGCCATGACTTTTGCCGAAACGGGGCATTTGTGTATGGCAACGTTGCATGCAAACAATGCTAACCAAGCCTTAGAGCGTATTTTACATCTTGTACCCAGTGATCAAAAACAGCAGTTTCTATTCGATTTATCCATGAACTTAAAAGGGGTGGTGGGGCAGCAATTGATCCGCGATAAAAATGGTCACGGACGTCACGGTGTGTTTGAAATATTATTAAATAGCCCACGGGTTGCAGAACTGATCCGGAGAGGGGATTTATATGAGCTCAAATCGACCATGGCTCACTCGAAAGAATTTGGTATGCAGACTTTCGACCAATCACTCTATAAGCTGGTTATGCAAGGAAAAATCAGTGAAGAAGATGCGTTGTACAGTGCTGACTCATCGAATGACTTACGTTTGATGCTAAAAACACAACGTGGAGACGGGATATCCTCGGGGTCGTTGACGAATGTTAAAATCACCATGGACTGAGAGAAGTGATACCCAAGCATTTTGAGGTTACTTGGGTATCAATATATTTGGAATCTTTGGAAAGTTGATGAACCAGCAGATACTTATTCTGCCCAAAGGTTTTCAAACCAGCTTTCTAGAATGATGACGGCGGATTGGCAATCAACATTACCTTTTGATAGGGCTTTGTAGCCTCCCATATCAAAGAGTTCAGCGCGAGCTTCTGTGGTTGATAAACGCTCGTCATGCAGTTCAACAGGCAGACCAAAGCGACCTTGAAGGCGATTGGCAAACTTTTTTGCTCTGGGAGTGATTGTTTCAAGCGCTTTGCCGTGTAGGTCGGTGGGTAAGCCGACAACCAGTAAATTAGGCTGCCATTCCTTTATCTGTCTTTCGATATCATCCCAGTTTGGAATACCATCATTGGCTTTAAATGCTTTTAAAGGTGAAGCGGTACCGGTAATTTCTTGGCCGATAGCGCTACCGATACTTTTGGTGCCAAAGTCAAAGGCCATAATTGTACGTGACATAGGGTGTTTCGAATCTCAATTAGGTGGAAAATGTAATCTGTTAAACAAACCTATTATGCATGACCTGCGTCTGAGGATAATTGGCTTGGATTGATACCGAGCTTTTCGACGGCTTTTGCCCAACGTTCAGTAATTGGGGTATCGAAAATGATCTCTGGTGTTGCTTCAATCGTTAACCATGAGTTTTCTGTAAGTTCCATTTCGAGTTGTCCTGGGCTCCAACCAGAGTAACCCAGAGCAACCAGATAATTACTTGGCTCTGCTTCTGTTCCGAGCACAGAAAGAATGTCGCGTGATGTGGTTACAGCTAACTCATCGGTCATTTGAATACTTGATTCATAATAATCTTTCGGTTTGTGCAGGATAAAACCTCGATCTTCTGAAATCGGTCCTCCATTGTAAACGGGCTTATCTAAGCTGTCCTCAAAGAGACGTGGATGCACTGGCTGAACTTCGACCTGCTTAAGCATATTGCCGATAGTAATATCGACAGGAGCGTTAATCATTAGACCCATTGCTCCTTCTTCGTTGTGTTCGCACACGTAAATGACTCTATGTTGAAAGTAAGGGTCTTTCATTCCGGGCATGGCAACTAAAAAATAGTTCTTTAGGTTCATTCCATTTCAGCCTTTTTGTTGTCATTCAAGCAAGCGCAGCACTCGTTAAGTTGTGATTACGCCAGCTTAATCTAATTGATGGGTCTCTCTATTAAATGTACTACAATTTGGCGAGCTATTCGTCTTTAATACGACGTTCAATCGCATCCATGAGTTTTCCAGTAATAGAAATGCCAAAGGCGGCTTCAATTTCGCGAATGCAGGTTGGGCTGGTGACGTTGATTTCAGTCAGTTTATCACCGATTACGTCAAGTCCTACAAAAATAAGTCCTTTCTCTTTTAGAGTCGGGGCAACAGCTTGTGCAATCTTCATATCCGTTTCACTAAGAGGTCGAGCTTCGCCTGTCCCGCCAGCGGCTAAATTACCGCGAGTCTCTCCTTTTGCCGGAATACGCGCTAGACAATAAGGCATCGGCTCACCATCTACGATAAGGATACGCTTATCGCCATTGCTAATATCCGGTACAAAAGTTTGCGCCATCGCGTAGCTCTGGCCATGGTTCGTCAGGGTTTCTATAATGACTGATACGTTTGGATCGTCTTCTTTAACACGGAAAATGGATGCACCACCCATACCATCGAGGGGTTTTAGAATCACATCGCCGTGTTCTTCACGGAAAGCTTTAATTTTTTCTGCTTTGCGAGTCACAATGGTGGTTGGTGTGAGATCTGGGAACCAAGCTGTGAACAGTTTTTCGTTACAGTCACGTAGGCTCTGTGGTTTATTGACAATCAGAGCGCCTTGATCTTCAGCCCGCTCAAGGATGTAGGTCGCATAGATGTATTCAGTGTCGAATGGAGGATCTTTACGCATGAGTACAGCATCAAGTTCAGAAAGTTCGATAGTCTGCTCTGATTTGAATTGGTACCAACCGTTGGGATCCTCTTTGAGTTCAACTATTTTGGTGTCGGCAATGGCTTTACCTTGGTCTAGATGAAGGTCGCTCATTTCCATATAGTGAATGTCGTAGCCACGACGCTGTGCTTCAAGCATCATGGCAAAACTAGAATCTTTTTTGATATTAATGGACGAGATTGGGTCCATTACTATTCCGAGTTTAAGCATTGTATTTCTCCATTTAACCAAGGTCGCCAAAACGAACTTGTAAAGCGGTAATTGCGGTTAAAGCGGCCGTTTCAGTTCTAAGCACACGAGGACCTAATAAGGTTTCTTCAAATTGATGCTCACGAGTCATTTCGATCTCGCCTGATGATAATCCGCCTTCTGGACCGATTAAGAGACGCACTTTTTCAATCGGAGTTGGCAGCGTATTGATTGAGTATTTTGCTCGCGGATGTAAATTTAATCTCAAACCGTCGAATGACTCTTGGCACCATTGCTCTAGTGTCATGACTGGGCGGATTTCAGGAACACGGTTACGGCCACATTGTTCACAAGCGCTGATCGCAATTTTTTGCCATTGGGCGAGCTTTTTTTCAAAGCGTTTTTGATCGAGCTTTACACCGCAGCGCTCGGAAATAAGTGGGGTGATGCTATTGACGCCAAGTTCTACCGATTTTTGGATGGTGAATTCCATTTTGTCACCTCGGGAGACGACTTGGCCAAGATGCAGATCGAGTGGTGATTCAATGTTATTTTCTACACGTTCAGAGAGCTCAACCATAACACTTTTCTTTGTGACTTGGCTAATGACGGCCGGGAATTCTGCACCACTGCCGTCAAACAGAAGGACGGCTTGACCCTCTTTCATTCGTAGCACTCGACCTATATGGCCAGTGGCTTCTTCGCTTAAAGCGAGGGCTCCAAGTTGTTGAATGGTTTCTGGGTGATAAATTCGAGGGATACGCATCGTGTTGTTTTTTCCTGCATACGCGAGTGTTGAGACACTAACATGGATGCTTTTTATCGAAAAAACAAGGGGCAGCTAAGGGCTTTCCTTGAACAATTCGTCCCTTCCTCCATGTCATGGTGAAAGGGATTGATCAATGTTCGACGTTATCGAAAGCCCTGAAAGAGCTAACCGTGCTTAAAGAATCGTTTTGCAAGCAGCTTGTACGTATGGATTATGGTTACCTTGAATGTGTGCGATTCGCTGATCACGCTCGCATTCCCATTTATCAGCAGGGTACGTTTTGTTCCAGGCACTCATCAATTGATTTTGTGATTTAGAAAGTTTGAAGCCGTAATGCTTGCTCATATAAAGGTATGTTCTAGCGATTGAACCACGAGCTCGATCGGGTGGCATGACTTTACGTTGTTTGAAGTTAACTTGCATGTCACAGTGGCCATAGCTTGCGCCATCTTTTCCTTTCCACTGACTGAAGTTGTAATTAGAACGGTCACCATTCACTTCGCCAATTGCAGGAGTTAGGTTGTGCAAATCCGCTTCCATTAAACGAAATGCTTTGTCGCTACGAGAGCAGTTCTTTCGTCCACCTTTTTGCCAACATTGACGTTGATGACCAAATTGCCAAGCTGGCACCACATGTTCCCACTCTATACGAGAAGCCCGTTTTTGTTGTTTGCGAATTTGGTATCCACAGGACGAAAGATCTGGAATCCCCTTTTTACCTTGCCATTGGATTTGGCAGCCACAGTAAAAGCTGGTGGGGTGATCTTGGTAAATTTTGACCGCCTCTCTTTTGGCGGCAGAAAAAGAACTCGGTGGAGCGGCAAGAGTTGATGTTGAGAAAAAAAATAGTGATAAATAGAACAGATATTTCATAAGTAAAAGGACTATAAAAGTATGAAGTTATCCATTCTAACACGCAAAAATCAAATTTTATGATCGAGAGGGTTGACCTGTTGATATGATCGCTTTTTATAACCAAGTCTTCGGTTTGTCCAGCAAGTGAAATACCAAAGTCTGAGAGTTAAGGTCGCTCGCTCTGAATCAAGCATCTTGAAGTCACTAGGGGAGACTATCAAAAGCGATGACTCATAAAATCTATGAGCCGTTATAATGGGTGAATTTTTGGGGGCTTTAGAGGCTGCTTCTGGTGTTTCGTAAACTAGGAGAGCTGGACACCGGTAAACGCTAATAAGCAGCGACATTTTTGACAAGAATAAGTCGCTTGATTGCGTTGGACCTTATTATGGCGACGAATGGAAAGCGGGTAGGTCGTACAATGACAGCGGTATTCAAAAGTTTTACCTTGTACTGAAGCAACGTCGAAGCTATGAGTGGTTTTAGCGGGTACCCGAAACACATTCTCCATAATGTCTTGCCATTCTTTACCGTGCGGTTGAACACGACCGTAGGTCTGATAAGCGATCAAGTGAGCGACTTCGTGAGGAATCACTTCTTCAAAGAAGGCGGTTGGGTTTTCGTCAAAAAGAATGGGGTTGAGGCGAATTTCATTGCGTTGTAAGTAGGCTTTTCCTGCTGCTTTACCACGAACATTGAAGTTGCAAGAAGGCACTGAAAAAGTACGTTTAAATGCCTGATCAGCTTTGATGACACAATTGACGATCACTTGTCTGACTTTGTCACTTTGCTGATGTTTCACTCTGTACCTCATTTAATCACAAAAAAGCCCCCGCAGTTGCGAGGGCCCAAATCATACCATTTGTTATTTAAGGTGTGTGCTTTTTCTTAATCGTTGCATGGTAAGCGTGCCATGTTCCGTAGCCTAAGATAGGCATAGTAAACAGCATACCAATACCGTAGGTCGCGAAGCCAATGAGTATGCCCGTGCAAATAATAATGGCCCAAACAATCATTGCGGAAATATTCGATTTTACAGCGTTAAAGCTTGTAAATACGGCGGTCATCATATCGACTCTTCTTTCCATCATTAAGGGGATCGAAAAGGCTGAGATGCTAAAAACGACACAGGCCAAAACAAATCCAACCACAGAACCAATGGCTAAAAATGGTAAAAACTCACTTAAAGGTGCACCTTGTACAGCAGGGTATATTGCATGCAGAAGAGCAGCAATTCGCATCCAAAAGATCATGCTGATCGCTAACAGTACTGCAAATGCCCATTGTGATGTTGAATTTCGACTGATGGCTTTCATTGAATGAAGTAAGCTCGGTCTATGGCCACGTTCTCTCTCCCAACTCGCATCATAGAGCCCAAGAGCCAAAAAGGGGCCAATCAGCATATAGATAACCAAGCTGGGCATCACCACCAAGTGTGAGCCTTGCCATTCAACTAACAGAACGATGCCGACAGCTGCAACCATGAAACACATGCCATAAAAGGCACTAATAAAAGGCATCCTAACGAAATCATGGCAGCCTAACGCTAGCCAGTGGAAGGGAGAAGTCATGGTGACTTTATTGCAGGCAATGGTTCTGGCGTAGTGTTGGTCAGACTTCGATTTGTGTTTATTTTGGATCTCAGATGGATTTACTGTTCGAGGCATAATTCCTCCTTGATTTATTCCATGATGTCGATCTGTACCAAACGAAACAAGCTTTAACCCATCTCATTATTTGTCTTACTTGTAGACTGAGTGTGTCGCTGTCATTCGTATAAAGCGACATAAATTCTCATTCGTTTTTATTTACGTAAAACCTTTCCAACTGCTCGCTGTGTTTGGTATCAAGCCGTAAATGAGTGCAGTATTAGTGACGATGATTCACCAATAGAACACAACAAAATGCCCTCAGTGACAAAACGTCTTTGAGCATCACATTTAACTATCGGTGGGGATGATGAAATTTACAAATAATTGCTGTCTTTTTGTTCAATTTAAGGGGTCTAATTTAGGTGGGAGTAGTATTACACCAGGAATGAGAGGCATAAAAAAACCCTCGCAATAGCAAGGGTTTTGTTATTCAGTGCTGATGTTATTTGATACCAGCGAAGTCTCTTAGCAGGTGTGCCTTGTCTGTAGCTTCCCAAGGGAACTCGTCACGACCAAAGTGGCCATATGCTGCTGTCTTCTTGTAGATTGGTTGCAGAAGGTTCAGCATTTCTTGTAGGCCGTATGGGCGTAGATCGAAGTGCTGACGTACAGCTTCAATGATGATGTCGTGTGACACTTTTTCTGTACCAAATGTTTCCACCATGATGGAGGTTGGATCAGCAACACCGATTGCGTAAGAAAGTTGGATTTCACAACGATCAGCCATGCCTGCAGCGACAATATTTTTCGCTACGTAACGTGCTGCGTAAGCGGCAGAGCGGTCTACTTTCGATGGATCTTTACCAGAGAATGCCCCCCCACCGTGACGAGCAGCCCCGCCGTACGTATCTACGATGATTTTACGGCCTGTTAGACCACAGTCACCCATAGGGCCACCGATTACGAAACGGCCAGTTGGGTTGATGAAGAAATTGGTTTCTTTGTTGATCCACTCAGAAGGCAATACTGGTTTAATGATCTCTTCCATTACCGCTTCGCGTAGATCTGGCGTAGAGATGGAATCACAGTGCTGAGTTGAAAGAACAACAGCATCAATACCAACAATGTTGCCTTGGTCGTACTGGAAGGTTACCTGAGATTTTGCATCTGGACGAAGGAAATCCAGTTTACCGCTCTTACGAACTTCAGCTTGCTTTTTCACTAGCAGGTGAGAGTAAGTGATTGGAGCAGGCATTAGGATCTCAGTTTCGTTGGTTGCGTAACCAAACATGATACCTTGGTCACCAGCACCTTGCTCTTTAGGATCTTCCTTATCAACACCTTGATTGATATCTGGAGACTGTTTACCAATGGTATTTAGAACAGCACAAGAGTCTGCATCAAAACCCATGTCAGAATGAACGTAACCAATTTCGCGAACGGTTTCACGAGTGATTTCCTCGATATCAACCCATGCAGAGGTGGTTACTTCACCGCCAACCATAACCATGCCGGTTTTGACGTAAGTTTCACAAGCAACACGTGCCTTCGGGTCTTGCTCAAGAATTGCATCAAGAACGGCGTCAGAAATTTGGTCTGCGATTTTATCTGGATGGCCTTCTGAAACAGATTCAGAAGTGAACAGGTGCTTAGCCATGATAGCTCCAATCTTAAGGTTTACTCGTATAGTGCACTCATATTAGTGGACTATGGAAATACAATACAGCCTGTAGCTGTTTCTACATCTAGACGTCTATTTTAAGTTTACACACTCAAATTACAAGTTCTTTTTATAAAGAGGTGAGTATTATTTATCTGCTAATCGTTTGCTTTATCGTCTGAAGTCGCTGGTATATATGACTTAAAATCCCGTATTGATGCTAGAATCGAAAGTTAATATGTTATGTATCATACGTTTTTGATAGGTTTAATTTAGGTTCACTTAGTCTCTTCCATTTTTAAGCAATTTAAATTGTTGCAATAAAAAATAATGAGTAAAAGCACTCACAAATAAAGAGTAAACGTTTGCAGTCGCAATTTTGCTTTGAGAGAATGAACGCAGCATTCAATGTGCTTACATCTTTTTATCAATTTGCTTTCATGTACTCAGGAGCAGACATGCCTTCTCGCAATCTTCTTTCGAACAAACAGCTCGCTAATGCTATCCGTGCTCTTAGCATGGACGGTGTACAACAGGCCAATTCTGGTCACCCTGGTGCACCTATGGGCATGGCTGACATCGCTGAAGTTCTTTGGCGTTCTCACTTAAACCATAATCCAGCAAACCCTGACTGGGTTGACCGTGACCGTTTTGTGCTTTCAAATGGTCATGGCTCTATGCTGATTTATTCTTTATTGCATCTAAGTGGTTATGAGTTGTCGATCGACGATTTAAAAAACTTCCGTCAACTGCATTCTAAAACTCCAGGTCATCCTGAATACGGTTATGCGCCTGGTATCGAAACAACAACGGGTCCTTTAGGTCAAGGCATCACTAATGCAGTCGGTATGGCGATGGCTGAAAAAGCACTAGCGGCACAATTCAACAAAGAAGGCCACGAGATCGTTAATCACTTTACTTATGCCTTCATGGGTGATGGCTGCTTGATGGAAGGTGTTTCGCACGAGGCTTGCTCTCTTGCTGGTACACTAGGTCTTGGCAAGCTGATCGCGTTCTGGGATGACAATGGCATCTCTATCGACGGTCACGTTGAAGGTTGGTTCTCCGATGATACACCTAAACGTTTTGAAGCTTATGGTTGGCACGTTATTCCAGCGGTAGATGGCCACGATCCTGAAGCAATTAACGCTGCTATCATTGCTGCAAAAGTAGATCCACGACCTACGCTTATCTGTACTAAGACGATCATCGGCTTTGGTTCGCCAAACAAAGCGGGTTCACACGACTGTCATGGTGCGCCACTCGGTGCTGAAGAGATTGCAGCAGTGCGTGAGTTTTTAGGCTGGGAGCATCCTGCCTTCGAAATTCCTGCGGATGTGTATGCTCAATGGGATGCAAAAGAAGCAGGTACAGCGAAAGAAGCGGCATGGAACGAAAAATTTTCTGCTTATCAAGCTGCGCATCCTGAGTTGGCTGCAGAATTCAAACGCCGTGTAAACGGTGACTTACCC
>NZ_BJXJ01000052.1 GCF_007990935.1 Vibrio sagamiensis NBRC 104589
GACATCCTCTAACTTTTGCCTATCTGAATCAATCTCTAGCCTTGCTGATTCTAAGGATTCATTCATTTCTTGAGCCGAATTCGGTAGTAGCTCATAATGGGGCATTTTCGAGCTAGAAAGTGCCACGGGTAAAAATTCAACCTAAGACGCTCTTGGACAAAAGCTTAGCAGCGACATAACTAAACTAGAACGTAACGGATTAATTGGAGTATAGAAAAGTTGCCCGACAGATGCGCCTTGTTAGCTGCTGTGAGCATCCAGTCTATAGATAGTAAATGCGATACTTTCTCCTACTAATCTTGGATCACTAGTCTCGATTGGTGCTGATAGATGTGTAATACCCACATCAACTATTACCTCAGGATCTATTTCTGTCACGATACCATATGCACGATAGCGCCAGCCCCACTGATGGTCTAGCTCTCTCTTAGCTTCAGGATTACCTGAAAACATTGACTCCCATTCTTCGTCTTCATAATGGATGCCGACTGATAAACAGATATCGATATTTTCTCCAGCTTGATATCTATCGCCCCCAAAGTCGTCCATTACAACAACATTGACACCATCTAATTCGATGGTTGCCTCAAGATAGTCACCTTCCGTTTTTTTAAAGTTTGCTCTCATAGTTTCCCAACTGAAAACGCCCTGTGATGCGCGTGGTTCTATGTGCTTCATAACTTGCAGACTTGTTAATCAACGACTTTGAAGCTTATAAAACACAAGCTCTTGTCTGATGAACATATCTTTCGCAAGATCCATTTGAGCATGAAGACAAATGGAAGATTTTCTGCTTTTGCATGCTTTCTGTTGAGTTTATCAAAGTTCACATGCTCAACACCGACAATTTCTAGTCTACAGATTTTTCGCCCATCTTCGTGAGTAAGTGCTTCAACAACCTGCCCCGGGTAATAATGGCTTTCAGATTTATCCCTAATCGTTGCAGTCTTTTTACCAGAAAGAATCTGGCGCTCTAGCCTTGTAAAAAGTGTAATTTTATCCACCATTAAACACCTGCTTCCTTACCGATTCTTCCAAAGATATACCGCCCAATCATGGGCTGATACTAGCTTGCTAAAATGTGCAGCGAAGCGGCATCGAGCAAGCTGTTAGGACTCTCATACGGTATTGGCTTCAAATGGCTCACATAAAGTACCCTGATGGTAGCTCATTTGCCATCTCCCATTGTTCAAAGACCATATTGAGCTACGTAATGAAAATATAGGTGTAGTTTCACCACTTTTTAACATCATCGCTTGATAGAGCAGTTGCGCACAATTTGGTGACAGAGGCCTTAGTTCAAAATTAGATGCTTCTATTGCAGGTGCCGGTTCTGATGGCTGGCGAGAAAGAACTTCCGTTTTACCGAATCGAACTCCAACTCCTGCAATTTCAGTAAAATCATCTGAAATAAGTTTATCCAATTCACCATATGAAGCTCTGGTCTCTGCTTTAAACAAGTGTTTTTCTAAGTTTATGAGTTTTAATTTGAGATTTTCCACCAAGCCCCATGTAACCCTAACATTATCAATAACAGGCAGCCTCGTTTTGCCCCTACTCTACTTTCGTTAAATTTATCATAAGCCACTTTCCATAGCAGCCAACCCAATCACGTCAAATCAACCATGCGCCCTTGAAAAGCGGGAGTGTTTTGAACACAACTCTCAATACATGTGATTAGATCTTGGGACAGCGACGAAGGCTTTGGTTTATTCGCCCACAAGGCATACATAGGCCGAGTAAAAAGTATATCAGAGTCGTATTGAACGAGCCCGGACATCTCACTATACAAATCGGCGATCTCTGTCATGGGCAATAAGCCTACACCCATGCCTGACGCGACCAGTTTACGTACCAAGGTAATGTCGTTGACCCGAGAAACCTTGGAGTATTGCCGCTCGATACTTAATAAGTTTTGCCTTGAAATTTGCGTCTTAGAGTACGGCATAATGAGTCGATCTTGGCTTTTGCAGTCTCGTCTTGAGACAAGGCATACGGCAATGCTGGCTAACTTTTTCTGGTAAAAAGACGAGTCTCTTTGCTCTCCACAGCGCAGAGCTAAATCAAAAGAGGTTTGGCTGAGCAGCACATTTGTGTTGGCAGGCTCAATAACGACATCCACATGACTTTTTTCTAGCAGAAAGGATTCAAGTGCTGGGTATAGCTGGCCAATGATTAAGTTTTGTGGGCAATGTAAGACGAAGGAAACTGCTTCACTTTTCGAGCTTTCAGTCACAGCATGATGAAGATTTAGAGTGGTCTCGCCAAGCTGTTCAAATAGCCCTTTACCAAAGCTGGTGAGTTTGACTCCCCTCGAGGAGCGAATAAAGAGTGACTCACCTAATCTCTCTTCTAACAATAAGATGCGTTTGGACAAGGTAGGCGCGGTAGTTGTTAAGTCTATTGCAGCTTTTGAATAACTGCCTCGACGGGCTACTTCAACAAATAATAAAAAATCATCCAGCATAAGGTTTTCCGCAATCTTAGTGTTCTAAAGCTCGTATGGCTGAGGATACGATAAATCCATACAGTATACAGACAGGAGGAAGTGCTATGACAAAACTTTTTTTCACTGCTCTGTTCTCATGCGCGATGTCAAGTATGGTGTCCGCGTGGGTCACTTACATCAATCTCGGTTTAACAGAGGATTTCATCAGTCGATGGGGCTTTGCCTTTATTAATGCTTGGCCTGCTTCATTCGCAGCGGCCTACTTATTGAATAAACCAATCATGGTATTGACCCAAAAATTGATGCGGCAATTTACCACCCAAAAGGAGAAAAACAATGCTTAGTGTTGTGGCTTTTATTACCCCAAAAAGTGAATTTTATGCGGAGTGCAAACAAAAAGCTGAAGGCATTCTAACTGCTACTCGAGAAGAAGCGGGTTGCTTGCGTTTTGAGCTATATGAAAACAAAGCGAAAGATCAGCTTATCTTGGTTGAAAATTGGGTCGACCAAGCTGCCCTAGACGAACACTATGCCCAGCCATATATCACACCGATATTTGAGTTTTATAAAAACGCACTAGTTCAAGAGCCACAAATACACAAAATGACCAATGTAGAAGGTTAAATTCTCAGCTATATCTGTGTAAGTCACTAGGTAGGTATTGGCCTCACCTACCTATCATTTAAAAGTTGCTTGAGCTTCGGCTCTAACTCATTCCGTGAACATTAGAAAAAACATCTTGAGTCTTAAACGTTTGTTAGAGCATTTTTTCCATGAATAACAATTTTTTACCTTCATAGAACGCTTCTTTAAATTGCGTATAGCCCAGCTTTTGATAAATATGTATTCCTCTTGAGTTTGATTCGAATACATCTAACCAGACTTTTAAACAGTTCAAGTGTTCCGCACAATACTGTTCCATCTCTTTAATTGCGAGTTGACCAAGCCCCTTTCCTTTCAATTTTGCTCTGGATTTCATGCAATACTGGTATTCGTGGCTTTTATTACCCCAAAAAGTGAATTTTATGCGGAGGGCAAACAAAAAGCTGAAGGCATTCTGACTGCTACTCGAGAAGAAGCGGGGTGCTTGCGCTTTGAGCTATATGAAAACAAAGCTAAAGATCAGCTTATCTTGGTTGAAAACTGGGTCGACCAAGCTGCCCTAGACGAACACTATTCCCAGCCATATATCACACCGATATTTGAGTTTTGTAGATACCCCCGTGCATGAACGGGGTACTTACTGTTACAACTCCATGCGGAGTTGACCAGAATCTTTTTCGCCCTGGTGTCTAACGTAATTCGCTATAACTTGTTCATTCACGCCTACGCTACTGACAAAGTAACCTGGCGACCAAACAATGCTCTCTTTCCAGTAAACCTTACTTAGCCAACTGAACGTTTTTCGCATGTGGTACGACGATTGGCTTTTTAGTTTACCCATGACGTCTGAAATACTGTATTTCGGTGGGATAAGCATCATCATATGCAGATGATCTTCATCAAAGCCTATCGTCTCGATCTCAACGCCAGGTAAACTTCGCAGCAACTTTGGCATAACCTTCCGTAGGTAGCTGCACATACCAGGATTCAGGATTTTCCGACGGTACTTAGTTACCCAAACTACGTGATACTTCGTGTAGTAGACACTATGGGATGAGGTGTAATATTGCATTTATCCATCGTACCGTCTCCAAAGGCATTCATCCACGGGTAAACCCGTGGTTTTCTGTATCCACAGAATAAAACCGCATTAGCTCAAGAGCCACAAATACACAAAATGATCAATGTGGAGGGTTAAACTCTTAGATATATCTGAGTACGTCACTAGATAGGTAGTGCCCTCACCTACCTATCATTTAAAAGCTGCTCGAGTTCCGTCTATAACTTACTTTTGGACATAACCTTGTTAGGTTTTTGCCCTATTTCGGCTAGCTGGCATGAGGAAAAATAAGGATATGTTCGACTTTTAATATCACCCTCCATGATATTTACTTAAATAAGATGGCTTGGGCTTGTCCAACACTTTGGATAGGTGTCGGCTTCGCGACACATATCCTTATTTGTTATGTTTGTAGTTCTTAAGCCCACGAAACAGACATTTTGAAGTAAGATACACCTGATTTTTGAAACTCTTCGCCTTCAGCGCATAGTCCAAATTTCTGATAGAAAGATAACGCTGAAGTCCGCGCGTCACACCAGAAGTAGCTTGCGCTTGCCAGCTTTAACTCACGAACGACTTGCTCTATAACATTAGAGCCAATTCCTTGCCCTTGATATTCGTGCAAAGTAGCGAACTTTCTGAGCCTTGCTTCATGTCCATTGATATAAACAGAAGCTACGCAAACCAATTTTCCATCAACAAACGCACCGTAATGAATTGCCGAGCTATCACCTTCAACTTCGCAAAAAGAAGGCGATTTATCAGGCCATAAAACGAGATGCCTAATAGGTAAAACCTCGGCGGTGGTGATCTTCCGTATATCCATATTTCCTCAAAAAACATAACAGTATATTAATAAGCATTCTTACTTTCGTGCAGAAATATACTCATAAAGTACCTTTATCATAATCGATATAATCTATATATATCATGATATGGCCTGGCCCTTTTTAGTAATCACTTTATATCGTGAATATGGTGCTACGGCGACTGAAGTTGGTTTTATGCTCGCGATGTCTGCTCTTGTTGGAGTAATTGCTGGCTTTTACACTGGGCACCTGTCGGACATCATTGGCCGCAAGCGAATAATCATTACAGGCTGCTTAGTTTCTTCACTCACATACTTTGGGATCTCTCAGGCTAACCAGCTCAATCAATTCTATTTTTTAATTGTCGCGTGTGGCCTTATGCGACTTCAGTTGTACCCCGTATAACACACAGTTAAGTAATCAACATAAACCAAAGAAATAATATCTTTAGGATTACCTATGCAAATCGACGGGTTTTTTCCGTAGTTATATGCAACCAAGGGTAACGCTAATTATACTCACGTTCAATCTAATGTCCGTATTGCCTAGCGCCTAGGGTGTGAACTTCAGAAATTGCCGAAAGTTTCCGTATAACTCCAGCGGTGTCTGAGCAATATGATTTTCGCCTGCTCAAACCAAAATGAGCATGGTCTTACCCTCTTTTACCGGATTGGACTTGGTAAGGGAAATACATATAAACAGTATTCTACTTACGCCCTAACTGGTTAATTTTTAACAGTGACAACTATCCTGCTAGAGGGGGGTATTGAGCGGATACGAAACGGCTGGATTATTCCAGCCGTCTTATATAGTCATCTCTGCGTGACTATTGTCCCTTAGTTTCTAATGCTGAATTGAGCGACTTAACCGCGTTATCAAATGCACTGTCTATATCTTTTGGGAAAACCTTGGGATTTTCAATGACTTTTTTTAAACGTTTTACGCTCAACAGTAGATCCAGTGCGGTGTTGCCATACTTGGATCTATATTCCAGAAAAATTTCGGAATTATCATTTGCCATTTTTTCGAAAAACGACAGCAATACAATTTTATTGTTTTTTATCCAATCACCCCATTGTTGAATACTGCTCTGTTGGTCATATATTCGATATATGTCACTGAAGCTATCTATTTGGTTAGATTCGGAGGCCTCAATGTCGTCCACCAATTGCCCAACATCTTGATGGGCAATTTTAATCCCATTTGCGGTACGAGTCATTACTACACGGGTAACGACCGTTTGAGAGGTAATGGGGTTCTGTGATAAGCCATTTGTGGCTGGTGCACTTCGTAAGTTTTGACTGGTTGATCTCGGCACCATTGTATTAAAGTGAACGGAAGAGCTTGGGCCTTTTCCACCACCATGCATTTCCTCACGGCAAGCATAAAATACCACCTCATCATAATCTTTTAAGCTGCCGTAAGGAGGTCTCATTTCATTTACGATATTTTTAAGTGATTTATCCCAACCTGCCATTTCTTCAACAATGAGTATATCCGATGGTATAACATTCTCACCTGCACTGTACTTGACGCGGTTTTCCCACACAGCGGCTACTGCAGCATTCAGTGGAGATTTCTCAAAATGCTTTACTTTGTAGTCTCTTATCTTTCCGCCATATGAACTAAGACCTTCAAGACCCGTCGCAGACAGCAAATCTACATCATCAAAATCGCCAAATTCATAACTTTTCCCAGCAGAAAGAGAAGCATACTTCTTAGGTTCCCCGTTGATAAACAAATCCATACCGAGTCTTTCTTTACTTGACGTTATAGGGTCAAAGGCTTTATCAGGAACGTCAGCTAGCGTATTACCGTGTGGCCCGTAGAATACAACCTTCTTCCCTCGTGGAACGATAATATGAAGGTTTCTTCCAGGTTCAAAAGCACCATGAGCGCTCAGAATAAGTCTTTTGGCATTCTCACCACTACCCTTAATTAGCTGGAAACCGTGAGGAGAACCATTTATGACCTCCGGCTTAAAGCCAGAATAACTTTTCTCCAGTCTATTGATTTCTCTGATCGCTCTTTCATTAGTTTCCTCATATACAACACCCTTGCTAGTAAGGTCTTGTTGTTGTTGATTTCGGCTCTTTGCAATATTCGATAACTTTTTCTTATTTTTTTCAAGTGTTACTATGTGTTTTATGTATTGTTCTGAATCAGGATCTAGATCTAAGGTTTTGAGGTAGGCATCATAGTCCTTCTCATACTTAGCAACATCAATTTTAGCATCGTTCAGATATGAATTTAGGATAGGCTTACCATGTTCATCTTTGTATGCATCTCCTGCTCTTAAAATATTTTGTTGGTTAGTCCTAAATGGCCTTGCTATTTCCTCAAATGCATGCTCAGCATATGAAGGTTCTTGTACGATATCGAGATCATCCAGAGCACTACGTATTTTAGCCAGCTGATCATCTATATCCTGACCTTGTCTTCTCAAACCAGTCAAGGCATCATCAACAAATGAACTGGCATCACCTAAAGCTCCGCCAGCCTGTCGTGCCGATTTCAGCGCCTTTAACGCCTTGAGAGCATCACCAGCACTAGACACTAGCCCTAGCGCATCCAGAGGAGCTAAAGCAAGAGGAATGAGTCCACTAGCCCTCTCTTCGGCCGAATCTCCCTCAACTAAAAGATAAATCCCTTCGGCAAGTCCTACACCAAGGCTCGCAGCATCAACAATCATTGCAGCCCCAGTGATGCCTCCTATTACAGCAGGTGCAGCGCTGCCCCCACTCACGACGATCGCAGCAACACTGAGTGCAAATGCTGGAACGGCCAATACACCGCCGACAACCTCAAGCGCTTTCTTTGTATTCCACTCTGCATGGGAAGTCAGCTGTGCATCAGCATCTTGCCTAAGCCTCTGCAAGTTTCTTCTGCCAATGGTATCGAATATATTATCCTTACCATTGAGAGGAATATGATTTAGGTCGAGATTATCAGCGACCTCCCTTTTAGACACGCGATAATTCACACTTGTGAATTTCGTACCGTGATAACGATCTGAGTGCGTCGCGAAATCGTTTAATGTCCTATCTGGAGTATCTCCACCTAGTAGAACGGGTTGTTTATCATATTCACTCATGTGTGAAAGTATGAAGTTTCTATTCGCTGGGTTACTGAAAAATCGATGAAGGGATTGTTTGCTACCAAATTCGATAAGGGCCCCATCAGATTGCAGACTAACAAGGATGTGGCGTTTTCCTTTCTTTATCAGCAACATACCTTCCAGAGGGAAATAATCATCTCTCCTCCCCGTCAGTCCGGGTAAGGAGACTTCGACCTCAGTTGATCCATTTTTCATCTCTTGAATCAAGACTTTTCCTTCAGGACTTAAACTTCTGTTACGCTCCGCTGAAGAGGCTAATCTGTCAAATGTCGCTTTGAGATGATCAGAATAATCTGAGAAATGCTTTTCTTCGAATTCATTGATTTTACCTTCAACCAGTCTTTGCATATCAGTTTTAACTTGAGGACTGTAAAGCTTTTTAAACAGCTCTTCTCCATCTAAACCTTGGTATCGAGCCGGTAACTGATAATCACCCGCTACTTCCACAGTATGAGAGCCTGTGATCCCTTGCCAATAACTTTCACCAAGCGCTTGGAGTAAATCTGTCTTGACTATATGACCGCCTCCACCATCACCGATTGATGATACAGCCAAACGATGAAATATTCCCTGACCGTCCATTCTATTGTGCACTGTATTTTCTGAACGGTAGGGGAAAATTTCTTTCCCTGCCACAGTTAAGGTTCTCCCTCCACTATTTACATAGCGGTGAGCGGCGACATCTTCCAGGATAGATTCCATACCGCTAGCTGTACTACCGTCCATTTGGTTTGCTAAACTAGCATGTGATAGAAGAAATTCATGATTACTTTTATTGCGGACAAATCTATCAACTTTTTCATACGAATCAAAAACTCGAATATTTCCGGGTGGCATTAAGCTAATCATAATATGCTTATTACCATCCTTGATAAACAACATGTTCTCCAGTGGGTAGTCGCCTATTTTCGGCTTAATAAAGAAAGGTAAGGCCTCTGTCGAGGTCGTAAATTTAGGCGGATTTAATGCGCTTTGCAACGTGTTCCTTACATACTCTCGATCACCCTTATTTGTCATGGAATCAACCAAGGAGGTTGCGCGTTTTTCTAATATTTTACCGTACTTTTCTGGGTCCCAATTGACATCATCACTCCCTAGCTCAGCCTTATTAACTGAATGTAAGTAATGCTTGCCCATTTTTTGTTCTATCAACCTATAATAGCTGACATCCCAAGTCACCTTTTCCAGCTTTTCAACTTGGACTTTACGACTATCCCCCTCACTGGGCATAGTATAGATATTTGCGGCTGGAAGTTCGGGATATTTATATACGTATTTGACTTTTTCAGGCTCTGATATACCACGTTGTGCCCAATATTTTTTGCCTATTGTACGGTGATGTAAATCTCCTAAAAGCCCAGCCATTTTATGGCTTCTTATAACCGACCTTTCGTAAGCAAATAGACCGCCATGAACCGTAATATCTTCAATTTGCTGCGCTTTGGTATAAACATTGCCATTGGGGAGTGTTTTATCTTGTAGCCCATCCAAATAGAGTTTTTCTAGCTGAGCCCCGTCTTCATGCAGAACTTCAAGATCTCCATTTCGATATTGAAGAATCTTTGACAGCACTGTCTCTTGGTCAAGCTCTGGATGATTCTTAACATAGAGATCTTCGCTTGGCAGCAAAGGTATCTTAAATTCATCAAAACTTGGACGCTGATAGATTTCTGTTGTTATATTTTTTACTCGAGTACCATATTCACCATGTTCAAATTCTGACTCAAATGCGTGCTCTGACAAGGTATAGATTATTTTATCATAAGGCCTTATGCTTGCTTCTTTTCTCGCCCTAAGCTCAGTAATGATCCTTTTATAGTCCTTAGGAGAAATATTATTTCCACTGATCTTAAGATCGTTTTTAATGGCATTCATTTGTGCGATGACGCTATTTTCGAGGAGTTTGTCTCGATAGGACTTGTTACTCATATTATTAATTATCGAGCGTGTTTCAAAGCGAAACTCATCATTAATAGTCATTCCCCGAGGAGCGCCTGTATTTGGCTGTCTAGCAATAAAGTCCTCTTGTTCAATAAAGGCACTAAACTCCTCTTCACTATACGCTAGAGAGTACTCTACTAAGAACTTATGGTAATCAATCATAGGTTGGATAAACTTGTGCTTGGGAAAATCAGAGCCATAAATGTTATCTAAGATATCCTCATCCATATCGGTCAAAGGAGGACGGAAAGCGCGCAAGGCATCACGGAAATGACTGGTGTCATTGGAGTCAGCAGCTTGCTTCAACAATGAAATAACCTCAGCAAAAAATGCTGATTGTTTGTTCCCTCTGGCTTGCGCCGCCATTTTCTCCATTCTATTGAGATTTTTTTCAAGAAACTCTAATCGACCATCAGTGCTATATATACTTCTGATCTTCTTATAAAATTTCACCTTTACCTGCTCGATATCACCCTTGAAGCGCGTGTAAAATTTTTTGGTTGCTTTATACCTAGCACGTCTGGATTTGCTCTGATAGTTCTGTTCCCCTTCAGTTCCACGATGACGAGCATACCGAGCTAAAGAGACCTCTTTGTCTGTAACATCCTCTTGTTCATTCCAGTTATCTTGAGCATCAAACGGCTTGATGTCATCACTCCAGATATCATCTAGGCCAGTCCAATAGGCTTCCCTTAAGACAGGTTTCTCTTTCCTATAACCGTAGAACGCACGCCGATAATCGTTTTCGGTTACGAACTCTTTAGTTCCCGAGGCTCTCGAAACATGTTTCTCAACCCATTTAGGGTCAGAAAAGTAGAACGTATCTCCTAAAGCGTCGGTGTAATCGACCCCACTGACAAGGTGTTCATTCATTGGGTCACCATCTCCCCTAAGAATGAAAACCTCACCATGAGCATTGACTATTGCTGGGTTACTATGAAGACCAATATGCTGCACTTCATGAGCCAAAGATATTGTGGGATCGCACTTAAGCCAAGATCGAGTCTCAAGGTCATCTGTACTTGATGTGAACAAAGTATTCCAAGGATCGAAATAAATGGTCTTTGTTAAAGGACTGGCGAAATTAGCATAATATTCTTGGCCATTTTCATCAGTACGCAAAGGCTCTCCTGCACGGTGAGGGCTGATGGTGATCCCTAGCTCATTCATTGTTTCCAGAGTATTTTTCCCCTCTGGGGTCTGTTGTAGGGTTTCTAGGTGAGCTCTAACCTTGACTCGGTATGCTTTACTTCCGCCCAATTGTATTCCTTGGAAATCAGGGCCAGCGGCTTCAGTATCTGCATTGTCAGTATCAATACCAAGACTACCGCTTTCAATACTTTCGTTGCTCACTTCCTCTGCAAACAAGGGATCCCACTCTTTAACCAGTCCCTGCTTTTGCCAGTCTCGCATTTTTTCATCAAAGCTTGCCGACATTTCTTGTCTAAATTGAGCCTGCATTTCGGCTAAATCATCTGGGAAAGACGTCTCCTGAGTCGCAATCATTTCATTGATAACTTCTTCAGGCAGTACTCCCTCCATTTCTGTCCTGAACTGTGTCTTCATTTCCTCAAATTGCGCTTTGAGCCCGTTAGAATACTCCTCGTACGCTTGAGCCAGTTTTTCCTTATACTCTGGTAATTGAATGTTCTTGAAATCGGCTTGAGCCTTTACTTGCATAACCTTGTTCACTGCAACGAAGGCGCCAGTTACCCCACCTTCTATTGCTAAGGTCTTGAACCACGAGTCCATTTTAATTTTATCTTTAGGGTCTACGATTGCATTATGTGTATAGGCACTCATCACAACCGCGCCACCAACGGCTGTTTTGATTGGACGAGGCACAAACGACATTGCAGCCTTAAAACCAAGCTGCTTAAGTCTATTATTTACGACATCTTGCACCACTTTATAGGGGTAATCCTCTCCTGGCATCACACCATTTTTTATCTGGCGCACCTTATAAGGAATAGTGAACGAAGCAATAGCCGTCTTAACCCCAGCTTTCACCGTTCCTTTTACTAAGGTCACGTTTACCCCAGCAAAGTCAACACCACCTTCAATGACAGCATAAATGGCTCCACGACCCACCTGCTTCTGTCCCCATTTGGTCACAAACTCAGCGAAAGATTTTTCTTCCGCGAGATGCTGCTCTGGCGTCTTCGGCAGAATGGTCTTTTCATCACGTGCATACTGCCACTCCTGACGCATGCGTGTTGCAAATAAAATACCTTTTGGATCCTCTTCTGAAATCACAGCTTTTAATAATCCGTCGTTTTCCAGCATTTGACGTAAAGATTCAACTTCCGGAATATCATCCTCCGGCATGATCTGTTGTGCCTTTATTCCCCAGTGCTTGGCGACTTTTGCATGTCTGGAAAAAGGCTCGAGGCGTTTACCTGTCAAAGAAAGAGCCTTAAAATCGAGGTTATCTAATTCGCCTTGCCCAGATAGGTTAGCAATGCGAGTTAGATCAATAATCTTGCCTAATTCTTCTTCTGTAAAAGTCGATTTATTTCTCGTAGCCTGTTTAATTTTGTCTATCTGTCCCTTTAAGGACTTATAAAACTCTGGCACATCTATTACTTTGAGTTCTTTATCCAAAAGATCCTTCCCCCAGCTAGACAGATCTTTTTTTTGTGAATCAATAAGCTGACGCATCAAATCTGGCAACTCATCAATTTGTTCAAGGATGTCATCTGACGCTTTAATCGCCTTATCACAACTTTCCCTAAATGCACTTTTTTGAGTTGCTTTGTCCATTTTGCTAAGCGGATCAGCTTGATTTTGTCCGCTCGCTTTCCCGGTTACCATGTCGTCAATAGTAAATGTAAGTCCAATATCTTGCATAGCCTCTGTGGTAAAATCTGCGTCCAACGGCTTATCTTTCTTCAGATGAGTCGCTGCTGCTTGCAAGGGGTTAAAATCATACTGCATACGCAGTGCTGGCTGCTGCATCAGCCAATACATACTGCGGACAATGGACTTAACCTTCTGTTCTTCGCCTGATAATGTTGAGGGGGCACTAATGGTACCCGGCCAAAGAGCAGCCATTTTTTTATAGGGGACATCTCGCCAATGACCAGCAACATGTGAAGCCATCGAGGCTTGCTGTGGCAGCTTTTTCAAGGCGCCTAATGTATCCGATGGCAATTTTCCCAAAGCCTTAGTGAGCGAGCTCATCGCCTGACTCGCTTGACTGTTGGAATGTTTAAATATAGCGATTACTGTCTCGGCAAAAGTCGGCTTCTGGGTAACTGTAAATGTTTCATATCCCCATGCCTTTTTCGGATCTTTAAAGCGTCCAGCATTGCCACGAAACTCCTTTGCATTAACACGAACAACTCTTTGGATATCGCCAATTATCTCTCTAGACATAGAAAAGTGATTGGTATTTGATACCTCTCTATCATACCTATCCATCTTTGCCCACAAGCTGCACAGTTGATTATTACTCCTGTTAAGCTCATTCATAACCTCGGTGCGCAGCATAGTGAGATGATTAGTCATTAGCTTCTGTCCCCAAGAGCTACTGAGTTGTTTCATCGCCCGTCTGGGCTCATAGGTAGAAGTACCATCTTTATTTTGCTTCTTGAAAAAGTCATTTTTCTGCAAAAATTCATTGGTAACGTTTGCGTGCCATTGTGATAAATCACCAATACGTGCATTCATCTGCCCTAGTTTTAGCGCCTCATCAACGGCTTTAATACTGGTTTCGATATGACGTGCGATTTGGTAGGCTAAGCCTCTATTCTTAGGCTTAGATTCAAGGCTGTCCCACCCTTCAAACTTATTGATGTACAACTCAATCTTCTTGAGTGTATTTTCGTCTGGCCCCAGATAAGAGTCTTGACTATCTCGTGCCTTCCTTATCTCTGCAATCCTCTTCTCCAAAGACGGCAACATCTCTTTCTTAATAGAGATAACTAGCTCGTTATAGCCTTTCTCGATAAACTCCTCGGCCTCTTTTATTTGTGCTTTTTTTGCTTTTTCATCCAAGGGGGCAAATACCGTCTGTAAAGGCAAATTGACCTTAGCTATACTGCCATAAGGTTCGATTTGCCATTCAGCCCCCAATCCCGATAGGTTTGCAAGCTTTTGCTTCCGAAAACTCTCATCACGAAGCATATGCGAAGGATTAAATAATTTGCCCCCATTTTTATCTGCTGTTCCAATTCTAACTATTTTTTTACCCAAAGCCCCCTTGGCTGAAGAGTTATCTATAGTCTCTTTTTTGGATGGTTTAAAAGAATGAGAAGAGGTGACTCGAACTGGTGGAGTTGGCATTGATTGCATCCGCTAGGTTTAAATTTATTCATCACGTTGACAGAAAGTCTTAAAGCTTGGTGAAATCGTTATATTTCTCTGCGCTCAAGTTTATCTACTTGCGAATGGCTGCATTTATCGAAATTGATGATAACAATCATTCGAATACTAGACGCTTTCTGTCCACTGATTTTCAAAATATTGTGCTTAATAACAAATTCACTGTTACAAAAAATGGAGACAAGATGAACCAACTATTTATGAGTAATTATGATAACTTGTAAAAGATAATAAACTTTTATTTTTTTTTAGCTTCATTATAACTTACTCATTTAGGACTTACGCATTGACAGAGTGTTTTGAAATTTGGTACCGGTTATAATCGGCCTTTTCAAGGATGGAAGTAAGAAAGACTACTCGCCCAACTACAGCTAGATGCACTCTTCCACAATATATGGGATTTTTGATCAGTGAACCAAAATCATCAACATGCACAAGATTGGCAGAAGTGACGGGTATCTCTCACGATAGCGTTAACCGCTTTCTTCATCGTGAAGATTATCAACCGAAAGACTTATTTGATGAGGTTGATCAAGATCTATGTCTTGTAGGCGGCACTTTGAGTGTTGATGATAGTGTACTCGATAAACCTTACAGTCATCACGTAAAGCTGGTGAGTCATTTTTGGTCAGGGAAACACCATCGAGCAGTCAAAGGAATTAACCTCGTAACCCTTTATTATACCGACACTAATGGTCGCCATATGCCAGTCAATTACAGGATATGCGATAAATCAGAAGGCAAGACTAAAAATGATTATTTCCGTGAAATGCTGGCAGAAGTATTAGATTGGGGGCTAAAGCCAAAGTTTGTAACGGGAGACTCTTGGTATAGTTGCGTCAGGAATCTGAAGACGATTAAAAACCATCAGACAGGTTTCATGTTTGCTGTCGAGAAAAACAGGACGGTATCGCAGGAAAAAGGCCAATGGCTGCAAATTCAGTACCTTGATGTTCCTTGTGACGGTTTAGAGGTTTGGCTTAAAGAGTTTGGCAAGGTCAAGTTGTTCAGAACGACGCTAAAAGACCAGCATCGCTACTACGTGGTTTACTTGCCAGAGGATAGTCCTTTTCAGCATGATGACTTTAAAACCATTCATGATCAACATTGGCAAATGGAACAATATCACAGAGCAATAAAGCAAGTATGTCATATTGAGCACTTTCAAGTGCGCAGTGAGCGACCAGTACGAAATCACATCTTCTCAAGCATTTTGAGCTTTGTTTATCTCCAAAAAATGCAGATAGCACAAGAGTTCACCAACATTTATCAGCATCAACGTGAACTATTTAAAGATGTTGTTGGTGTCTTCATTAAACATTTTGCGAAAGGTAAAGAAACCTTGCTACCAAAATTGAAAGGTGCTATCAATGCGTAAGTCCTACAGTATATGAATGAGTATTTACTCTGGCTGATAATGGGGCACTTCTGAGTTTCGAAGTGCCATCTATGAAGGTTCTGGATATCTCTTACTGACAAGGTTTACCATCTAATCACACTGAGGATTGTAACGCTTTTACGAGTATCCGTTCCCGATAGAATCTTCGACTTCACTGACTAGTGTTTTGTGCATTATAAAACTATCAACATAACCAAGCTTTGGGTGAAGATAGGCTAAGGGGATCGTGCCTATTATGGTAAAACCTAGTTTCTTCCATAAATTAACCGCCACTGCATTAGAGGACACTACAGAATTAAATTGCATAGCCCTAAAATCCAAATTAATGGCAGTTTCCAGCGAGTGCTCACACAACTTTTTTGCAATTCCTTTGCCACGAGACTGGCCTTGCACCATGAAACCACAGTTGCAGATATGGCTACTAGGCCCTTCTGCATTTCGTTTTATGTAGTAACTCCCTAGAACTTGGTCACCTTCTACATAAACAAATGTCTTTAATGGGGACTTACACCACAGTTCGAGTGCTTCCTCGTATTCCATTGTAGGGTCGAATGCATACGTTTCTTGCTCTTCGATTATCTGTTTGAAACATGGCCAGAATATTTCAAAGTCGTCATCTTTTATCTCTCTTATCACTTTATGTCTCCTCTAAAAAAATTTTATACAAGTTATATCGGATTAGAGATAACGTTCAATAACATAAGTTAAGATATTGATTATGTTTGTCCTACACAGGGTCACAGCTTCAATATTTCGCTGAAGAGTAGTGAGTAAAAATGTAATCACCTAGTCAAATGAGCTATTCATATGTGGACCGTTTTTGAACGAATTATGTAAATGATATTTATAGATAGTCTAAACGCACTTTGGGGCACTTCTGAGTTCCGAAGTGCCACCTGTAAAGGTTCTGGACAAAACCTTGATAGCAACCTCACTAATTTAGCAAATCATTAACAAATACAGATATGGAAAAGGCCGTCCTCTTAGACTCGTTGTTAGTGTGCATTTGCTACTGAGTTATGGCAACGTCGCAGTACCACAATTATCATTTTTTCATATCAGATAATCGATAGCATTATTGAATTAAAGAAGAAAACTCAGATGCAGCTTTTGTAGGCAAAAATTCCGTTAATTCATAATCGGCAAGATTATGAATTTTAAATGGGTCATCGTTTAGAATTTCTTCTAGTTCACTACGGTTTCTAGCTTTTGCGAGAATGATTCCGCCACTTCGTGGAACTTTTCTTCCAGAAGCAATAAAAACTCCTCTCTCATAGTTCCTATCTAGGTACTCAATATGAGCGTCAAGGTACTTATCTATCTGAGACATTTCACTAATGTATGTTATTGACACAATAAACATAATTTTTCCTTTTTTCGTTTGTCACTCTGATCACAGTGATGACTTTGTTCGCCTCTAGAATCGTATGGATAAGC
The DNA here is from genome assembly GCF_007990935.1 of Vibrio sagamiensis NBRC 104589. Lineage (GTDB taxonomy): Bacteria > Pseudomonadota > Gammaproteobacteria > Enterobacterales > Vibrionaceae > Vibrio > Vibrio sagamiensis. The sequence continues at coordinate 17,143 of NZ_BJXJ01000052.1, forward strand.
TTTATTTTTCTATATCATTAAGTGATTCAACCCACTGCTCCGCGAGACTTTTTAAGGGATAAATTGATGAAATTATCTCCTTACCTAATTCGGTTGGTTGATAACCTAATTCGCCTTTTTCAATTAGCTTTGCCTGTCTTAATTCTCTAATTCTTGAATTTAAAACAGCAGGAGAAATAGACTCACAGCGGTTCTGTAACTCACGAAATGTACAAGCTCCACCTGAACACAGCTGCCATAAAACTCCCATAGCCCAGCGTCTTCCAAGCAGATCAAACAATGCCATGATTGGATTGCCTGTTACCGAACCACGAACTGGTTTACCAGGATAAGGAATTTTTTCCATTTTGATTTTTCCGCTATGAAATTCATAGCGGACTATAATCTAAAATACAGAGTGATGCTATGTTTTTAATAGCGGAGTATGTGAATTTTATCTGGAGGATTAGAAAGTAATGAGAATTTTAGACATATCAATTCTGAAAAAGATATTACTTATTCTTATGGCTGGAACACATTAACTCAACAAGAAAATGGGCATAAACGATTTAGATCCAGAGTTCTAAATCGTTTAGAGCAGATTAAAAAAAAGTACCTTGAAAACTTAAACGCTTATCATATAACTATCTAACAGCAATAGAAATCTCGACTTCATGAGCGCTTTTATAGTATTCAAAATCTGTTGTGTATGCTCGTTCATATAAGCAGTTTTCAGAGCTAAAGTAATTCCAGACTTTACCCCAAAGATCTATAACTACTTGTGGCATTTCACCACTCGCAGAAAAAGTTACATATTTGCCAGAGATAACATTCACTTTTACTGAGTCTGGTAATATTTCTGGTGATAACGTATCCGAACAAGCGATAACGTCAAAAACCCCGGTAAAATCAGACTCATAATTTGTATAAATACCAAAAACTTTTGATTTTTCATTCAATTTCGGAGCTGCATTTGTATAAAACTTTGCCCAAAGTTCTCCAATTTTTGCAGTCGATGGATCTACTTCATCCGCATTAGTTGTACGAATGGCAAAACCCGTAACCTCAAAACCGTTTACTTCACTGATATTCATTGTTGTTCCTTATTATGTAAGGTCAAATTAAGATATGTAGCTCAAAAAAACCGAACGATGCTGCCGTATGCCATCTTAATCACTAAAACTGACTTATTCTAACAGCAGCAATAAGCACTGTATATAAAAACAGCCCTAGCGAGTGTTATTGTTCGAGTGAAAAGCATAACAATACTTATTGGAGAACGAATTGTTGCCTAATAATGAGAATTTAAATTCATTAACTAGATCGAGTTAGCTTCAGTAGGGAAAAAGCTCATGAATAGAATGCGAATGAGTAAAAGGTCTACGCAATTTTGGGCATTTTCGTGTTTCATACCCCGTCGGCACAGT
>NZ_BJXJ01000053.1 GCF_007990935.1 Vibrio sagamiensis NBRC 104589
ACTGAGTTCTTGCCCGAAATGAAAAACATGGGTGCTTAAAATGATTCTTCTTTAGACCGATCATTCATTAAGTGCTCTCGCCCGGCTTCTAGCCCCATTTTATATCCCTCAAGCAAAACTGACTTTTTCATCGACAGCCGCTGAACTCTAAAGTCTTCCGGAGGCGCGATGACATTTATGCTAGTTTTAGGTGGCGGATTTCGAATAAAATCGAGAGATTCATTATAGTTTTCCGATCTTTGAAGAATAGCCTCTGCCATTTTGGGACAATCCGGAAAGCACTTTTTAACTAGCCACGGCATTTTTACTTTTTTCTTTTGATAGCTTAGAGGATGAGAGAGTACAACTGTAATATCTCGAGCACCACGGCGGTATGCTTCTCGGACAGGAATAGAATCAGCAATGCCTCCATCTGAATGATAACTACCAGTAAAACAAGGAGGGTGCTTATATGCAATGGGTAACGCTGTCGTTGCTTCAATCACCCTATCAAAGTTATCGCGATCAACTCGGTAATATTCTGCCAGCCCTGTATTGACATTTGTCGTAACCGCAACAAAGGGAATATTATTAAACAATTGATTTCGATCGAGGGCATAATTTCGATTAGACTCTTCAAGTAGCCATTTAACATCAATTAAATCCCCTCCTTTTAAAAAACGATTTACATCAAAAAAACGCTTACTTGTGGCCAGTTTTGTAATGATATTAATACTACGATGTGGGTAATCAGTAAGATAGCCAATTAAATTAGAAGCACCTGCAGAAACACCAATTGCAAAGTCAAAAGGTTTATAGCTTTTCTCTAAAAATGCATCCAATACTCCACTGGCGAAGACACCACGCATTGCTCCACCTTCAACTATAATTGCTTTTTTCATGTACTTCCTCATTAAATAAGCTGTTATTTAAATCGAAAGCAGTTTATCTATTTTCTTACAATGGCATTATTGATATCAAGACGAAAAATGTAAATAATGAGACAAAAGTTATGAATATGCTCTGTAAGATGAATGTCGATAATTTATAGAATAGTAGCATCAAATTAAAATCAAGTGAGATAAAACATCATAGCTCGCTCCTCGTGATTTAAGCTTTCATTACTGATTCTTTGCTTGGCGCAATTGAGAAAGATATTTTACCCAGTTTTCTGCTTGCATGGATGGCGCCATTTCATTTGAACGTTTTGCATAAGCCAATGCGTCATCAAATTTCTGTAATTTGAAGTAAGCACGAGTTTTCATCAAAGCAACATCGGCCTTACGCCCCGATACTTTATCTAATGCAGCAAGTGCACTTTGATATTGGCCCTCTTGAACTAATAATTGCGCAAGATGCCAATTATACTGACGATCCAACTTTGCAGCTAAGCGCCAGCTTGCGATAGATTTCTGCCATTCCTTAGCCATTTGCCAGTAGGTGGCTTGCTGCGCTTTTAGTTTGCGGTCAGAGTCGATACTCACAATTTCACCCAGTTCTTTTGCGGCTCGTTCTGGAATACCACGCTTGGCATATAATTGAGCCAGTAGTTTATGATCGCTGTTATCAAAAGGAACTCCTTTCAGCTTGGCCAGAGCCATAGTATCAAGTGCCTTACTACTATCATTCACATGCAGATATAAAGCAACCAGTTGACGCCACCACTCAGTGCGATTTGGTTGCAGATCGATCAAACGCTTGATCGTTCCAATCGCAGGTCGCCACTTTTTCAGTTCAAGCTGCGCAGATAATGTCATCGATAAAGGTGCTTGAGTGTCAGGAAGGTGGAAGCGTTCATAGCTAGCCATCGCTGATAACACCTTTTTCCACTCTTTCAATTGGTAATGAGACTGAGCAATACGCAGCCAAACTTGGTCGGCTTTTTGGTTTTTTTCCGTGGTTTTAGTCAAATGATAATAATGTGGTAACGCCTGCTTAAACTGCTGGGCATTGAGTAAGAGGTCAGCCAACATCTTTTGCGTTTGCCATGCCTGCTCGTCTTTTAATTGCCCACTTTTCACCGCTAGGGTTAATTGCTTAATCGCAGGCTGTATTTGCCCATTTTGCCAATAAAAGATACCGAGCATCCTAGCAACAAAAGCACGTTCATATCCCCGAGACGTATCCAGTGCTTTAAGTATGGCAATCGCTTGGCTAAATTGCTCTTTTTCAGCCAACTGATGAGCCTTTTGCACACGACCAGCCGTGTATTGGCTTAATTCATTCGCACTAGAGCTCAAAGCTGCCAAACTAAGTGCAAACCCCAGCAAAAATAACTTCATCATTTATCTAACTTAAACTCCAATCTCACGGTTTGGCCTTGCTGTTTAATAGAATGACCATTTTCAACTTTCGGCTGATATTTCCACTTTTTTAATGCACGAATTGCATCTTTCTCAAACCAGCGTTTAGGCTGTGCTTCTATGACTTCAATATCTACAGGGCGACCTGATGCATCAATAGTAAAACGCATCACGACGTAGCCTTCTATCTTACGTTTCAACGCTTTTGATGGATAACGAGGTTCAACACGGTAAAGTGGCATGGCCTGCTGGGTACCCATCATCCCTGATAAATTTGGGGCTTGAATGGCGATACCATCCAAAGACGTATTCAAACCCAAAGCCGCAATAGGTGACATCTGTTGCATATCTTGCTTCGGAACCTCTGCTTGCGACAATGCCATTGGTTCCGGCATCGATGGTGGTTTGGGTTGTTCAGGCACAGAACGCTGTCTTCGTTGTATCTCTGAGTCATTTTCGAGCATGACCATATCAAAGCGAACCGCCTCCGAGGCAGGTTGGGCTTCTTGCTTGCCTCTATCAACCATCCATGCCATCAAACTAAATAAGCTGAGTGTAATGATGCATGAAAGTGGCAATGCCATCATCAACAAGCGCATTAGTGTTTCTCCGCAGCTAGGGCGATATTTTTCACTCCAGCACCTTTCGCAGCATCCATCACTTTGACAACCGTACCATTATACGCATGTTCATCCGCTTGAATCACCAATGCCGCTTCAGGTTGCTCCAATAGTAAATGCTCTATCGTCGCTTCAACACGTTCAATATCAACCATACGTTTATCAATATACACATCATTCGCGGCCGTAATTGCGATAAAAATACCTGCCTCTTTTTGACTGACAACGTTTGACGCTTGCGGGCGATTCACTTCGACACCCGATTCGCGAACAAAAGAACTGGTCACAATAAAGAAGATCAACATGATGAATACAATATCAAGCATCGACGTTAAATCGATCTGAGCTTCATCTTGTTGAATGGGTCGGCGTCCGAGTCTCACTTTTGACTCCTTAATGATTGTTCTAATTGGATTATTTTTCTTTCACATGACTTACTCAAGCGAGCATGTACAAACATTCCCACCAAAGCTGCGACCATACCTGCCATGGTCGGTAACGTCGCAAGCGAGATACCTGAAGCCATCAATTTAGGGTTGCTACTCCCTTGGGTTGCCATCATGTCAAACACACTGATCATACCCGTTACCGTGCCAAGTAAACCGAGCATGGGGCAAATAGCGACTAAGACTTTCATGGTTGATAAGTGCTGGTATAGATCACCTTTAGCCTTTGATATCCATCCTTCTCTAATCTGGTGTGCATACCATGACTGCTGTTCAAACCTAGAGCCCCACCGTTGTGTAAGGTGTTCTTTTACCTTTGGAAACACAGTATAAAGATAAAGCAGTCGATCGATAGCCAGCAGCCAATATAGAGCAACGACAGCAGCTAACCACCATAAAATGGGACCTCCTTGATGCATAAAGCTCATCAAGGTCGAACCCCAATCTTTCACGATTACATCCCCCATGCCGGATACACTCAGTGCCATTACGCTGCACTCTCTGTCATCAAGTGTGAATGAGCTGCGCTTGATAGACTGCCTTCCTCTGCTTGCTCCGCGACAAGGGCAATACCTTGCTTTTCAAGAATATTTCGAATACGTTCTGCTTGAGAGCTCAAAATATTATGCGCCAGTAAAAGAGGCATAGCAGCAATAAGACCGAGTACAGTGGTCACTAGCGCCATCGAGATCCCTCCAGCCATCACTTTCGGATCACCATTACCAAATTGAGTAATCACTTGGAATGTTTCTATCATCCCTGTCACCGTACCAAGTAATCCTAGCATTGGCGCCAATGCAGCCAATAACTTCAACATTGATAAGCCTTTTTCCAAATGCATTTGCTCATCGACAACCGCTTCTAATAAACGAAGTTCCAATGCCTCTACACTGCGGTGCTTATCTTTTTGGTATACCGCAAGAATTCGACCCAGAGGATTATCAGTTAATTGTTCAGGATTTTTGAGCTGCTGAGTTATGCGTTTGCGAGCCACAAGCAAAGACACACCTCGAATCACGGCAATAGACAATCCAATCACCAGTAGTCCAAGTATTATCTTGCCTACCACTCCACCAGCATTCAATCGATCTAAAAGGGTGGGAGATGTCTCTAGCTGTTCTAACAAAACGCCACGGGATGGATCAATAACAACATTATCAATATGGCCAGCGTTTAATGAGCCTATTGTTGGGGCATTATCTGGTTGGCGAAGATATTGAACAGCATCACCTCTCTGACCTTGCCATTTAACGAAACCTTTATCGTCAACAAGCGCTATCGCCCCTAAACGAACTCCATTGGCTGTTTGTTCTCGCCCTTCCCCATCCAATAATGGGAAAGAAACATTGACTAATTCTCCACTGGCTTTAATTTGTTGTTCCATACTGCGCCACATGGCTTGCAGCTGGGATAGTGTTGGCAACGACTGTGCCGCAATAATATTCTCGACATTATCAAAGTCAGCGTGAGCATCCACACTCGTGACGGACTGTTTTAGCTCCATTTCCAAAGACTTAGCACTTTGGCGAACCACACCAAACAGTTCACCTAAGCTCCCTGTTTCTAAACGTAATTTTTCTTCTAACTGTGCAAGCTGAGATTCATTTTCACTGAAGGTTACACTCAACGTATCAGCTTCACTTTGCAGTACTGCACGCTCTGAAGCCAATTGATTTTTTATCGACTGAAGCTGTTTTTCATTTTTATGAAATCCGGCTTCTCGGCTGTTATTATGTGACTGCTGTTGGCGCTGCTCTTGATGTGCACTTTGCAACAAAGCCTTGCTTTCTGATGCCGAGGTATTCCCCGTCAAAGCAGCAAAAGACAATATCGCGACAGACATTGATGCCTTTAGTAAACGGTTATTTAGCATTTATTTCTTCTCCGCTACTTGGCTTGATAAAGGTAACGTCAATAAACTAGGGGCCAACTGTTTATTTGCCATTGCGTATGCTTTGTTCAATTCAGCAGATTGCTGATCATCAATATATTCCCAAGCGTTGTGTTGTTGAGACCAACGCCAGAATACATCACCAGAGAGGCTACGAGCGATCAGAGAAATACGCCCCAAGTAAAGCACATCAACTTCAATGAGGTCACCATCCACAGGTTGAATTTTATCTCGGTAGGTTCCCAGCTTACTGCCGTAATCGATTTCAACCTGATACGCTTCCAAGATTCTTCGAAACTTCTCAGCATCGGCAACATCTGCACGCTTCATAACGGCTTCTAGCTTAGCAATTCGTTCTTGCCTTTGTTCTTTGCGGATAGGCATATCATCGGCAACTCTCGCTTTTAACCCAGCAAGCATATGGTACATCAAAGGCACAATCCCTTGCCGTGTCTTCGCAATCTGCTCAATCTGCTTATTCAAGCTAACCATTTCTTGATTTTGGCTCTCAACAAGACCGTTCAGGTGATCACGGTAAATTTTCAAATTGCTGATTTCCTCACGCAACTGATCGATTTCAGCGTCCAAAGTCAGAGCTTTTTCAGCACTCACATCAATACGTTTTTGGCTCGATGCTGAAGCCTGATTTGTTTTGCCCTGAACAGTTTGTGCCCGATTAAGTTCATCAGCTGTAGCTGGCAGCAAAACCGATGAAAGTAACAGAGCAAGGCTAGATTTAAATAGATTCATATGCGTTAAAATATCTTTATTTTCAGACCCTAAGGTTGGTTGACCTTTTTTGTTATACCCAAGATACTCTCAAGTACCTTGAGTAAGTGTATTTAATACTTAAATTGCAGTGAAGCCATGTAGTTTCGTCCTTCACCAATCACGACACCACTCGCGCCCTCTTGATTCTTCTTGGTCGTTCCTCCACCAGCAAGGTAATCTTCATCAAAGAGGTTTTCGATATTAAAGCGAGCGATAATATCCAGTGAGTCATCGTACCTAAATGTGTGTGAGAATCCTATATCAAAACGTGTATAAGCTTCTTTCTTAAACGTATTCGCTGCATCACCATAACGGTCGCCTTCATAAATCATACCCAAATTGATATTGGTATTCGGCTGAACTTCATAATTGGTCCAGACACTGGCTGACCATTCTGGCACGTCAACAGGTTGATGACCTTGATATATTTTACTTGCAGTTATTTCTGCATCTAAATACATCGCAGATGCATTTAGAGAAATAGTGTCTGTAATCGCTCCTTGGATCAAAAACTCTGCACCTTTGTGGACCTGTTCGCCATCCTGAGTCGCAATTTCTTTGTTTGGATTACTTGGATCATCAATATCTAAACGAACATTTTCCAAAGTAATATCAAACAAAGCTCCGGTCAGATACAAGCGCTCATCCAACAGTTCCCACTTAGTCCCAATTTCATAAGAGATCCCTCGTTCTGCCTCTAATTCCTGACCGTCATTAGAAAAGTCAGGATCATTGACACTACCTTGAGGCATAAAGCTCTCAGAATATTGCACGTATATCGAGCCATTACTTGCTGGATGGAAAATCAAACCAAGCTTCGGAGAAACTTGCTGTTCTGTTAGTTTATCACTGCGTTTCTCATCATAACGAACCCCTGCTAACACTTGCCATTTATCACTTAGTGTCAGCATATTTTGTGCATAAAGGCCCCACGTATCATATTGGCTGGTTGAACGCTTTACTGAATTTACTGAATTAGGTTTGGCAACTGTTTCGCCAGCAGGTACAAATTCTGCATCATAAAATGCCATTGAACGGTCATAATTATAATCCAAGTAGTTAACACCAATTAAGAGGCTGTTACTGGTTTCAAACAGAGAAAAGTCTGTTGTGATATCTAAATAAGCTGTATCAAATACCCAATGATCAGAGCGTTCATTACCTTTATGCTTAATTTGACCAGTTTGCTCGTACTCTTCAAAACTTGGATAGGATTCTACATCAAAACGTTTAAAGTCTTGTCGATTATAACTCGCTTTTACATTCATGTTGTCCATTACTTGAGCATGAATTTCAACACCGTAGTTCTCTACATCATTATCTATCTTGGACCACTGTGCATCCCAAATGTAGTTTTCGTCAATAACTGGTTTTTCATCCACAATATAAGCCCCTGAGTCCACACTACCGACCTCTTTAGTGCGATCATAGTGTGCAGAAAGCATGATATTTTCGGTTACATCGTATTCGACAACGAAACCACCAATCGATCGATCAGTATCAGGTTCTGTGCCATCACCATATTGTCGCCAAGAACCGTAATTCTCCTGAGCCAGAATCGTGCGAGCTCTTAATGATTCCGCATCATTCAATGCACCACCCACATCTAATACAGTGCGAGAATGATCATTAGACCCTATATCCTGACTAAAATAAGCTTGTGTCATTGAAGTAGGTTTTTTAGAAATCATGTTAACTAATCCACCCGGCTCTGATTTTCCATATAATAAGCCGGAAGGCCCTTTCAATACTTCCACTCGCTCTAATAATTCAATCGGCTGACGATAGTGCGACCAATGCTGGCGACCATCTCGTAAAAACCCATCAGAGCTACCAAGTTCAAAGCCTCTCAGTGAAAATCGCTCTCGATTCCTTCCCTGCCCACCAGCACTAATACTGGCGTCATTTTTTAACACTTCCCCAAGTGTACTTGCTCGTTGTTCCTCGATAACAGCAGAGTCAATAATGCTAATTTGCCCCGGGGTTTCTAATTGCAACATATCCATTCGCAGTGCGGTTGAATTATGATCTGCTTTGTAGCCAAATTCTCGACCTTCAATAATTAGGTGCTCATCTTCTTGGGCCACTGCGGTGTTGATAATAGCCCCCCCAATAGCAACAGCAAGTAAACACTTATTACACATATTCTTTAAGCTCCATTTTTGAGCACAAACAACCAAAGTGTGCGCCCATTTATTTCGAAGCACGAATATAAGTAATAATCATTCTTATTTATAACACATTTACATTCTTTGCTTTTGTTTTTTTATAAATCTTTGAATGTTCGTTCAGGAAAATATAATGTCACGATAAAACCACCACTTACTCTATTCGCAGCAATAACTTTTCCACTCATAATGCGCATTGACTCCTTAACAATGGCAAGGCCTAAACCGTATCCTCCGGCTTTTTTGTCTCTAGACGCTTCGAGCCGAGTAAACGGTGAGAAAATATCATCCAATCGATTTTCAGGAATGCCCGCTCCGGAATCAGCGACACTCACAGTAAGGTAACGTTCTTTTTTAATGGTTTGATTCTCTAAAGAGACCTCTATAATTGCTTGCTCTCCGGCATATTTAATCGCATTGGTCACCAAATTACTGACACAGCGAACAACCAAAGCCTTATCACATAGAACCATCGTTTGCTCAGCCTGTGACGTAAGAGTAATACTTTGCTCTGGCTTTAATTCAATTTCACACCGTGAAATTTGTAGCTCTAATAATGACAATAAGTCAGATTTCACTAACTCCGTTCTGTATCGTGTATTCTCAAGTCGACTGAACTCTAAGATTTCCCCAATAAGATCGTTTAGCTGTGTCGCTTCATCTTCAAGACGCCCTACAAGTTCTTGTTCTTTTGGGCCGACTTTATTGCGTAACAAATGTAATACTAAATTCTGTCTCGCCAAGGGGGTTCTTAGTTCATGAGAGACATCTCGAATCAAACGGCGCTGCTTTTCTGCAAGGCGGTGTACTTCTCGAGTCATATGATCGAAGTCTTCAGCTAACTCATTAAATTCACGTGTTTTAGAATGCAGTTCATCAACAACACACACATTAAAATCACCATTGGAAAGCTTTTTGCTCGCTTCTCTAAGGCGACTAAGAGGTTGCTGTAAATTCCTGGCAATCAAAATCGAGAACAACACCAAAATAACTACAGCGATAAGCAGCTTTAAAATAGCAGAATAAAAAATAAATTCACGGGCAGGGTGCAGCTGATGAGGCAGTTGTATCACCAAGTCCATGCCTTTTTTTAAAGGAATAGAGATGATAGGCCGGCTAACTCGATTTTCAAGCTGTTCATCAATGCTGCGTTTAAATTGTAATTTAAATTGAAAGTGAGGATGCATCATTCTCTGGGTGAGAGGTTGAGCATTTTCATCGACAACAAACAAATCAAAACGCTGTGCCTGTGCCCAGTTTGCAAGCGCCTCCATATTCCCATCTTCTATCAAAACATTCGCTTTCTGTGCCAAATCTAACATTTCATTTTTTACACTTTGTGGCACTTTAAGCATCGTCTTGACTAAGGCTTGTTCAGCTAAAGTTTGTGCAACTAAAATACTGATAACAATAACCACCATGTAACTAAACAACTGAAACGCTAGGCCATCTTTATGGCGAGACATAAAGTCAAATAACAAAATAATCACTCACGTGATGAAGTATCTAAGTAACTGTAACCTTTGCCGCGAAAGGTTTTAATGTGCTGTTTTGATAAACCCGCCTCGACCAATTTACGTCGAATATTACTGACATGCATATCTAAGTTGCGATCAAATGGGCTTAGCTCTTTTTTCAAGACCTCTGTCTGTAATTCTGCTTTAGAAATCACAATTCCTTGATGTTGCACTAAGTAACTCAGCAAATCAGCCTCTGTTCCTGTAAGGGGTAGCGAACTTAATTTATCGGTGATGGATTCAACAGTCTTATAAATCACTTGTCTTTGACGCTCTAGTCCAACTCTGCGCAAAATAGCTTTAATCCGCATTAAAAGTTCTGCGACATTAAATGGCTTACCAATGTATTGGTCTGCACCAGCCTGGTAGCCTTCAAGCATCGATTGTTCATCGTTCAGTGCGGTTAGCATTAAGATAGGTGTTGCAAAGCGTTGGCAAATTCTTCGTGCGACTTGCATCCCCGACAAATTAGGTAGCATGACATCAAGCAATACTAAATCTACCGAGGTTTTCTCCATGTAACTCAAAGCACTTTCACCACAATGGACAGAAGAGACTTGATATCCCTCTTCTTTTAACACCACTTCAAGCAATTCACATAATGACACATCATCATCAACAACTAAAATCCGAGACATAGAACAACCAACAATGAAAATACAAACGATTCTCATTTTAACACCAAGCAATGGCAGTGCAATAGATATCATAAACAAGACACTAATTTGGAATGAAAACATTGACAGAGTGAACAAACCGAAAAGCAAATAGGCATATGGGTTGTACTCTAACGAGTCACTTAATTCCCGATTAACCTTACATGTACTTTGTTCAACGAGACGCTGTATGTGGGCGTGTCACTAGGACATCTCACTGGCCTAAAGAAAACCTGAAAATATAAAAATCCTTAACAATAGTGAATGCCGTACTACACCGGGCAAAAAATAAAAAAAAGCAAGCACACTTTTCTATTGTTTTTTATAAAAATTTAACCCTAACAAACCAACTTCATCATGAAAAAACCTGATTTTATTAATCTATCATTTTATTTCAGTTTTTATCTTTTTCTACCACCATTGAATCATTGATACATTGATACATTGATAACTGAAGACTAATGAACAGTCATTACAAAAGATGGAGTGTAAAGAATGATAATACCGCAAACAATATCATCCGTTCCAGTGAACCTTAAAAGAGCAAGAGACACAACAACGGATGAAGTTCCACCTTTACCGACTAAAATCAAATGTATACGTAATGAACAAGATTCTTCTATCAGACGTAAACCTTCAATGCCATCTAAAGAACCATCTCAGACTACAATAAAGTTGGGTGAGTCAGCTAAGTCCTCTGAGCCTAAATCAGTCACTGTTAAACAACTAGTTAAAGATATAGCAAAACAAACAGGTATTGTTGAATCGCACTTAGAACCACTGCAAGAACTCGCTAAAGATACCAATCAAATCATCTCATTTCGTCCTGTCGATCAAATGTCAACAGGGCTGATTGAAAAGGGATATCCAACCAAAGGGTTTGAAATCAAGGGTAAATCAGCGAATCATGGTCCCCAAGCAGGCTTTATTTGTGTAAAACAAGAATTGAGTAAGCTTCACCGGGCAGGTTTAGAGCCAAAGGTATTATCTGAAAAAGTGAAAAAGTACAACGGAGAGGTACAGTCTTGTATAGAGAAAAGAGATGCCATACCAGTTCAATTGAAATTATCTCCAGATCGCCTTAAGTGGCTATCACAAAACGGCACAATTACGTTTCCAGTTCTCTCAACATCACTTGACTCCTTTATGATTCGCTCTGAAGGTCTTACTTATCAAGCAGATAGAAAAGGAAATGATTTTGTCATTTCCTATAATGATAAGCCACTAGAAGTACTTGCAGATCCAAAGAGTAATATGCCCCTTACGGCAGATTATGATCTCATGTTTATAGCACCACAAGCAGAACAGCTCGATGTGGGAAAAGAGGACAAGGTACCCGTTCCGCGTATACACTTTGGTGATATAAGTCAGGCTTATAAAGATAAATATGAAAAAGATAACAATGGAAGGCCTTTTACTCCCGCAGAATTCTTTGCTAAGGAGAACGAAACTCAAGGAAGTTGGGGGCAAGGCATCGGTAATGCCACACCAAGAATAAACAAGATGATCGATTCACTTAATTTAGCTACCGTCGGTAAAGGAGGCAACCCCGTTGTGCATCACAATGCTGACTCTGGAAGCCCAGCTACGGACCCTAGCTCTAACTATCCCATCACTGTGTTTATGCCCAAAGCCTTTGATGATTATCAATCTATCCATATAATAAAGGACACTAAAGAATTGGCTGAGTTTGTGAAAAAGGCAAAAGACGCAGGTTTTTCAGTTCCACTCAACCCAAAATGGGAGAAACCAGTAGCTCAAGCACGATCCGCAAGATTTACTGACGCACAAAACACTATTCTCAATTGGGCCCAAGAGACTCATATACCGAATTTATCCGAAAAAACAAGTACTTCACAATAGTCCTTTTCAAGTAAACCGGACATTTCGAGTTAATTTTTGCAGCGAATTGTTGAGTATTGATACAAGGCGAAGGCTTAGGTGGGAAGCCGGTAACACTGTAGAAAAGCTCAACAGACGCTGCCCAAAAGGTTCAGCTAAAATCGTAAAGTGGCTTCAAGAAACTGGTTTGAAACTATTCTCATATTGGACTCTTCTATTAATGTCGATAGAGTATTCGCTGTTTTTAATGTGATCACCTAAAGTACTGGATGAGTACACGCTTAAGGTATAGATGTGACATGGAAACAATCATAATCGGACATCGCGGGGTAGCAGGGCATTACCCCGAAAACACACGTTCCAGCATTCAAGCAGCCATTGATATGGGGCTAAAGTGGATTGAGGTTGATATTCAACCAACTAAAGATAATACGCTTGTGGTGTGCCATGATCACACCGTCAACCGTTGCAGCAATGGAACAGGCAGATTAGATAAGATGAGTTTGTCTGAACTTAAAGAGCTCGATTTTGGCTCTTGGTTCAGCCACGAATTTGCCAACGAGAAGCTGCTGACTTTAGATGAATTGTTGCAATTAGCCGCTGAGAATAGCCTCAAACTCAATTTAGAAGTCAAAGTAGACAAACATGATGCTGAAGAGGTTGCAAAACTCGTCATTGATACTCTCCAAAATGGGCCCGTAAAAAGCAAACACCTACTTTTGTCGAGCTTCAACCACACGATCATAAAAGCACTTTACAATCAAAGTCAGGATTATCGACTGGGTGTGCTTAGTGACTTTTTAACACGAAAGGATCGTGAACTTCTTAATGAAGTGAGTGCATATAGCTGTAATCTTAATATCAATTGGATACGCCGACGCCAGATAGAGAGGTTGCGACAAGAAGGTTATAAAGTCATGTGTTACACCGTAAACAACCCAAACAAGCTAAAGCATCTCCCCTCTCTTGATGGAATCTTTAGTGATTATCCAGAGCGGTTTATATAAAAGCATGGGAAGATGCCACAGATTTTACCATTCAATAGAGATCGGCGTACCCATCTTAACTAATCGAATAAATTCATCCATTTCTTCATTGGACAACGCAATACAACCGTTAGTCCAGTCAAAGCTCTGGATAAACTGAGCTGGTTGCGTTTCGCCATTTTTCAAACCGTGGATTTTTATCTCTCCACCAGGAGAAACGCCTCGACGAAGAGCATCAGCACGGTCATGAGCATTGGGATAGCTTATATGAACAGAACGGTAATAAGCCGAATCATTGATCACATATTTCAGTGTATAGTTTCCCTCGGGAGTTCTATTATCCCCTTCTTGCTGTTTATGGCCTTTGGGGTTCGCACCAAGAGCGACTCGATACTCTTTGATGACTTCTCCTTGTTCCAGCAAGTACATTCTCCGTTTGGATTTATCAATTTTAACTAAATCGATCGCAGCCTGAACATCGTATGTAAAAGAATAACATACCGCTAGGAACACCCATCTTCTTAACATCACCAAAATACCTAACTCGCTCATTTAGAGGGAATTTAAACAAAGAACGACTATGCTAGTCAGGTAAGCAGAGTAAATCAAATTGAATATTCACAGATTTGATGACAAGGCTGCTTATACCTTGAGATGCTTGATTCAGAGTCATAACACTGAATTGAGTTAAAGGAAGATCATAGAATGCTACAGAAGAAACCAAACCTTTCAGAGGGAGAGTCATGATTAATATTGCTTTTTTTAGCGCTAAATCCTACGACGAGATTTCATTTAACAAAATCAAACACCATCAATTTACTTTCCACTTTCATGATTTCAGGCTGACAGCGACCACAGCTAAAATGGCTCACAACTGTGAAGTCGTTTGTGCCTTTGTTAATGACGACCTCTGTGATGCTGTACTGGAACAATTGGCACGAGGTGGCACGAAACTGATCGCGATGCGCTGTGCAGGCTATGATAAAATAGATTTAGCCAGCGCTAAGAAATACGGTCTACAAGTGGTGCGTGTCCCTGCCTATTCACCAGAGGCTGTAGCAGAGCACGCTGTTGGCATGATGATGTGTTTAAATCGCCGTCTGCATAAAGCTTATCAACGTACGCGAGATGCCAATTTTTCTTTAGAAGGACTGGTTGGATTCAATTTCTATGGAAAAACCGTCGGGGTCATTGGTACTGGCAAGATCGGTATGGCAGCGATCCGTATCTTTAAAGGGCTCGGTATGAATGTACTGTGTTATGACCCCTACGAAAACCCCTTAGCAATTGAAATGGGGTGCCATTATTGTTCACTGAGCGACATTTATGCAAAAGCGGACATCATCTCCTTACACTGCCCGATGAGTGAAGAGAACTATCACCTATTGAATGAGAAAGCCTTCTCGCAAATGAAAGACGGTGTCATGATCATCAACACAAGCCGTGGAGAACTCTTAGACTCAGTTGCCGCTATAGAAGCATTAAAGCAAAGTAAGATTGGCGCACTTGGTCTTGATGTTTATGATAATGAGAAGGATCTTTTCTTCCAAGACAAATCCAACGATGTCATTGTTGATGATGTATTTCGACGTTTATCCGCTTGTCACAATGTGTTGTTCACCGGACACCAGGCTTTTCTTACCCATGAAGCCCTCCACAATATCGCTTCGGTCACGCTGAGTAACATCGAAGCATTTTTCTCAGGCGGATTATCAGGTAATGAGCTTATTCTTTAGGGCCTTGAATTAGGCCCCATCTGTTATCAAGAGATATAGTAAGTCGTAACTTGTTAACTATGCTATAATCGCCGACTAACAAATTTTTGAGTCCTTAACCATGAGCATAAAAACTGATATCCAAAAGCTGCACAACCGTCTAGATAACTGCCAACGCAAACTTGATGCGGCACGTTCTCGTGGTGATCATGAAATGATTTCTAAGTTCACTGATGAAGTGGAGCAGTTAACCAAAAAACTTAATCAACTAAAACATAAGCAAAAATACGAGCTAAATAAAGAGCGTAAAAGCCTGCTTGATATGCCTTTCTCACGTGAAATAACCAAGGCTGAACAAGCGGATATCGGTAAATTGAAAAAGCGTGTCAAAGGTCTCGTTATTGTTCACCCATTAACTAAAGTGGGCAAAGAGCTACGTTTAGACGTTATGACAGGATTCGCTCCAAAAGAGTTTTAGCGATAACAGCTTGGCTTTATCTAAATACCAAGAAACCCAAGCTTATATAGGCTTGGGTTTTTAATAGCGGTA
Organism: Vibrio sagamiensis NBRC 104589; assembly: GCF_007990935.1. Taxonomy (GTDB): domain Bacteria; phylum Pseudomonadota; class Gammaproteobacteria; order Enterobacterales; family Vibrionaceae; genus Vibrio; species Vibrio sagamiensis. The sequence goes on from NZ_BJXJ01000053.1 coordinate 15,445, forward strand.
TTTCTCTATAAAGGCTTATTTTTGAGACATAAGGGATAATAGTGTGCTCTCCCTCCCCTCAAACAAGGTGCCAAAATCACTTGGTGCTCACAACGGGTAGTAGCCTTATCTGACACACTTTTGGATAAGACCGTTCATCACACAAACAACATAAAAAAGTTAAATTATTGATAAGATTTAATTTTCCATCTTATAATGACGGAAATCACCTTGAGAACATCATCAAGGTAGCCCTCTTCGAGCCCAGATTGTGTTGATGTATTTGTTATATGCTAGAGACTTAGTTAGCTTGATTTAACTGCAATAAGTCCCATTTTGTACCGTATAAGTCTTTAAAAACAACAACAGTGCCATATTCTTCAACACGTGGGTCTTCAGTAAACTCGACATCTTGAGCTTTCATAAACTCATAGTCACGCCAGAAATCATTAGTTTGAAGAAATAAGAAAACACGACCGCCAGCTTGATTGCCAATTGATTTTAATTGTTCATCATTACTTGCTTGAGCCAATAGTAAATTTGTACCCGTTGAATTAGGTGGAGATATTTGAACCCAACGTTTACCGCCGCCTAAATCAGTATCTTCGACAAGTTCAAATTGTAGTTTTTTGGTATAAAATTCAATTGCATCATCATAGTTTTCAACAACTAAAGCTATATTACCAATTTTTTGTTCGATAAGCTTATTCATTTTTGGCTCACTACAGTTCAAGAATAGAATTCTACCCTATTTAACTCATAAGTTCATTTTTGCATATAACGCCGCATTAAGGTACGAACAACACTAAATTAACGCTTACAGAACGAGCAAAATACCGGAACTTTGCTTTTATTATGCTCTTATTAATCAATACAGAATTTTACACGTTTCAAGCATTACTTGCTTATCAATATCTTTAAGTGCTGCCTTGATGATTAACTTCGATAAGAATCATATGTGAAGCGCCATAGTGAAAACGAACCTTACAATCTCCGCAAGCCGCTATCCCCTCAGGAATGAAAAAAAGCACCACCTTTTATCACCTGAGTCAGCGATTACGGAGACTTCAATTACAGCGGTACGATGCAATTTAATTGGATCTTTAATTTCGATGGATTCAATATTCATGCGAAAACATATCATGTTATTAGGACGCATGCGCAGTTAACTATCTGTATAAAAAGAACTTATCAGAACTCTGGCAAATATACTATCTAATACCAATTGCATTAAATTTCATCACAAGCGTCACCCTAGCAATGGAAACGGAAGAATTTTTAATAGACAAGCAATGCGCCGCTCTTTTGCAAACAAATAGAATCGAATTTCTTTTAGGTACCCGAGGGCGTAAAGGGAATAGGGCGTTACAATACGGGTGTAGTAAACGCTATTTGAGAGTCGTAACAAATACATTTGCGTCATCCTTTGTACTTGTCGGCTTTTGATCTGTAAAAACGAAAAAACCGCTGTAAAAACAGCGGTTTAATTTTTAATAG
>NZ_BJXJ01000054.1 GCF_007990935.1 Vibrio sagamiensis NBRC 104589
TTTACTAAGCCCCAAAACGACGAAAGCCTGCTATGTAAGCAGGCTTTCTTAATGTGGTCGGTGAAGAGGGATTCGAACCCCCGACCCTCTGGTCCCAAACCAGATGCGCTACCAAGCTGCGCTATTCACCGAGAAGTTAATGTGACGATATGCCAAATCAACGGAGGTGTATGATACGGATTCCGAACACAGACGCAAGCCCTTTTTAGAAAAAAATCTCACTCTTAAACTTTTTGAATGATTTATGCACATCCAACAACAAAATGTGATCAAAAACTCATAATCAAACACAAAAATTTAACCTTCACAGCATCATTGATCCAGATCATGATGCCTACCTTGCCTAAGATTTAATTTAATTCGTGTCGGAAACATCTTGGAGAAAAACATGGACTTCTGGCTAGATCTTCTATTTGGTAACACCGTTGGACTGTCATCAATGGTTGTTATCTTTGGTACCATCAACCTTATGTTGTTTTACAGTTTTTTTCATTTACAAGGTAATACACGACAAATCTCCTCATTAGACCTCACTAATTAGCATCAATACTTTGCACCGGGGTGAATTCTAATTCACTCCGATTTTTCAATTCGTTGTGACAAACTTAAACATCTAAATGATGATAATTATAGCAAACTAGAACCTCCCCCCTCACAAAACATTACATTTTTATCAAAAACTTATAATCATTCTAAAATATAAGTCGATATGCTATAGCTAATCGACTAACAATGCGTTTTGTATTATTTTTGTATAAAAATGATTGCGACTCATAGGCTCCATGAGCTTTAAAATATTTAGGTATAAATCTAATCAAACAATAAGGAGATTAACAATGAATGTTGCGGTGATTCTATCTGGCTGTGGTGTATTTGATGGCGCAGAAATTAATGAGACCGTTTTAACACTGCTAGCACTTGAAGAACAAGGATGTGATTACACATGCTTCTCTTTAGATAAACCACAAAATCATACTATTAACCATCATTCTGGTGAAATGGAAGAAACTGAGCGCAATATTCTAGAAGAGTCAGCTCGTATCGTGAGAGGAAACATCAAATCGCTAAGCGAAATCGATGTTAATGATTTTTCTGCGCTCATCGTACCTGGTGGTTTTGGCGTAGCAAAAAACTTCTCCAGTATCGCGAGTGATGGTAAAAATTTTATTATCGATCCTGAGATTGAAAAGGTTTTAAGATCATTTTCCGCAGCAAAGAAACCCGTTGGATACATGTGTATTTCCCCCGTCCTACTACCTAAATTTTATCATGGCGTCCGCTGCACCATTGGTAACGATTTAGATACGGCTAATATCATCAATGAATTAGGTGGGCAACATGTTGACTGCGCGGTTGAAGACATTGTCATTGACGAAGAGCATAAAGTGGTTTCTACGCCAGCTTATATGCTAGCGTCTAACATGGTAGAAGCGAAAAGAGGCATCGATAAATTGGTTTCAGCCGTCATTGCGATGGTTTAAATCTATCTCCTTTATGACTTAGCAACCCGAGATGAGTTGGGTATAATTGCTTTTATTTCCTGACTCTTTAATGGGTGAACACCATGTCCCATGATGATGATTTCGAGCTATTCCAAAAGATGATGGGCGATGTGAAGCCAATCAATCATGACACGGCGGAACATATAAAAAGCCATCACATTACCGACGCTCAACGTGCAAGGCAAGAAGCCGCCATTTGGCTGGCAGAAGAAGATCCTGATCAGCTATCGATAGAACATACCACGATGCTTCAGCCCGATGATTTTATTGAGTTCAAACGTGATGGCGTTCAAGACGGTGTCTATCGTAAACTGCGTCTCGGTAAATACCCCATTCAAGCACGCTTAGATTTACATCGAAAGACACTCAAAGAAGCGCGCCACGAAGTGGTTAAATTTCTCAAGCAATGCATCGAATGGGATATCCGTACCGTGATGATTGTCCATGGTCGAGGCGAGCGCTCCAACCCACCCGCGTTGATGAAAAGTTTTGTCAGTAGTTGGCTGCAACAGATACGTGAAGTTCAGTGCGTCCACAGTGCACAACGTTTCCATGGTGGCACAGGCGCTGTTTATGTTCTGTTGCGCAAAAGTGCTGAAAAAAAGTTAGAAACAAGAGAGCGCCATCAAAAGCGCCTAGGTTAACGCTTTTCAATAACTCAGCAGCCTCATTGATACCCTGCCACCTATTTTGGTCTACCTGAGTTCTTTCAAGATACTTGGGTATTCCTTGAGCTCACTGAAAGATAGATGATAGAATCGCCAACCTTATTTTCTTAGCCTAAAGTCATTGAAGTGCACGACAAATATGGCCAAGCTTTTTTAACCGCCGTTGTGAAACGTTAGGAGAACAACATGTCACAAGATAACGCAAAACGCTTAAATAAATTTATCAGTGAAACTGGCTTTTGCTCACGCCGCGAAGCTGATCGCCTTATCGAACAAGGCCGAGTTACTATCAACGGAAAGCAACCTGAGATGGGCACGAAGGTTCTATTCGGTGATGATGTCCGTGTTGATGGAAAACCTGTTGCGGCAAAAGAAAAACCGATCTACATTGCTTTGAATAAGCCGACGGGAATTACTTGTACAACAGAACGCAACATTCCTGGCAATATTGTCGATTTTATCGGCCATAAGAAACGTATTTTCCCAATTGGGCGTCTCGATAAACCCTCTGATGGACTCATCTTTCTGACCAATGATGGAGATATCGTTAATAAAATCCTGCGTGCCGGCAACAATCATGAAAAAGAATACGTAGTACGCGTGGATAAACCCATCACGGGCGATTTTCTTAAACAAATGTCGAGTGGCGTCAAAATCCTTGATACAGTAACACTGCCATGTAAAGTCACCAAAGAGACTAAGTTTTCTTTTCGTATTACCTTGACTCAAGGTTTAAACCGCCAAATTCGTCGAATGTGTGAAGCTCTGGACTATGAAGTGTTTAAGTTACGCCGCGTTCGCATCATGAACATTTCACTCGATGGTATCCCGAACGGCAAATGGCGTTACCTAACCGATGATGAAGTTAATGAGATGCTTGCAATGTGTGAGGGCTCATTGGGCACAGAAGAGGCCTCAAAAGCAGATGCCAAAGGACGTCATATTCGAAGAGCGACTGACGCTAAGTTATTTGATAGCCGTGAAGAAAACCAAACATCCACTGCTCGCCGTAATCAAAAGCCACACACTTACCGTGGTAATAATGCCGATGAGTTTCGTCATGCCCCAAACTCGAAAAAAGGGCAACAAAAACGCCGTCAGCCTAGTCATGATAATACGAAAGCGGCTCCAGAGCAGAAAAAAGCGAAAAAGCATTATATCAATCCAAATGCAGCAAAACCGAAAAAGCGTTCTAGTAGCACATTGAGCTTAAAGAAATAAAAAGATAAAGAGATATACTAATAAAGAGAATAAGCAATAAGGGCGTCTTGGTACGTCCTTTTATTCATCGACTTATTTAAGCACACAATGGTGCGAATCTTCCCTGTGTTAAGCTGAGAAGATCCGCAGGGGAAAGTTCAATTTCTAAGCCACGTTTTCCTGCACTAACACATATCGTTTCTAGATCTTGGGCACTTTCGTGTAACAATATAGGTAGTTTTTTCTTCTGTCCTAAAGGGCTGATGCCACCCACAACATAACCCGTCACTTTTTGTGCGATCTCAGGATCGGCCATATCCGCTTTTTTCCCATTGGCTGCTTTTGCCGCCAACTTTAAGTTGAGCTTTTGTGCAACAGGAATGATCGCAACCGCTAAATTTTTTGGCTCACCGTTTATACAAAACAACAGTGTTTTAAACACTTTGTTAGGGTCTTGCTCCAATACTTCTGCCGCCTCTAGTCCATAACTTTCTGCTCTAGGGTCGTGCTCATATTGATGAATGGTATGCGGTACTTTTTTCTTTTTGGCTAAAATAATCGCTGGTGTCATAGAGACCTTCCCTATCGCTATCAACCTATCCAGTATATGGAATATACAAAAAACGCTGCCCTAATTAGGGGCAGCGTTTTACATTAAAACGATGAACTAGATGGAGTCAACCGATTTTTACTCGTAAACAATCTCGCCATCAGGGTTGTATTGGTAGACATCAATTGGACTATTTGCTTTTAAGTATTCCTTTAAGACTTCAGCATCAACAAAGCCAGTATTTACATAGCTAGGATGAGAAGTCAGTACAGGATAACCATCACCACCTGATGCGTTATAGCTCGGCACACTGAAACGATACTTCCTTGTTAAATCAATAGGTTGATCACCAATAAATACATTAGAGACACTATTGGCACCTACGGTCATTGAAATGCCAGCAAATTGCGCATAAGCACCGCTGTCTACTGGTTTAGTTGCTACTTGATTTAGGTAATCTAAAACTTCCTCCCCAGACATATCAACATAAGCAACAGTATTAGCGAAAGGTTGAACTTTCAGTACATCTTTGTAGCTAATATCACCGGCTTCAATAGAGTCACGTATACCACCCGAGTTCATGACGGCAAAGTCTGCCTTAGCACGCTCTTGATGTGCTGTAGCGATCAAACGGCCTAAATTTGTTTGCTTGTAACGAACAACCTTACGGTCACCTTCAAGTTTCCCGTTTGATTCTGCAATCTTAACATTAAGTTTTTCTTGACCTTCTTCTTGGAATGGGCGTAAAAAATCAAGCATCTCCTGATCTTGTGCTATTTCATCTTGAATTAGTACACGTTGAGACTCACCGTTTACTTTTATCTCCTTCTTCAGATTCACTGGAATGAGATTGTAGCTCACCATTGAAAGCTCACCATTTATGAACTCATAATCGGCACGACCAACATATTTACCCCACTCATGTGCTTGCACAATGTAAGTCCCATTTTGTAGATCGGGTTGACACTCATCACCTGGTTTGAAATTCCCATTGATAACGTTAGGGCCTTCCATACAAACTGGTTCTTGAGAATGACCACCCACGATCATATCTAGGTCACCTTCATCAAGGTAGCGAGCTAATGCGACATCACCAGGAGCATTTAAACCACTATTGCCATTGTCATAGTGTCCCATATGCGTCACAGCAAAAATTAAATCTGGGTTTTCCGTTTCTTTTAACTCAGCAATAAGTGCTTTTGCTTCAGCTTTTGGATCGCGAAAATCCAGATTACTAACGTACTCTGGGTTGCCTAACTTCGCAGTATCTTCAGTAGTTAAGCCGATAACAGCAATTTTAATGCCTTGTTTATTGAACATTGCATAAGGTTGAAATAAACGCTTACCCGTTTCTTTATCGTAAATATTGGCAGAAAGCATTGGAAATTGGGCCCAATCACGCTGTTTGAATAACACTTCGAGTGGGTTATCAAACTCATGGTTACCAAGTGCCATTGCATCATAACCAAGCATTTTCATGCCTTTAAAATCGGGTTCTGCATCTTGTAGGTCTGACTCTGGCACGCCTGTATTAATGTCTCCTCCAGAAAGAAGTAATACACTACCACCCTCTGCTTCAATATCAGTTCGTAACTCATCAATTAACGTTTTACGAGCTGCCATGCCGTACTCGCCGTACTTGTTCTGCCAAAAGCGACCATGGTGATCGTTAGTATGAAGTACTGTAATCTTATATGTCGTATCTTGATCCCACTGATGTACTGACTGTGTGTTACAACCAACAAGTGTAACCAAAATTGCCGCGCTTAAAGCGGTTTTGGTTAATAAGCGTTGCTTCATTATTTTACCTTTCATTTCCTTAGAGTCGGCGACAGTATTTTGAATGGATATATTCCACTCTTAACTAACCATGGTACTAAATTTGCTACAGTTTAATTGAAAAGTTACTTAGTAACATTCTGCTCTCACATTTATGATAACTGGATCACTAGTGATTATTTTACCAACAAATTTTTAGAGATAGTTGCATAATAAATAACAATCCTACCCAGCCTGAAATAAGGGAAATGTATGCACCACAATGAGTAAAAAATAAAAAACATTAACGGTTACTTCACCTACAGTCAGAAAGTCTACTCTTAGTTTGGTTATCAAGCTGAAAAATACATAGGTAAAAATAGAGCTGAGGTAAAAAAGGAAATAGAGTGAAGGAAGGAAGATCCCACAATGACCATACATTGGCCATTGTGGTTAAATAACTTAGAACATACAAAAACTCAGGTTCATGATATACCTTATTTGATATCAATAGCAGCAAAACTCTTTATTAAGTCATCCAGTGACTTCATTTGTGCTAGGAAGGGCTCAAGCTTATCTAGTGGTAACGCTGATGGGCCATCACAACGTGCTTGATCCGGATTAGGGTGAGCTTCAATAAAGAGGCCTGCAATACCTGTAGCCAATCCAGCTTTTGCCAGCTCTACCGTTTGCTCACGTCTACCACCAGATGCCGCACCAGATGGGTCTCGCATTTGTAGAGAGTGCGTCACATCAAAAATGACAGGGCTGCCACTAGTAGCTTTTTTCATTACACCAAAGCCAAGCATATCTACAACTAAGTTATCATAGCCGTGACATGAGCCACGTTCACACAAAATGATCTTCTCGTTGCCACATTCTGCAAACTTGTCAACTATGTTACCTACTTGGCTTGGACTCATGAACTGTGGCTTTTTCACATTAATCACAGCATTGGTTTTGGCCATAGCTTCCACAAGATCAGTTTGACGGGCTAAAAATGCAGGAAGCTGGATCACATCAACCACATCAGCAACAGGCTGAGCTTGTTGTTCATTATGTATATCGGTAATAATTTTAACGCCAAAAGTATCTTTCAATTCTTGAAAGATCTTCAATCCTTCTTCAAGGCCAGGGCCACGGTAAGAATGAATGGAGCTACGGTTTGCCTTATCAAATGAGGCTTTGAAAATATAAGGGATTCCTAGTTTGTCAGTTACTTTGACATAGTGCTCACAAATTTGCATAGCAAGGTCGCGAGACTCCAGAACATTCATTCCTGCAAATAAAGTAAAGGGCTTGTCGTTTGCAACCTGAATGTCACCAACGTTAACGATTTTCTGTTCCATTTTGCTTCTCATTGTCTATTTCTTTCTATAAGTCGTATGGCATAACAGTAGAGTTTAGTGGAGCGTCACTTGTTTTTCATTCATCGAATTAATTTGCGTCTGAAGTAATTCTGAAGATGGGTCATCTGGGCATTGATCAATGAAATATTGGAAATCAGAAGCCGCAACTTGGTGACATTCCAATTGCTGAAAGATAAAGCCTCGATCACGTATTTCATAAGGATCATCTGGTACAAAAGTTAACGCTAGATTGCTGCAGCGCAATGCAAGAGTATAGCGTTCTTCTCTGAGCATGGCACTTTTTATCAAAGCAAGCCAGCGGCCAATAATCGCTGGATTATCCGCTTCTTCAAAATGTTTAGGTTTCAGCCTTGCCAGAGGTCCTTGCTGACCAATTAACCAAGCCTGCAGTGTTTTTTCACCGACATACTCACCATTAAAAGGGTTTATATATTCCGGTGAACGATGCGGCCAATCCAGCTTAAGCAAGAACTGAGTTGGAAACATAATTCCTTTTATTGGAAAGCCTAGACGACGTCCTAGATAAAGCAATACAGCCCCCAAACTTACGGGGATCCCTTTACGCCGCTTCAACACTTTATCAATAAAAGCATTATCAGAGATAAAATACTGCTGCTCATCTCCTTTGAAGCCCCACTGATGGAAAAACAACCGCAAAAACGCATCAAAGCGTTGCTCTTCATGCTGTTCATTTACTAGCGCATACTCCGCTTCTTTAAATAAACGTTCTAACTCTTGTTTCGCCCAAAAAACTTGTGTTTCTGGGTTAATAGAGAGATTTAGCTCTAATGCCCCTTCAACCAAAGCCATATTTTCAAAATGTTCGTCAACAAACTCCAACATACGTTTACCCGAATAAGTGTGGACTTTTTGATACAGCGATATTGGCCGCCATGACTAGCCAGCCTAATGCACCAAAGAAAGCGAACGTTTTGAGTAGCTTATTTTTCGCTAATTTGAGGGCGAAGAATCCAAGTGCAATGTAGGCCAAAACACACGTCAGTTTATTAGTTAACCAAGAGGCGCCTTCGGTAAATGGCATAAAGCCAGTGACCATGATCAAGCCAATACCAGTAAGCAGTAACGCTGTATCAACGATGTGTGGAAAGATTTTTAAAAACTTATGATTACGCTTCGGGGAGTCCATCATCATTAGAATAAATCGTAATGACAATAGTGTCACACTCAGTGCGATGGTCACTAAGTGAATATGCTTCAGAGCAGTGTACATTTCTGTTCTCTTTATCCGTGATTACTATGCCCATATGACCTTAAGATACCTGATTCAGAGCACCTTGAAATCACTTGGGTATATTAGGTTGGTAACATCCAAAAGTCACTCTGTCATTACCGCCATAGTCTTTTTCGGTAATAACTTGGCTATAACCAGAATGCTTCAGAATCTGTCGAACGGCTTCGCCTTGATCATATCCATGCTCAAAGACAAGCCAGCCCTCATTTTCCAAGTATTGGCGAGCAATATTGCTAATATGACGAATATCCGCAAGTCCATTCTCATCAGCAACTAAAGCCGACTTCGGCTCAAAGCGAACATCACCCCGTAAAAGGTGAGGATCTTGCTCATCAATATACGGTGGGTTAGAAACGATTAGAGCAAACTTTTCTCCATGAGGAATAGGAGAAAACCAGCTTCCTTGAGCAAACGTCACATTTTTAATGTTCAGCTTAGCAGCGTTATACTCTGCGAGTTCTTTGGCTTCCTGTTTTAGATCAATTCCCAGAACTTGTCGTGCCGGAAGCTCTGATGCCAAAGCAAGCGCAATAGCACCAGTTCCTGTACCAAGGTCAAGAATAAGTCCTGTCTTTTGTTGCGTTATTTCTAAAGCTACTTCGACCAAACGTTCGGTATCAGGCCTTGGAATCAAGGTCGATGGCGCCACTTTTAATGGCAAAGACCAGAACTCTCTTTCACCAATGATGTAAGCAACGGGTTCGCCGGATAAGCGCCTCGCTAACAGCGCTTCAAATTGCGCCTGTTGAGTAAGCGTAAGAGCTTTTTCGGGCCAAGTCATAAGGTAGGAACGTGGTTTATCAAGCACGTGACATAGCAGGACAGCAGCATCAAGAGAAGGTGACGTTTGATCACCCTCTGCAAGCATTGCCGTCGCACTTTTCAAGGCTTGCTCAATCGATTGAACAGGGCTCACGATCAGTTGTTCTCTGCGAGCGCCGCAAGTTGGTCCGCTTGATGCTCTTGAACAACAGGATCAATCAAACTTTGTAGGTCCCCTTCCATCACTTCGTTTAAGCGATAGAGAGTTAGGTTAATTCGGTGATCAGAAACACGACCTTGTGGGTAATTGTAAGTACGAATACGGTCACTACGATCACCTGAACCGAGTAGGTTACGACGTGTATCTGAGACTTCAGCTGCACGACGTTCTTCTTCTGCTTGAACAATACGAGCAGCAAGCACGGCCATCGCTTTAGCTTTATTCTTATGCTGTGAACGTTCATCCTGACACTCAACAACAGTACCCGTTGGTAAGTGAGTAATACGAATAGCAGAATCGGTGGTGTTAACGTGCTGACCACCAGCACCAGAGGCACGGAATGTATCAATCTTTAGATCAGCTGCTTTGATTTCAGGTAGATCGGCTTCTGGGATCTCGGCCATGACTGCGACAGTACATGCAGAGGTATGAACTCGGCCTTGAGATTCCGTTGCAGGTACACGCTGAACACGGTGACCGCCAGATTCGAACTTAAGCACACCGTATGCTCCGTCACCGCTTACTTTCGCGATCATCTCTTTGTAACCACCATGCTCAGCTTCGTTTGAAGACATCACCTCAATACGCCAGCCGCGCTTCTCTGCGTACTTGCTGTACATGCGGAATAAGTCACCAGCAAAAATACCCGCTTCATCACCACCCGCCCCCGCTCGGATTTCTAGGAAACAGTTACGGTCATCATTTGGATCTTTTGGAAGAAGAAGAATTTGTAGCTCGTCAGTGAGACGCTCTATTGACTCTTTTGCTTCTTTGATTTCTTCCTGCGCCATTTCACGCATTTCTTCGTCGTCTTCGTTTGCCATTTCTTCAGCAGCGACAAGATCCTCCTGCGCTTGTTGATACGCTTGGAAGCATTGAGTCACTTCTTCGAGCTGAGAGTACTCTTTTGATAGAGCACGGAATTTGTCCTGATCACCAATAACATCAGGATCGCCAAGAAGATGTTGAACTTCTTCGTAACGTTCAACTAGCGTTTCTAGCTTAGTTAGAATAGAGGCTTTCATAATATCGTTTTCTTAATAAAGCGTGAGTTATAGATCATCCAAGCCAAGTGTTTGACGAATGACCGTTAATTTTGCTGGTTCACCCTGCTCTGCAGCACTTTGCAGCGCACGAGTTGGAGCATGAATCAGTTTGTTTGTGAGCTTATTACTGAGCTCGAGCAGTACTTTTTCAGGTTCTGCTCCTGCCGCCAAAGATTGAAGGCTTTTACTCAGTAACTCCTCACGAATTTCGTTAGCTGATTTGCGATAATCACGGATGCTATCAACGGCTTGCAGCGAACGCATCCAAGTCATAAAGGCCGCACTTTCTTCACTGACAATCGCTTCAGCCTGAATCGCCTCAACTTTTCGTTGGGCAAGGTTACTATCAATGATGGACTGTAAATCATCGACCGAGTATAAATAAGCACCACTGAGATCGCCAACTTGTGCTTCGACATCCCTAGGCACAGCAATATCCACCAGCAGCATTGGCTGAAAGCGGCGTTTTTTGAGTGCACTTTCCACCATGCCTTTACCAATAATAGGTAATGGACTGGCTGTTGAGCTAATCACAATATCTGCTCTAGCTAAGTGGTCTGGGATTTCATTGAGGTTGATGACCTCTGCACCAAACTGCTCTGCTAATCCTAAAGCACGTTCACGTGTTCGGTTAGCAACAATCATTTTCTGGCAGCCATTGGACGCCAAGTGCTTAGCCACTAAATCAATGGTTTCCCCGGCACCAACCATCAATACTGTCGATTCAGAGAGAGATTCAAATATATGCTTCGCTAATGTACACGCGGCATAGGCAACCGAGACAGCATTACCACCAATGTCCGTTTCTGTTCGTACTCGCTTAGCCACAGAAAAGGTTTTCTGGAACAACTTATCGATCGAAGCATCAACCGATTGACTGTCGCGAGCGTCTGAGAACGCTTGTTTTACCTGACCTAGTATCTGGGGTTCACCAAGTACTAATGAATCTAGACCACATGAGACTCTCATTAAATGTTTTATCGCGGCCTGCTCTTCATAAAAATAAAGGCTAGGTTTAAGCTCTTCTTGTTTCACTTGATGAAAGTGAGACAACCAATCAACAAGCTTGTTTCGCGCTCCTTGCTTAACATCGCAGTACAATTCGGTTCGATTACAAGTCGACACAATCACACTGCCATTGACCGCTTCATGGTCTCTGAGTTGCTCAAGTGCTCGACCCAATTTATCGGGTCCAAAGGCTACTTTTTCTCGCAAATCAATAGACGCGGTATTGTGATTAATTCCAATAGCAAGCAAGGACATCTAATGCATTATCTCTGAGAACAGTTATAAATAGGTTCAGAATTTTACTGTAAGCACGCATGTATTGAAAGGGTAAGCCTGATTTGTTTTCCTTGATTCAACTTTTCAATGCTATAGTGAAGGCTAATTATTGGAAATAATGACTAATAAATCATCACTTATGACATTACGTACTTTTTTTATTTTGCTCTTTGCTAGCACTTTACTCTCAGGGTGTAGCTCCCTCCCTGAAAGTGTCACTAACGTTGAATGGCAAAAACATCAACAAGAACTGCAAAATATTGAGCAATATCAAGTATCGGGCAGATTGGCTTACATCAGTCCAGAACAAAGACAAAGCTTAAGCTTCTTTTGGAAACATTCACCTTCATTTAGCCAACTCACTCTAACCTTTGGACTTGGCCAAACAGCATTAAAAATGACAACCACACCTCAAGGAACCATAATAGAAACTATGGATGATCAGGTGCTGACTGCAAAAGACGCCAACCAATTAATTCATCGACTCACTGGTTTGCATATACCGGTCGAGCAAATGCCTGACTGGCTATTAGGTTTACCCACAATGGCAGATTCATTCCAACTATCTGCTACCCATACCTTATTAAAATTAGACAAGTCAATTAACAATAATGAATGGGATATTCTCTATCAACGCTATGCTGACATAAATTGGCATCAACAAATTATTCCTTTACCAACCAAGCTTAAATTACGCTCTTCTGACACCACGATTAAAATCGAAATCAACAAATGGAACCTTAATTCATGATCGATCAACTTTCTCATTGGCCATCACCTGCGAAGTTGAATCTGTTCCTTTACATTAACGGCCAAACCGACAATGGCTACCATGAATTACAAACGTTATTTCAATTTGTTGATCATGGTGATGATTTATTTATTCAAGCCAACCACTCCGGTCAGATAACAATATCTCCCGATATCAAAGGCGTTCCTTTAGAAAGTAATTTGATTTGGAAGGCAGCTACAGCACTTCAACGCTATGCTAACTGCCCTTACGGTGCTGACATTAAAATAAATAAAGTTTTACCTATGGGAGGAGGAATTGGTGGTGGATCTTCGAATGCAGCAACAACCTTAGTCGCACTAAATTACTTATGGCAGCTCGACTTAAACGATAATCAACTTGCAGAAATAGGTTTAGAATTAGGGGCAGATGTTCCTGTGTTTGTACATGGCCTTGCAGCATTTGCTGAAGGTGTAGGTGAAATACTGAGTCCTGCTCAACCAGAAGAAAAATGGTACTTAGTCGTAAGACCCAATGTTTCAATTGCAACTGCAGACATATTCTCTCACCCTGATTTACCAAGAAACACGCCAAAACAAAGCTTAAAAGTGTTACTAAGTGCAACAAACGTAAACGATTGCGAAAAAATTGTTCGAATGCTTTATCCAGAGGTTGATAAGCAACTTTCTTGGCTGCTACAATACGCGCCGTCAAGATTGACGGGAACAGGCTCTTGTGTTTTTGCTGAGTTTGCAAGCAAAGCTGAAGCAGAAGAAGTCCTCCATCAACTCTCTGATGATGTCTCCGCCTTTGTCGCCCGAGGGTGTAATGTTTCACCATTAAAAGAGACTTTGGCTGAATACCAATCAGCCTCATACCGACCTAATTAAAACTGGACGCAACCCTGAGGTTTCCACCGTGCCTGATATGAAGCTATTTGCTGGTAACGCAACACCTGAACTAGCCCAACGTATTGCTGATCGTCTTTACATCTCCCTTGGTGATGCATCTGTTTCTCGCTTTTCTGATGGCGAAGTAGCAGTACAAATCAACGAGAATGTTCGTGGTAGCGATGTTTTCATCATTCAATCTACTTGTGCACCGACTAACGACAACCTAATGGAATTGGTCGTTATGATTGATGCAATGCGCCGTGCTTCAGCAGGCCGTATTACTGCCGTAATCCCTTACTTCGGCTACGCACGCCAAGACCGTCGTGTACGTTCTGCTCGTGTGCCTATTACAGCAAAAGTTGTTGCTGATTTCCTGTCTAACGTTGGTGTTGACCGCGTTCTTACTATCGATCTACATGCAGAGCAAATCCAAGGTTTCTTTGATGTACCTGTAGACAACATCTTCGGTACACCGGTATTACTAGAAGATATGCAATCTCGCGGTCTAGAAAATCCAGTTGTTGTTTCACCTGATCTTGGCGGTGTTGTTCGTGCTCGTGCAACAGCAAAAGCCCTAGGTGATATCGATATTGCTATTGTTGATAAGCGTCGTCCTCGAGCTAACGTATCTGAAGTAATGAACCTAATCGGCGACGTTGAAGGACGTGACTGTGTGATCGTAGATGACATGATTGACACGGGTGGCACATTATGTAAAGCAGCCGAAGCACTCAAAGAACGTGGAGCTAAACGTGTATTTGCTTATGCTACTCACGCAGTCTTCTCAGGTAATGCTGCAGAAAACATTAAGAGCTCTGTACTTGATCAAGTGATTGTCACTGATTCAATTTCTTTGTCGGATGAAATGGCAGCAACAGGTAAAGTAACTACACTAAGCTTATCTCGTATGCTAGCTGAAGCAATTCGTCGTATCAGTAACGAAGAGTCTATTTCTGCTATGTTCAACTAATTATTGAACAATTTATGCATTACAAATAACTAAGCATCTCTTACGGGGTGCTTTTTTTGATCAATAGCCACTGAATTAAGCGTAACAAAAACCCTAGATCACCCATCGTAAGTTTTCTGTGTTATTATATTGCGTTTTTTGAGATTCCAGAGAGATCCTAACCTTGAGTCAACCAATCAAACTTCTCGTTGGTCTTGCTAACCCAGGGCCTGAGTATGCAAAAACTCGCCATAATGCTGGAGCATGGGTTGTAGAAGAACTTGCACGCGTCCATAACGTGACTTTAAAGAACGAACCCAAGTTCTTTGGTCTCACTGGGCGCATCATGGTCAATGGCCAGGATCTCCGTTTGCTTATTCCTACCACCTTCATGAATTTATCAGGTAAAGCCATCGCTGCTCTAGCCAAGTTTTATCAGATCAAAACAGAAGAGATCATGGTGGCTCATGACGAGCTAGACTTACCACCAGGTGTCGCCAAATTTAAAAAAGGTGGCGGACACGGGGGCCACAATGGCTTGCGTGATACCATAAGCAAATTGGGTAATAATAAAGATTTTTATCGTCTTCGAATTGGCATAGGCCATCCGGGACACAAAGATAAAGTGGCTGGTTTTGTCCTTGGCAAGGCACCTGCAAAAGAACAGGAGCAACTAGATGCAACCACGGATGAATCCGTTCGCTGTCTAGATATCCTCATCAAGGATGGCCTAGCAAAAGCACAAAATCGCCTCCACACGTTCAAAGCTGAATAAGGTTACTATCATGGGTTTTAAATGTGGCATCGTTGGCCTACCAAACGTTGGTAAATCAACTCTGTTTAACGCACTCACTAAAGCGGGTATTGAAGCAGCAAACTTCCCGTTCTGTACTATTGAACCGAACACTGGCGTAGTTCCAGTACCGGACCTACGTCTAGATGCATTGGCAAAAATCGTAAACCCACAGAAAATTTTGCCAACGACAATGGAATTTGTTGACATTGCTGGTCTCGTTGCGGGCGCATCTCGCGGTGAAGGCTTAGGTAATAAATTCCTAGCAAACATTCGCGAAACTGATGCGATCGGCCACGTTGTACGTTGTTTTGAAAATGATAATATTGTACACGTAGCAGGTAAAGTATCTCCTATCGAAGATATCGAAGTGATCAACCTTGAACTTGCTATGGCTGACCTTGATGCTTGTGAGCGTGCGATTCAGCGCAATGCTAAAAAAGCGAAAGGTGGCGACAAAGACGCAAAATTTGAGCTAACGATTCTTGAGAAACTGTTGCCGATCCTAACCGAAGGTGGCATGGCGCGTACTGTTGAACTTTCAAAAGAAGAACTTGCCGCTATCGGTTACCTAAACTTCTTGACACTTAAGCCAACCATGTACATTGCTAACGTTAATGAAGACGGTTTTGAAGATAACCCATACCTTGATGCAGTTCGTGAGTTTGCAGCAAAAGAGAATAACGTAGTCGTACCTGTTTGTGCCGCAATTGAATCAGAAATGGCCGAACTTGAAGATGATGAACGTGAAGAGTTTCTTGCCGATCTTGGCATTGAAGAGCCAGGTTTGAACCGTGTGATTCGTGCAGGTTATGAGCTTCTTAACCTACATACCTACTTTACTGCAGGCGTCAAAGAAGTGCGCGCATGGACAATCCCGGTGGGATCAACGGCTCCAAAAGCAGCGGGTAAGATCCATACTGACTTTGAAAAAGGCTTCATCCGTGCTGAAGTCGTTGGTTACGATGATTTCATCGAATTCAATGGTGAAAGTGGTGCCAAAGACGCAGGTAAATGGCGTCTAGAAGGTAAAGACTACATAGTTAAAGATGGCGATGTGGTTCATTTCCGCTTCAACGTTTAAATAAATGAATAAATTAAAAGCCAGTAACGATACTGGCTTTTTTTATTATTAAGAATATTTGAGTCAATTATCTTTCGAAAACAACCGTAAATTCGTACAAGTTTTAGATCATAAACACGTCTCTTTGTTTAAAAAGAAAGCGAACAAAGCGTTTTGCAGGATTTATTAAAAAAAACTATTGACGGAATTAACTCAACTTCGCATAATGCGCGCCGTTCCCAACAATAAGGCAACACGTTGATGGGAGTAAAAACATGGTCTTGGCTACGTAGCTCAGCTGGTTAGAGCACATCACTCATAATGATGGGGTCACAGGTTCGAATCCCGTCGTAGCCACCATTCCTAAATGTTTTTTCAAAGACAAAGAGCAGTTAAGAATTGTGCGGTCGTGGCGGAATTGGTAGACGCACCAGATTTAGGTTCTGGCGCCGCAAGGTGTGAGAGTTCAAGTCTCTCCGACCGCACCATGTTTTGATGTGATTGACATCTTAAACAATCATGTAGGGCTATCGCCAAGCGGTAAGGCAGCGGCTTTTGATGCCGCCATTCCCTGGTTCGAATCCAGGTAGCCCTGCCATTATTTAAAACTGCCCCTGTAATAAAAAGGGTTGTCAGTCAGAGCTTGAACGTTTATATTGTCTCGCTCAAAA
>NZ_BJXJ01000055.1 GCF_007990935.1 Vibrio sagamiensis NBRC 104589
GACATTATTTTTAGGTGAAATAAATAAAAAAGCTAAAATTCTACTTTATAACCACTCATAAAAACCACTTAAAATGAGATACTGATCACAAAGATAATCATACCGATGAATCAAGTAAAAATAAAATATAAGCTTCAAAAGAATATGATTTAAATAAACGCTTCATAAATGACTGGTCTAGTGCCAACGTAAGGCTTGCAAAAATACCGTTAACTAAGATATCCAAACATTATCCACACGGGCTTGTTGCAAAAACCTCACAACCCGCCAGGCTTTAACTATGATTCGTCACTGAGCAATGCGTTATAGCCAAGTCTGAATTCAAATGGCGACACTTCACCCCTGAACTTATCTTATTGCTTGAGGGGACATGTAAGATCCGCCTTCCACAATGAATTCTTCTATATCTTTGGAATTTACGCATGAAAAGAGGTGCTCAGATAGGCACCTCAGACACATCTTCAATTTTTGCAACAAGCCCAGATAGAGTTAATTCCAATCTGGTGCAATTATGCCTTGTCTTGCTGAATCAGCATATTCATTATCTGAAAGGAAGCCCGATTGGCCAATAACAGCATTTTGCGCAGCAAAATGAGCACCAGTTTTCCTTACAGGCGTTGCAATGAATGCGATTAAATCTACGTTGGTTGAACCTTTCAAATTAGATTTTACCTGCTTAGTAATAGCTGCATTTTCCCTATCGACAAAATCATTAACATTTTCAGGAGTCATTTCTCTATTCAAATATTCTGGAGTTAAGGTTGCATAGTGCGAGGCTATGGATGGAGAAGCTCCAGTTGTGTTAGTAAAGAAAGTAGTAGCAACGTTTTTAAGGTGTAATAAGGTATAAGGCTTTCTTTCAGGAGCTGGTGTGACTCTTTTTATATCCTCTTTCATTGAGGTTCTTCTAGCTGCTACATTTGTTTGAGCTTTATTATTTATAATGGTTGCTGCAGTGTGTAAATTAGGATTTATTTTTCCCACTTGCCATTCCTCGTTGATATTAATCTCAAGAAATTAAATAATTTGAATGGTGTGTTATGGCAAGTGCTATTTTTCATTATTGTGAACTAAATGGCAATTATCTGGTTTTGTCGCAAACTTTTAGATACTCCGGCATATTGAATGACAAATCAATACTAAAAAATAACTTTCATGTTTAGAGACTACCACTTTCCATTCGAAGTTATTCTCGATACCATACGCTATTATCTCGTCTGTAAACTGGCTCATTGCAAAAGCCTCACAACCCACCAGACTTTAACTTTAATTAATATTTATCTTGATATTCTTTTCCGCCTCCGTTCTCCTGATATCCAAATTACGTACTTAAATAATATAAGCCTGGGGAATGTTAAGGCATCTTACTTTCAACACATTTTACCAATTTGAACCAAGTTCACTAGCGATATCGTGATAGTGTACTAAGATATAATTACACATTTAATTTACCAGCATAGCTAATGCACGAAAGTTTTTAATAGCGATTTATAGTTTATCTAAATTAACCTTTTCCCCTAGGCCCAAAAATATGGAAGAATTTGGGCCTATTTTTTAATTGTTCACATTAAAATATCACAATTAAAAACAATGATGTTTATGGTAGACGAATTCCATTAGCTTCAATCACAATCTTGCCGCTTTTATATAGCCCGCCAATCGTCTTTTTATAGGTGCCTTTACTTGTTCTGAACACTTCGAAGATTGCTTCTGGTGATGATTTATCGTTCAGCGGTAAGAAGCCCCCTTTCTTTTGAAGCTCATCCAAAATTTTGTTTGAAAGATCATCCATTTTAGCAACACCAACTTTCTGTAGAGCTAAGTCTATTTTTCCATCTTCCCGAACTTGTTTAATGTAACCTTTTAGTTTCTTACCAATAAACAACTTACCAAAAACGTCCGAAGGAAAAATCATTCCCCAATGCTGCCCATTAATAATTGCTTTGTAACCAAGTTGGCTACGTTCCGCAATGATAAGTTCTACTTGTTGGTTTACATCATAGGTAGATGGTGTTTTATCTAACCATTTATTAAACTTCGTTGTTCCAACAATACGTCCTGAAGCTTTGTCAGTATAGACGTAAACAAGGATAGTCTGACCTGCAGAGAATCGAGTGCGCTGTTCACTGAATGGAATCAGGAGATCTTTTTCTTTGATCCCCCAGCTCACAAATGCGCCTGTCTTATTGATGCCTTCAATTTTCATTAACCCCCACTCACCTACTTGAGCTATCGGCGTCTCTGTGGTGGCTGTAAGTTGGCTTTCTGAGTCAAAGTAAAGAAAAACATCAATTTGCTCACCAATTTCTAAACCTTCCGGAACATATTTGTTAGGCAGTAATACTGAACCATAATCTTCTGCATCTAGAAACATACCAAAATCAGCCTTTTTAATGACCTCTAAGCTGTTAATTTGACCAATTTTAATCATTGAATTCATCTCTTTTTAAATTTGTTAGTAATTATACCCAAACTGAGCATAAAATCAGAGAGAAATACCGTCATCTCTGCTATGCTATTGATGTTTTACACTAATTTTTTCCAGCCTAGTTGCAGTGAATATAGCGCTACAAGGTTTAGGATGATAGTTCTAAGATCAGGAGACTTCATTGGTCACTGTAGACAAACAAGACTCAACAACACTCAAGGTTAGTCATGCTCTCGCAAAGAGCAAAATACTAAACCTTGATATTTACATATTTGTTCCCGGGGAACTTGGTTTAAACTCAGATATTATCAGTGAATCAGAGTTTTACTACACTTCAATCACTCAGAAACGTTCTTACTATAGTACCGAAATTCTTTTACCGCTCGTTCATAGCCGTCTCGCTAAACGAGGTCACTTATCAAATCGTCAATATCGAGTCAGTTTAAGCTTATTTGCTTATCAGTATGTAACGGCTCTTGATAAAGCAGTGGAGTCCTTAAACAAACACGAAAGTGACAGTGTAACTGGAGATGATGTTGATGAAGTAATTGAGCTAACACTAGATATTCTTAAGCGCTTGAGACGTTCAATACCTTATGAAGAAAGCCTCAAACGTTATTATGTTAATATAGATAACTACTTATCTTGGTACACTGAACAAAAATTCCTTTCATTGATCGCACACCTTCCTCGTGAAGGTGATTACAGTACGATTAAAGAACGCTTAATCACTCTCTGTGAAAAAGAGCAGGCTCACCGTAAACTTAACAATTACAACTCCACAGGTATGTTTGAGGATGTTACTCGTCTGTCCAATAAAATGCGATTGTTACGACGCTTAATTGAGCACCCCATTGTATTACGTGAAAAAACGACATCAATGGGCAAAAACATTAAACGAGCAACAAAAGGAATTGCGACAGGCTTGGTTATGGTATTCGTCACAACCACCGTAATCTTGGCTCGTGATTACCTTGGTGAGATCTCAGCATCCTTCATTATTGCAATGTCATTTATATATGCATTAAGAGAAATCTTTAAAGATGATCTTCGTGATGCTATGTGGCGATGGATTCGAAAAGGCAAACCTAAATGGCGAAAGAAATACATGGACCCGACAACAATGAAGGTTGTTGGTCGTAAATTAGAATGGCTCGATTATCGCTCTCTATCAACTCTTCCAGATAAAATTCAAAGCATCCGTAAAAAACGAGTTGTACAACGGGAAGAGCAAATTCTTCATTATCATGCACAAACTGAAATGGCGACCTCATCGTTCCTAAGTGGATATGAGCAAACCCGTGAGACATTAAACATAAGCTTGCGTCCCATAATACGATTAATGGACAAAAGTACCAATCGTGTTTACAGACTTACTGATGGTCAGGTAAGTAAAGAATCGGTAGAAAAACGGCACTTACTAAATGTCATAGTTAAAGAGTGTAATCATACAGAAGAACCGATTTACTACCGCTGGAAAGTGGTTCTTAATCGCTCAAAAATTGTATCAATCGAAAAGATAAAGCTAGAATAAATCAACTCTATCCTTCAGATAACAACCAATTAAAAAGCTCATATCACGTCGTCAATACGTTTCATGATTGTGATGACGGCGCAGCTTTTATTGATAGAGTTAAGATAAATTTCGCCATTGCTTTTTGCCCATCAATCGATGGACAAAAGGCCGTAATTGCAACGTCTTCGTTGACACGCTCACCCGTTTTTAATGTTGTTTGTAACATTTCATCAATAAGCAAACCATCATGGCAAACAAAATGTACATCTCCCTCTGGTCTTTTTAAAAACTCGGCCCTCATCCCTTTGAATACCAAAGAAATATGCTTACCTCTGTCTTTTGCCTTACACATCGCTAAAAAGCCACCAGCAAGGTCAGCACCTATAGCAAGTGCACCAAAGTACATACTATTGTGATGATTTTTCGTGCGTCTTCGTAGAGGAATTTTCACTTCGACATGTTGCTCATCTATTGCAATAATTTTAGGTCGACATAGCCAAATCAAAGGCACTTTAGTCATCCCAAACAGTTTTAAGTACATATTTGTACGCCAAATCGTAGGTAACATCACTTTTCCTCATATAGATCATCCGACCAGTCAAACAATTCGCCGCCAACATGTCAATACAACAAAGCCACTTTTGTTAATGCAATGTTAATAACCCCACAGTAAATCATATTTACTGAACCCATTTATGTGATCTCTTGATAAGGTTTTAATCGGTATGCATTCATAGAAAAATTGCAAAAGATTCAATCAAAAAAACTAAAGCCAAATTTAAAATCCATAATAGAAAATAAGATTTTAGTGAAGGGTTTATTCCTTAACAGAATTCCGCTATCTTTAGTGCTTAACCATAGAGAATAAAAGCTTAGATATGCCGATTAAAACAGACGAATTGAGGACACAGCCTCTAGGTCCCATGCCTACTCCAGCAGAACTTGGAAGTATCCACCCTATCACCGATGATGTTGCTGCTCGCATTGCTCAATCTCGTCGACAAATTGAAAATATATTAACTGGTGAAGATAACCGTATCCTTGCGATTGTTGGGCCTTGTTCAGTTCATGATACCGAAGCTGCAATTGACTATGCAACTCGTCTTGCGAGTATTCAAGAACAATATAGAGATGAATTGTTCATTGTAATGAGAACTTACTTCGAGAAGCCAAGAACCGTTGTCGGATGGAAAGGTTTAATTACTGACCCTAATCTGGATGGTTCATACGCCCTTGAGGCAGGTTTGCATAAAGCTCGTAAATTACTCCTAGATATAAATAAACTGGGTTTAGCAACCGCTACTGAGTTCTTGGACATGATCACTGGTCAGTATATTGCTGATTTGATTACTTGGGGAGCAATAGGCGCACGAACGACCGAGTCACAAATTCATAGAGAAATGGCCTCAGCACTTTCCTGCCCTGTTGGTTTTAAAAACGGAACCAATGGTAATGTGAAAATTTCCATTGATGCAATCAGAGCATCGAAAGCGTCCCACTACTTTTATTCTCCAGATAAAAATGGCCGCATGACAGTTTACCGCACCAGTGGTAACCCATATGGACACGTAATTTTACGTGGTGGGGATAAAGGCCCTAACTATGATGCAGCCTCTGTTCTAAAAGCCTGCGAAGCACTGGCAGAGTTTGATCTTCCACAACGTTTGGTGATCGACTTTAGTCACGCAAATTGTCAAAAACAACATCGTAAACAAATAGAAGTAGCACAAGATATATGTGACCAAATTAGTTCTGGTAGTAACAAAATTGCCGGAATCATGGCGGAAAGCTTCATTTTAGAAGGTAATCAGCCAATGACAGATATTCATAATCTAACTTATGGTCAATCAATCACTGACCCATGCTTAGGTTGGGATGACACGGTTACCTTGCTCGATATGCTAGCCACCGCTGTCAAATCCCGAAAGTAATTTCCCTATAACAAAATAATCGAGGAATCTTCATGCCATCGTTTGATATTGTTTCTGAAATCGACGCCGTTGAATTACGTAATGCGGTAGATAATGCAAATCGAGAGCTTTCAACACGTTTCGATTTCCGCAACGTAAATGCGAGTTTTGAACTTGTCGATGAAAATGTAAAAGTTTCAGCTGAAGGCGAATTTCAACTTAAGCAAATGCGCGATATTCTACGTGGACATTTAGCTAAACGTAATATTGATGCAAATGCTATGGATTCACAAAAGCCTGAAGCAACTGGAAAAAACTGGCATCAAAACCTTACTTTCCGTCAAGGTATCGATACGCCTACAGCCAAAAAGGTAGTGAAGCTAATAAAAGACGCCAAATTGAAAGTACAAGCTTCTATCCAAGGCGAAAAAGTTCGTGTGACAGGTAAAAAGCGAGATGACCTACAAGCGACGATGGCTACAATTCGTGAGGCAGAGTTAGGTATTCCGTTCCAATTTAATAACTTCCGTGATTAAAGTTCACTAGTGAAGCCTAAATGCGCTGAGCTACATAAGTTAGATCAGCGCTTCTATTACATGTTACAAAACTAAGTTCTTTCCCTGCAACAATAAAAATTCTTTGGTATTTTGAGGAATAAAAATACAAATGCGTAGATCTCGCTTTTCAGCTTTCGCCAATTTCTCAGACAATTCCGCTGCACTTACAAAAATATCTCTTTGTGCATCTCTTCGCACTAATTCCAACACATCATTTTTACAGTCAATACAAGTCAAAACCAACTCTGCTTGTTGCATGTATCGTAAGGCTTTGATAGGTAACATTTCAATGTCGTCTCCTACTTCAATCCATACACAACAACCTTTGGTATCAATCTGATGTTGTAATAGTTCTTGGTAAACCACTTCTAATTGACGATTATCACATGCGTTTTCCACACGAGTGTCTGCAAAGTAATGCTCCCAATATTTGCGTCTTAAGTCCACACTTGGCAAAGCATCTTTAATTGAATTTCGCTTCGAGTTTGCAAACTCAGCTAATAAATTGAGATTTTGTGGGAGAATTGCCTCCAATTTTTCACGCACATTACGAATTAGTACAGGTGAAGCTCCTCCACTTGATATTGCAACCTGAATACGGCCACGATTTATCATTGAAGGGGTAATAAAATCACAAAAAGGCTTATCATCAACAACATTGACTAAAATATTGTACATCTTTGCATCTTTGTAAACCTGATGATTCAGCTCTGGGTTATCTGTTGTTGCCCACACTTGAACAAACTTATTCGTTACAAGTTCTGCAGAATAAAACCGTTGAACCCACGTAATTTTCTGGTCTTGAGCGAATTGCTTCAAAAACTCATCTAAACTTGGAGAAACCACCGTCACATCGGCACCTGCTTTATGTAAAGCCTCAACCTTACGACTTGCAACTTCACCACCACCCACAACCAATACTGGCTTATCTACCAAATCTAAAAACACAGGAAAATATTGCATCTCAATCCATGATTGTTTCAAATTACTGTCTGAGCCCATCCTATCAAAAGTCGTAGTCTCTATTCACCTTATTTTGTCTTACCTGTGCTTCATTTCTCTTTGCTTAATAATAACCAATAAAATAACCGGAAGAATTTACTCAGCTTCCAACAACAAAACTATGCAACGCAGTCATATTATGTTACAAGTTACACCATACATAACATATTATTTCTATTATTATTTCACGTAGATGTACATTTAGAGACTTGATTTTTGAACTTTCAGTCCTATATATGTCTATGTATCATTATAAGACCATCCTATTGAGGAAGATTATGAACAGTCCAATGTTTTCACGCTCAACCAATGTACCTGGTACATTGGAAACGAACAAAGTCCTTAAGAACACTTACTTTCTATTGTCGATGACGCTAGTGACCAGTGCTATTGCTGCAGGTGCAACAATGGCTATGCAGATTTCATCAATTGTCGCTATCGTAATGCAACTAGCGGCTATCGGTATTCTATTTTTCGTTATGCCTAAGGCTATTAACTCATCGACTGGTATTGTTTGGACATTTGTCTTCACAACACTAATGGGCGGTGCGTTAGGTCCAATGCTTAACTATTACGTTGCTATTCCAAATGGCCCAATGATCATTGCTCAAGCTCTTGGATTAACCGGTATGGTTTTCCTAGGCCTTTCGGCTTACACGATTTCAAGCAAGAAAGATTTTTCTTTCATGCGTAATTTCCTAATAGCTGGTTTAATCATTGTTATTGTTGCAGCTTTAATCAACATTTTCGTTGGTTCTACCCTTGCACAGCTTGTTATCAGTAGCGTTTCTGCGCTTGTTTTCTCTGGTTTCATTCTGTACGACACAAGCCGTATCGTTCGTGGTGAAGAAACTAACTACGTTAGCGCTACAATCTCTATGTACCTAAACATCTTAAACTTGTTCACTAGCCTACTGAGCATCCTAGGCATTATGAACGACGATTAATTTCTGGTTTATGTAACCCAAAAAGCTCGGATATCATATCTGAGCTTTTTATATCTATTCAAATCGAAGCACCTCATTTACCTATTGCCATAAAGCCACTGAAACCGTCCGCAGTAAAACACAATTCAAGACGAATCACTTCCAAAAGTCTGGTTATCTCACTGATTCACCGTGCTCTCTGTACCTTTCATTCCAAGTGATACAAAAAATGGCAATTGATGGCTTTACTTTCACACTTATTAAAATTGAGCCACTTTACCTGCAGGTGAAGGAATGGTTGTTAGCTTCGTTTGCGTGGGGGTAGCACTTCTGCGATCTCAGTATCTAGCATTTCCAAAACACTTTCAAAACCATACTTCGGGAACCAATTTAACTTTTCCTGTGCGGATGAAGAATCATATACACGATCTAAACTTTTAGGTAATTGCCACTGCCTCTGCTCAAATGCTAAAGCAATGTTTGGGCACCGACGCTTAATGACTGAGTCAGCTTCAGTGTACAGTATTTCACAGTCCTTTTGATTAAACGGAGTTCTACCTGAGATGATAAAACGATTAAAACCACTAAGTCGCTTGTCCACAGCACACAAATGAGCATTCGCGACATCTCGGGCATCAATACCACGAGTTAGGCGAAATACTGCCATTAAATCTGCTGGTTCTGGAAAACATCTCGACATTTGCAATACTGTCACTGGCAAATTAAATAGGCTTGAAATCTCTTGAAGTTTTGACTCTGCGGCAACCTTACTTTTATGATAAATCGACTTAGGCTGTGGGGTAACTTGCTCATTTACCCACCCTGCGACACCTTGGGGTGTGGACGCACAACCGTACAATGCTGTTGTACTGGTAAAAACAAAATGTTTTACTCCTGCTTTTACTCCAGCTAAAGCCAAATGTTCGGTTGCTTCTACATTGATAGATTGAAACTCTGCGTCAGGTACCAATCCAACATGTGGGGCATGAATAGCCGCTGTATGAATAATGGCATCAATATTTTCAAGAGCTTGCTTGATAAGAATGCTATCTCGAATGTCACCAATGAAATCTGTCGTTGAACAAGGTGTTATATCAAGTCCCACTACATCATGTTTTTGCATTAACTTAATGTAGATTGCACGACCCACTCTACCTGCAGAGCCTGTCACCAAAATCCTCATTTAATCCACCTTACTTGTTATTTGCCCATTTCATAGGCGAATGCTAACAACGCAAGTCACCTAGCCCTATTCACCGCAAACTTATCCTTTTGGTACACAAAACCCCGCTGAATTGCAGCGGGGCTTTTATTATCTTTTTAAGTCACTTAGCTCTTTATAGATCTAGAGGCTTAACTCTTTACCTGTTTGGTTAGCTAAGCAGTTCTTGGATCAATTAGAGTTAACTGGAGTTAAAAACAATTAATCTAATTTGTTCCAAGCCATTTGCCAGTCAGAACCAGTACCTGGTGCAAACTGTGTTGCTGTTGCAGTCCACTGCTTACAGTAACCAGAGTATGGGAAAGGCTTACATTGGTATACAGCACCATCAGCAGCAAGGACTTTCGTTCCTGCAGTGTAGTTTGCAACACCTTCAGGGAAAACAAAGTCGTAATCGCCTGGCGTCGGAGTTGGGTTTACTGATTCTTCTTTTAGGTGGAAGTTAAGTGTTTCTTGATTAACTAAGTTACCTTGCTCATCTTTAATGCGGCTGACAAGCATATGGTGACCCGCTTCTGATTTATTTAATTTCAGAGCAACACCTTGGCTTTGACCATCTTTTAGAGCGCCAGACCAACTTGCCAATGCTTCACGGTGGTGGTTGTAAACTGTCAATTCTGCATCAACATCACCTTCCGTAGTAAGCGTTAGGTTAAGCTCTGTTGGAGTATCTGTGATGATGTACTCGTCTTTTAGGCCATCAACAGTAATTGAGTAATCTGGTGTCGGTGTTTCGATGTTGTAGCCAATTTCAACACGTTTTAGACCACTGCCTGATTTTAGGAAAATTGGGTTTGTGCCGAAAGTTGGTTGGAAGTTGTTATCAACTAACTGACCTGCACGAATGTTAGGTTGCTCTTTGTTGATAAGCGTCGCTAGAGCGTGAGACCAGTTTTTAGCTTGGCCTAATGTTGCATCTGTAATCTCTAAAGTCGTTCTGTAAGCGACATTTTCACCTGATTGGTCAAAGACACGTGTATATACAGAGTCACCCACACTTAGATCAAGTGTTGGAATGATTTGACCACCTTTTTCCCAATCTGGAATAAGTGGTGTGCTGTTGTTGTCTTCAAATTCTACATCGATAACATTGTAGAAAGCATTAGATGTATCACCCACATCCCAAACCGCAAGAATCACTTGGTAACCATCACGCTTTGGCACATTACACTCCTGTGTATGGTTCATTGGTGGCTTTTGCATGTTACCTTCAATAACACAGAATGGCGTAAGATCAAATGAGTCACGAGACAGTGAAGCATTTGGGTTCCAGTTTTGTTTGGTCATGTAGTATTTCCACGTACGAGTTACGTGGTTTGCTGTATATGTCCACTCAAAAGTTTGTTTACCAGCTTGAATTGGGCGCTTAACCCAACGATCTGCTGTTTGCTCATCCAATGCCGTAGCAAGAGCACTTTCTGCGCTGGCAATTTTTCCATCACGTGGGCCGGCTTCCGGGAAACCCTCCGGGCCTTCAACACTCTGCGGTTCCCATTGAATAGAGCCACAGTTTAAGTTTTTTTCATTGGTATCTGATGTTGGATATTTACACATCGCGACGCGGCCTGCTGCAACACCACCAATGCCTTCAGATACATAGCCATGAGAAAAAGCCGCACCACTTAAACTAGTCAGAGCTAAGGCTACCAGTGTTTTTTTTGGAAATGAGTTCATTATAAGTCCTTGAGATTAAATTGAATGCTTCACTTTTTTGACCACTGCTCAAAACCATTTACCGGTTTTGATGTTATTTCTATCAAATAAAAAGTGATAACCCGGAATCTATAGGAACTTTATTTCTAATGAAAATTAAATAATTTACAACTGAGAGCTATAGCCCAAATAAATAACAAAAGAAACAATAGTCTAGACTTATTAAATATAATTTGTTAATAATTTTATACAGTTATTTTATATCAACCCTCAAATCATAATAAATATTTATATTTAGCCAGTTAAGTTATATTTAAAATACATTATTTACACTTAGTCCAGCCTTATTTTCTACAATTAATGAGATTCACGAATAAAATAGCACCAACTATCATCACCAAGAGTGAATAATTCACGCACAGAATTAACAATCGATGAATTAACAACCAACAATGCCTTTCATTTACATTAGCATTTAGTACGTATTCAACTAGTATTGATTGGACTAATCTCAAGTAAACTTTAAGTACAGCCATGTTTAACTGCGCCTGTTCTTGCTATGACTTGTGATGTATACCCAAATAACTTGTGAAGTCAGGACTTCATCACGGTGAACTTTTCTAAAGAGGTGTTCGAATATGTCTCTCCTCAATAGCTTAGGTAAGAAACTCGAACCTATTATGCTTTTCATGGGGTTAGTGAGCCCAATCGCGACATTGCCACAACTTTATAAACTTTATATAACTCACTCTCATCATGCCCATGGTTTATCACTAACCACTTGGTCAATGTACGCATTAATATCGCTGCTTTGGTTTATCTACGGGCTCTATCATAGAAACCCAACCATTTGGGTCGGCAATTTACTTGGTTTTTTGGCTTACCTTGCGATGGTTGTTGGCATTATAATTAAGGCAGGTATTGTGATTTAAACGATGAGTGAGGCCAACAAGAATCGCGGTATCAAAACCAATAGGTTCAAAATCGTTGGGTGACTGGCGCTTTTTTCTCCATTTGATATCAAAGCACCACTATTTTGTTGAGCTCTTGCCTCCCCCTAAGCTACCCTGAAACGATAACTGATGAATTTATAGGAAAAGTGATGTTCATTTATAACGGAAAAGAAATTGAAACCGACGCCCAAGGTTATTTGCTTGATCATAAACAGTGGGATGAAGGTATGATTGCCCTTTTAGCCGAAGATGAGCAGATTGAGCTTACCGATGCACACCTTGAAGTCATTCATTTCGTACGTGACTTCTATGAAGAATTTAATACTTCACCCGCTGTAAGAATGTTAGTCAAAGCACTAGAAAAAGCTCATGGGCCTGAAAAAGGTAATAGCAAATACCTATTTAAGCTTTTTAAGAAAGGGCCTGCTAAACAAGCGACTAAATTGGCTGGTCTGCCTAAACCAGCAAAGTGCTTATAGTTCCTATTTTTGATTACATGTAATCAACAAACAAATCACCGTATGTTGCTTTTAATAGGAACATCTCGGACAATGCTTTCTTTTTCAAATCTAATTAAGAGCCAAATCAATGACAGCTGCAATATATCTGGTTAAAGGTCGTGAGAAATCGGTTAAACGCAAACACCCTTGGATATTTTCAAGAGGTATCAGCAAAGTGGAAGGCGACCCCGCTCTTGGTGAAACTGTCGATGTGTTCAGTTTTGATGGCAAATGGCTTGCGAAAGCGGCTTACTCTCCTCATTCACAAATCCGTGCTCGTATTTGGAGTTTTGAAAAAGAATCAATCGATAAGGCATTCTTTATTAAACGATTTAACAATGCTCAATTACTTCGTGAAGATATTATTGAACGCGATGGATTGACGGGTTATCGTCTTGTTGCGGCTGAGTCGGATGGCCTTCCTGGAATTACAATCGATCGCTATAAAAACTTTTTTGTCTGCCAATTGCTCAGTGCTGGCGCAGAGTTTAATAAGCAAAACATTATTGATGCTTTAATCGAATGTTTCCCTGAGTGTAATATCTATGAGCGTTCCGACGTATCTGTACGCAAAAAAGAAGGGCTTGCGGAAACAACGGGAGTATTACATGGAGACACTCCACCTAAGTCTGTTGTGATTGAAGAAAATGGCGTCAAAATCAGCGTTGATATAGTTGGTGGCCATAAGACGGGTTTCTACCTTGATCAAAGAGACAGTAGACAACAAGCAATGAAATACGTGAAAGGCAAAGAAGTCTTGAACTGTTTTTCATACACTGGTGGATTTGGTTTATATGCCTTAAAAGGTGGAGCCAAACGTGTCATCAACGCTGATGTTTCTCAACCTGCGCTCGATACTGCAAAACATAATGCTGAAATTAATGGCTTCGACATCTCAAAAAAACGCGCTGTTTTTCTTAACGCGGATGTGTTCAAACTATTAAGAGAATACCGTGACCAAGGCACTCAGTTTGATGTCGTTATCATGGACCCACCGAAGTTTGCTGAGAGTAAAGCACAATTAAATGGTGCTTGCCGCGGTTATAAAGATATTAATATGCTGGCGATGCAAATACTGAGACCTGGTGGAACACTGCTTACCTACTCTTGTTCTGGACTCATGGACC
Organism: Vibrio sagamiensis NBRC 104589; assembly: GCF_007990935.1. Lineage (GTDB taxonomy): Bacteria > Pseudomonadota > Gammaproteobacteria > Enterobacterales > Vibrionaceae > Vibrio > Vibrio sagamiensis. The sequence continues at coordinate 13,795 of NZ_BJXJ01000055.1, forward strand.
AAGCTTTATTCCAAAAAATCATTGCTGATGCAGCGGTTGATGCTAATCGTCAGGTGAAGTTTGTTGAACGTTTTGAACAAGCCGCTGATCACCCAACTGATACCGCCTACCCTGAAGGTTTTTATCTAAAAGGTTTTGCTTGTAAGGTTCTTTAATTCCATAACTTTAACTTACAACCCTCACCGAGCTGCAAGATTGCTTTGGAATACTGCTCCAAAATATAAAGGAAACCACCGCTTTCGCGGTGGTTAAAAAACTATAACTTAACAAGATTAAATTGATTAATTGGCGAGAAAATGGCGATGCCGAGTCTATCCTGCCAGTTTTTAGAAAGTGAATAAGAATTGGGAGTCGTTGTTAATGCTAACTTTTTTCTTACTTTCATAGAGCCCCATAATTCGAAAAAAACAAAAACGTCTTGTTAAGGTGATGAGGTGAACAACTCTAATATCTACGCTTTCAATCCAATTCAATTTACTCTAGTGAATAATAGAAAAGCGCCCAGTTAAAGTTAACATCACCATTTCATTCTTAGTCTCTTATTGAGTAACTAATTTTTTTAAATAGGCCAATTATCTAAATTAGCTTCACCTTTGTTTCTATCTGAATATATTGATTCTTTTCGGATGTAGTCATTTAATATTACCTACCATAAATATTCTGGCATTAACTCACGCTTATAGAGTAATTCAGACGCTCGTAGTTATTTTTTGATCTCTTTAATGAATAATTCTTGAGGCACGTTCTGATTAAATGAGGTAGAGAATAGAATGCCTTCAACTAATTTTCGCCACCAAAATCTGCTTAAACTTGGGATATTGATATGCACTAGTTTTAATAGGAGATAGTATGGGTGCTTTTTATTTAAATCTTTTAAACACTTCTACCCCTCCTACTACGAGGTTAGTGACAATGTGTAAATTACTAACCTTAAAAACATTCACCAAACACATTTAAACCTGTCAAGATACAATCCAAGTACATACTTTAATTTAATTGATTGAAGTTCATTTAAAAAACGAAGTTAATGAGTTAATACTGCTTATTTGATGCTATGTTTAGCGAGGTGTCCTCATTTCTCAGGCTAAGCAATGATTCAAGATTTAACTTATTATTCAATATCTTATTGAACTTCGAGAACTATCATAAATATAGCTAGAAGTATGCTGACCAATCCAAAATATCTAGAAAAGAGAAAAAATCAATACTCGAGAGATGAAAATCAAGCAATCCCAGCCTATTAATGTAGATTCATGGTTGCCAAACGATATTAATAATAAAGCCTGAGGAACGATGAAATAGATCGGTGTTTATCTCGCATGTTACCTCGGTAACAGCATAAAACCAATGCGAGTAGCAGTTGCGCTCCACTTTTATTTTTATTATTATCAATAAAAATAAAAAAAGTGCCTCTGATGGTATTTAAGAAAAATCTTCAGTTTTTGCAACAAGCCTTTTTAAATTGAGATTTACCAAGAAAAATCGTTATGAACTCGCAAAGTATGTAACACGTTATGCCTAGTGGGTTTTGGAGTCTATATGAATGAAAAGTTGAAATTGAGCCACAAAATAGGTTCAGGGAACTGGAGATGTGTATACTTACATCCTGAAAATAAAAACAAATGTGTTAAAGTTCTAAAATCTGAAATGTTAGACAAACAAGAAACTAAAGCAGATATAAATCAAGAAGAGCATGACTATTTTACCAAGTATGCTGACAACATATATGCTCCAAATTACTATGGTAAAGTTGAGGTTGAAGGATCTGAAGGAACTGCTATCTGTTTTGAATTAATTAGAGATGCTGCTGGTCAAATCTCAAAAAGAATAGATAAGGCCATAGAATGTGGAGATATTTCAAAGGAAAAAGCTATAGAGCTTTGCAAAGAAGCTTATCAGTACTTTTGTATAAACGGTATTCTTGTTCACGATTCTGGTATGCAAAATATATTGCTACAAAAGAGGCACGATTGTTCTTTTAAGTTTTATCAGATTGATGGTTTTGGTGTGAAGCGTAATGATTTTTTATATAAGTTGAGAGTTAAATTTAAATTATTTGCTTCATATAAAACCAATAAGCAACTTACAAGCTTAATTAAAAGAATAGAGCTTCTCTGACTTATTGATCTTACACAACTGCATTTAATGCGCCCCTAGGTTTCAAACACATAAAAGATATCAATATGGGCTTGTTGCAAAAATTGAAGATGTTTCTGATGTGCCTATCTGAGCACCGCTTTTAATGCGTAAATTCCGAAGATATTGAAGAGTTC
>NZ_BJXJ01000056.1 GCF_007990935.1 Vibrio sagamiensis NBRC 104589
TCTTTCTTAGCTACTCAAGCTAACAATATTGGTGGCCCTTATGTTACCAGTGAATCCAATCATGAAGCTCAAGTCACGAAAAACGATCAGAATGTTACCAAAAATACTGAAACTGACGATTCAAACACCGGTAGCAGATCAAGAAGAGAAAATAGTGACAGTATCAGACAAGTTGCTGGTTGGACGTTTAATGGGGAAGGTTGGACAAAGGATAAAACTGCAGATGGAGGTGCTGTTCTAAGTTTAGGTTCAGCGAGATCTAGTGCAAACCTTGGCAACTATACAGAGGGCCTTTATAAAAATATAAAGCCCTTCAGTGAACACCAATTACGGCACCTGAGCAATTTTCAAGATCGTTTGACAATGCAGGAGAGTGCCAAGTTTCGGCCAATTGGTGCGCATATTGCTAAAGTCATGAACCAAGATAATCTTGTATTCACAAAAATATAAAGCTGTTAAAAGATAAGTTTGTATATAAAAAAGACTAATTTCAGGATTAGTCTTTTTTTTTCTTTTGAGTTTCAGCCTCTCTGTTAGTTAAAGTGATAATGAGAACAGAAGTGAGGTGTTCCCTTGTACATTGAAATTGAATCAGAAGAAAAGTCGATACCACAAATCACGTTTAAACGTGAACGTGCTCGAAGCTCAAATATTATCAAAAAATCTGAAATACAAATATTCCACGAAGCTAAAGCACTATTACTAGCACTGGAAGATCAGGTACAAGAATATCAAGACATTCTCGAACAACAAGTAGTGCAGATGATTGAAGACAAAGAATCTGCTCTTAATGAATACGTTGAAAAAGCCTATGACACTGTTATGGAAACTTGGATAGTACAGCAGGATGAATGGTTTGAGCGAGCTCAATATCAGCTTTCAGAGTTGCTTAGCGAGCAGGAGAATTACCTTAAGCAAGTGAAAGACGAGCTGAAACTATCGGTTGCAAATGCAGTGACATCTCGCTTAACCAAACTGAATCAAAGTGAACACTTGATCGGGCATCTTATCGAAGTACTACATTCTGAAATTGACGATGAAGCAAAAAAACTATCGGTAGAGCAACAAGTACAAGATGATGGTGTGATATTAACCATTGAAAATGAAGACACTATTATCAGTGTTAATACTTCGAGCATCATTGCGGAACTGAGAGCGAGCTTAAAACAGTTATGATCAAAGGTTTTAAGGGTAAGTCATTACTATTCAATCCGAGCAGTGCCATTATTGCTTTACTATTACCAACGATTATTCTGGTGACCTTACCAGGTGGAGTGATCGATACCTTTATCTTAGTGAGCTTTATTAGTTCGGCTTTATTACTTGTGATAATGCTAGAAAATGACGATCCTCTCAATGTTACTTTTCTACCTACGGTTGTTTTGTTGTTAACCACATTTCGACTCCTGCTGTCTATTGCGACGACCCGAAATATTATTGCCAATGAAGATGTTGGTGATGTGATTGAGACCGTCGGTGAATTTGTTATGGGTGGCAATTTGATCTCCGGTTTACTTATTTTCGTCATCATAACCATCGTTCAGTTTTTGGTCGTAACCAAAGGTGGTGAGCGAGTTGCGGAAGTAGGGGCTCGTTTTTCTCTTGATGCGTTACCTGGTAGGCAGATGACAATCGATGGTGACTTGAAAAGTGGTTTGATTACGGGGGAAGAAGCACAAAAATTGCGTGCCGATCTCAGTACAGAAAATAAGCTATTTGGCTCTTTAGATGGTGCGATGAAATTCGTTAAAGGGGATTCAATCGCCGGTATTCTGATCAGTTTGGTTAACCTTTTTGGTGGCATTTATGTAGGGATCAATCAATTTGATTTATCACTATCTGAAAGCGTAAGCCGATTTTCCGTTTTAACCATTGGTGACGGTCTGGTTTCTCAGATCCCTAGTTTGCTACTCTCAATGGCCTGTGGTGTTTACTTAACTCGTATTAAAGGGTCAGGTGAAGAATCAAGTCCATTTATTGAACAGTTAATGAGCCAAATTGGCGTTTTCTGGAAAAGCCTATTAATTATTGGATCGGTTATTCTCTTTCTTGGTATTTCGAACAGTAACTTACTTTATGTATGTGCTCCGTTAGCCTTTTTATGTGGATTACTTTCTCTATTCCTTTGGCGAAAGCAAGGTAAACCTGTGGTGACTGTTGCCTTTGAGTCTAAGGGCTCAGGCGTTTATCAATCACTTAAATTTGTCATTCGTGATTCGAACCATCAATTGGTCATTCAACGTCAACTAGAAAGCATTGAGCAGGTATTATGGGGACAATCTCTCGGTGCCCCTGCTATTGATATCAACGATAAACTTGACAGTGATATTGAAGTTTATGTCTCTGATATATGTATCTTCAGCTTCAAGAACGATACATCTGAACCTCTAGTTGATGTGATGGGAGACGATATTTTTGTGCGTGAACAGGATGAGGTCACCAATGTTGCATCGGTCGTTGGCTACTTTCTAAGAAGACGCTTAGTAGAGAAATACAATCTTCAATATACGAGTAATATTGTTGAGGGGCTGGGCGTACAAAGTGAAGTGATGAAAAATGAAATCGATTCTGCAATTGGACTTAACCGAGTTCACGATGTATTGAAAGAAATGATTCGCTCACCAGAATTCTTCTTAGATAAGATCAGCTTTTTTGAAGCATTGATCTATTGGTCTCGCGTTGAGAGTGAGCCTAAAAACTGGCTGATTCGTATTCGGAGTCAAGCGCGTTATGAGATCACATCTCGTTTATTAAATAAGCACGAGAAGTTACATGTTGCTCTTCTTGATCCACCGGTAACTGAATTGATCGAAGCTTTTGTCATGGGCGAAGTTGAAGATGTTGAACGTTTGATCGAAGTACAACAAAATTTGCGTAAAGAGATAGTTCGCTTAACAACTGAGCACGGATGCAAACCGGTTTTGGTTGTTAATGATAGTGAAGTCAACCCTGTCAAATCATTCTTCCAACAGGTAATGTCAACGATTTCAGTTTGTAGTCATGGAGATATTGCTGATCATTCTTATGTTGCCACCTCTGAACCTCTTCAGGTTTTAAATTAAGGTTGGCACCAGATGGAGTCCTCAGAACCGAAAAAATACCCTCCGACCGAAAAGAAACTGCGCGATCTGAAAAAGAAAGGTCAGTTTCCTAAAACTGAGTTGGCAGAACCTACATTTGAATTACTGGTTTTTGCGATTGTGTTTATCGGTGTCATGTACGTTTTGTTTGAGAATGCAAACTATTGGATGGAAGAAATACTGTATTCCGATGTGCGTGTTGGCTACGACCTGATGATATCTTTGATCGGTATTGTTATTGGTAGCTTGGTGTTGGTCAAAATGATTATGGCAGTCATTAACTGGGTAGTCGTCAATAAAAATGTCATCAGCACGGAAGCTCTGGGAATGAAAGTTGAGAAATTACACCCAGTTACTGGTTTTAAAAATATTTTCGGCATTGAGGCGATGTCTCGTTCTTTGCGTAAAGTTCTGGAACTAACTTTTCTTCTATTTCTACTTAAATATATTTCTGATGTTGCAGGTACTGAGCTCCATACCATTAAAGAAATTAATAATCGCAGCTTTTTTATATATAACCTCTTGTACTACGTATTATTAGTGACTCTGATGTTTTTTGTTTATGGCGTGAGTGTTGGTTGTGTTGATTTCTTAGTCGAAAAGTATCACTTTGAGAAAAAAAATCGCATGACGTTTACCGAAATGAAAAATGAGATGAAAGAGACGGAAGGTTCGCCTGAAGTTAAATCAGAGCGAAAGCGTTTAATGCGAGAGGTAATGGAAGCTCCGATTACGAAAGGAAGAAAACCAACTTTTGCATTGGCGAACCCAACTCATATTTTGATTCCCATTTGTTATGAACGCGATATTGATAAAGCACCAGTAGTGTTGAAAATATCTACAGACTCACTTGCTCAAGAAGAAAAAGCGCGTCTGAAAAGAATGAAAGTTCCAATCATTGAACATAAAACTTTAGCCCGAGCCTTTTATCATAAAATGAAACATGGTGAAGACTTTATACCCAAAGAGTTTTATCAAGAAGTTGCTATGATTATATCTGCCTTGAAAAAGTATCAAAAAAATGAAAAAGATAAAAAAAATTAGTCTCTCTTTAACTTTTCTAGCGACGCTCTCTGCTTGCAGTAATCAAATCCGAGATGACAATGTGATCCTCGATTATGACTGGCAGTCTGATGTCTATAACTTGGTTATTGCAGAAGTTGCAGATGCTGATAATGCAGAATTTTGGGTTCGCCAAGAACCAGAATATTCAAATGGTTCACCTCACTATAAGGCTTGTGTTGAAATCGCCCAGCCGACAGAAAAAAACCGATTCTACATTGCCAATCTGAATACTTATGGTCTAACAGAAGTTAAAAATTGCAACAAGAATTATTTGGCAAGAGCTAATATTATTAATCCAAACCAAAGTAAAGCTTATGATATTGATTCATGGAAAGCAAAAGCATTTGCTGATCAGAAGTGGTACACGTCTTTCGGCATAAGTAAGAGCATTACCAATGATTCAAGTTTGATGCTTAAGTTTGAAGATTTATTCTTTGTGAATGAAGCTCGTCTCACCAGTCGTGCTCAAAATACCTTAATTACGTTGATCACAGAGCTGCAAAAATGGCCGATCGAACAAGTAACGGTATATGGTATCGCCGATTCATCAGGTAATTACCCGATGAATCGCAAATTAGCAGATCAAAGAGCGAAAGTAACACGCAGCTTTTTAATAGAGGAAGGACTAAGAAATGTCCCTATTGCTATCAGAGGAAGTGTTGAAAATGGCCAAAAAACGAAAGAACAACGCGTAACTCAGCGACGTTTTATGATAGAGGTTAAATTAAAAGCAATATGACAAATAGAAAGTTTTACCTGTTGATTAATGAATTTACTCAATTGAGTAATGCAGGAAGTCTGCAACTTGCTGGTGATAGTGCATTGGTTTGTCGATTTGATCAGTGCTCGGTTAGAGTTGAGAATGGTGAGCGCCTAGGGCTAAAAGGTCAAATATTGCTTATGACTAAGCTTGATACGTTGTCATTAGACGCAAATCAGGCTCTTAAACTGAACACGGATTTCAAACGCACTGCGGATGGGTATATTGCCCAAATAAATGAGGATGAATATGAGTATATTCGTCACGTTTTATTACCAGAACATCCTCAAGAATTGCTACGTTTATTGAATGAGTTTGTTGTTCAAACCACTTTTTTACATGATGAGATAAAGTAATATGTGGCTGATTGAGTTTGTTGATGGTCACTTGCATGGTATTTCTTTTCCGCTACAGACCACTTTCTGCCTTATTGGCAACAAGGAAGTTACAAAGGAAAATCAACTTTCGGTTCCGGAATATTTACCTAGTAATACTGAATTAGATTTTGCAGTTGAAAACCAAGTTTGTGTTGTAAAAGGTTTACTCCGTGGTGATAAACCGAAAAAACTGGTTGCTAACCGAATATATACCTTTAAAGGATTACACTTTTTCTTATTCAAAGAAGGTAACAGGTCACCACAGCTTCGTCGCTTACGATTAAAACAATATGCACCCATGATAGTTTTAAGTCTATTACTGAACATAGGGTTAGCATATGGTTGCTTTACTTTTTTTCAAAGCCAGCAGCAGGCTTCTTTTGGCGAATATCTGCGTCAATTAGATACTGCTTTTATTAAAAACGGAAAACTTCATGTTTTTGATAAATCTATACGGGAACAGCTTCCAGATTATTGGCAAGATAACCTTCAATTAGTTGAATCTGATCAATACCTTCGGACCACTCAGTTCGATATCGATCTCATTTCTTCCTATACAGGTGAGCATATAAAAGGAAAGTTAGTTCCTCAAGAAGACAGAGATCAAATTTATATCGATACCTACGAAGCAGATAATCAAATTATGCGTTTGTTTGGTGAGCATGGATTAACGTTTAGTCAACAAAATGGGTATTGGTTTGTATCCGATTATGCTGAAGCTGCGCAGACGCTCAACAGAGCGGGGTTAGGTTTATTCGTTAAACAACTAAGATCAAATGATACTTGGTCTGAAAACATTGCAACAAGTGAGTTTCCGTATTCCATTTTTTATTCGACCACATCCGGTCGTTATATTTATGATCAACAAGGACGTTATTGGGAAGGCAGTACTGTTCCTCACCTTGGTGTCATTCAATCAATATCACGAGATAAAGTTGTTTTTAAAGATAATCAAAATACTCGTGTATATTTTATTAACCGATAATAGGAAGATATAATGTCTCAGTCTACTAATACAATATCTAACCCTCTACTTTATGGCGGAAGTGCCTACCTTGATTTGCCAGAGTACTCACCTTCCCAAACAATGAAGGTTGATAATTACATTAAAGAAAAACTAAAAAATAGTGAAGTACTCAAAAGTGCAGTAAAGGAAGCCCCAGAAACTGCACGTAAAGAACTTTTTACCCCAGGGCTTAAAGACCCTTTATTTCTTGTTGAAGAGTTGTTGGATAAATACTTTGCAGCTCAAAACGAAGCTGCAGAGAATATAGGTAACATTATACAGAAAAATTCGAAAGCGATAGCTGAAATAACTAAATTATGGAGTCTTATTAAAAGTGATATGCTTCCTAATCTTGATCCTAATAAACAAGATGATAAAGAACCTATTAGGCATGAAGATATTATAGAAAAAATAAATGCTGAAATTGCTAAATTAGGTGTTGATGAAAAAACTATATGGGATGCCGCTAACAAGGGCAATAAAGTTAATGAGCTTACCTACGGTCAGTTACAGGAATTTAGCACTCGAATCACTACATTTTGCGATAAAATCAAAGTAGACCTTGATACAAAAGAGCAAGAATTCAGCAATAAGATGACAACCATTTCATCAATTCAAGAAGAGATTCGTGACCTTCACCGTTTCATGGTCTCAATGGCACAGAGGTAATGGATGAAGATTGCTGTCGATGTTGTCGTTGGACATACTACAATGACATTAGAAGAATTAAATCAATTACATAAAGGTCAAATTAAGCCTTTGTCAGATTTTGTCCAATCTGAAGTCATGTTGAAAAGTGGAAATGAGCTTATTGCGACAGGAACACTTGTTAAAGTTGGTGAGCAGTTTTGCGTTTCAATTGATGACATAAATAAATAGACATAAACCGTGTGAATAATGACCAGAAAAGTATAAATATAAAAGGTATTTTTTTGGTCATTTTGTTTTTTTTTATATTCTGCTGATTTTTTTCACCAATTTTTCATCTCAATTTGATTGCCTTTATTAATAATCAATTCATAATTTGTCTTATTATTATTATTGCACATCTTCATTTGACGGAGCGTGCATACAGCTTTTAATGCTATTGAAATCGTTTCGGTAAGAAGACTCTTGCTCTCCTTATATAGAAAGCTAAATGCATATTTCTATGAAGTTTCTAGCTTCCTTAAAGGTTTTAAACCAAACAATTTATAAGAAATAACAAAGTAACATAAATCATTCAATGCAGGGGTGAACTGTGGAAAGAAATTACGTATTGGGAAATCAGGTGATTTTTGACGTACTAAAGCGTGAGATCGTTGCCTGCGACCATGTTGTTAATTTGGGTGGACGTGAAGCTGCAATATTAAAGCTACTTTGTGAACGAAGTAACCACATCCTGAGCAAAGATGAAATCCATGAACAGGTGTGGGGACGCGTCCTTGTTAGTGAAACATCTCTTACCAAAGCAATTTCAAACTTACGTAAGTCACTAACACTTTTCAATGAACTAGCTTGTGAGATAAAAACAGTACCTAAAGAAGGTTATATGTTGATTCTAGATGGAGAAGCTATCGATCAACTTTCGTCTGAAGAGATCCCAACATTAGCTATTAAAAGCATTGTAAGCAGCACTAAAAGTGCAATTCATCCTTCTTATATTAGTGCGAAAAATGAAGCGATAAATGCTCCGGTTAAAGGTAGTTTTTGGTTTACCATGCTTTTTTCAGCAGCTTTATTAGCCTCGATTATTACGATCAGTATTATGCTATTTTTAAAATAGTAATATTGATTTTTATTTAATCATGTTGATTCTGGATTCAACATGATGCGTTAAAAATTGAAAAAAGATTGAAAATTCTATTGTATGAAAAATCATGGATTTTCACTTTTTTATTGTGTGTAAATAAGCTAAGTTTCAAAAAATTATTTTTAATTATTAATGTGAGGTGAGATTATGCCAGCAGGTGGATCAACTAGACCAGCGGGACAAACAGTTACGGTAAATGATGATGGTGAAGTAACAACAAACGAAGTGTCAGATATTTTTGAAGCACAAATACAAGCAGCTGATGCCGATATAGAAAAGTGGCTAAAAGAAAACTCGGATGCTAATGGTGGAATGAGCACTACAGATGCAGTAACTCTTCAACAAAAAATGGCAAACCAGAGTATTATTGTGCAAACCGGAACAAGTACTTTAAAAGGTATTAAAGACTCAATACTTGCTGCGGTAAGAAATATTTAATAACTCGGTGCTGACTAGTCAGTCCATATTTTTACGAATTAAACTACTTTTATGATTGAGTTGCTTAGTCCAAGTAATCCGTTTTCAGGCGCTAATCTAGTAATAATATTAGTCCTTGTTTTACTTTCAACCGTATTTTTTATCTGTTTTTCTGGATTTGTAAAATATAATATAGTTCTTAATATCATAAAAAACGCAGTGGGGACACAACAAATACCACCGACCATTGTCGTGAATTTGCTCGCTGCACTCATGGCTCTTAATAGCATTTGGCCTGTTATTAAACCGGGTATTGAGCGGGTAAAACCCTATTTTTCACAACAGCAAGATACTTTATCTTTACCGCTTGATTTGACGTCTGAAAATGAGTTACCTGAAAATATCACAATGTATTACTTGGCTAGTAATATCTTTGATTTTTTCCCAGAATTACTTGAGCGCGCAGTGGAAAAAACCAATAAACTGACTAGTATGATCGATATACCGATTAATTTTGATGAAGAAAATGATAAATTCAAATATTTTTTAGGTAATCTGATTTTTGATTTATATAAAGGCTTTGAGTTAGGGTTAAAACTATATATGGTCTTTGTCAGTATCGACTTTCTTATCGCTGTTGTGTTAAGTGGTGTTGGTATGACGATGTTATCACCTACGGTTATTTCTACTCCAGTTAAATTAGCTGTATTCTACTTTTCAGATAGCTGGACACTATTGTTTAGAGCGCTTGGTTAGTATGGAAAAGTTATTGTTTCCTGATTGGTTGCTCTTTGCAGGGTTCTTCTTTTTCTTAAAAATTTACAACCCGACGAGGCTATATTTAGATAATATTACCTGCCTTTCTATATCGATAGCGTTTGCGATATTTATTGATGTGGAGCAATTACCGCAGCTTCCTACGTTCGGTTGGGTGTTGTCTATTCTAATTTTTGCTTTTATTTCATCTGTTCCTTATTGGCTTAGTGGAACGGTAGGCAGTGTTATTCAACAGCTACTTTTGCTTAATGAGCAGTCAGTACAAGATAAACGTTTTACTGATGAATCGGAAGCATTAGCAAAGATCAGCAGTTTGTCCTTCTTAATTTATGCACTACTGGATGGTTCGCTGTTTAGACCTATTATTGATGCTATCTCGTACAGTGGAGATTCAACTTTAGATTTTGAACAGTTTTTTTTTCTTATTACAGATAGCCTTACGATGATGGTTGTTGTTTCAGGTAAATATATAATTATTTTACTAGCAATTACAATTTGTTGTGGTTACGTTGACCTTTTTTTTAAAAAGGCATCGTTATCGCTTTTTGTAACACCAAATATAAAAGCGATAGTTGTAATTATTTTATTAAACCTCTGGTTTTTACATGACCAGTTTTATGTTTTTAAACAAATGATGACAAAGGTAGGCTATGACTAGAATTGATATGAGCCACTCACTTTTAACAACTGAACATTCATCGGTAAAATCTGATTTTGAGTTAACAGCTGAAAAAATAGAGAAAAACAACCAATATTTGAGTGAGCTTTCAAATGTAAATGAAGATAATACTCCTTCTGATGAAGTGGTTTCTGAATTGACTCTTTCAGAACAAGAAACAATTAATATTATTATTAATGGTGCAATAATGAATCAGATAGTTCAAAGGATGAAGTTAGATCAACAACGCTTAAAAGAGATATTTAATGAAATATAAATTATTAGCTTTGTTATTGTTTTTCTCCGCCCTAACTCAAGCTGAGATCTTCATTAAACAGCAAGGTATAAATTTACAAGGTGCCCTCAAAGCCATTGCAAAAGACATGCAAGTTAAATTGGTCGAGGATTTTGATAGTGCTACAGAACGTCAACTAATTACTCAAACATTATCAGGTGATGGGCCTAAGCTATTAATAAAATTATCCGAAGTCTATGATTTTGATTGGTATGTGTATGGTGGGACCCTGACAGTGCAGTCAGGTCAGGCTTATATAAATTATGTTTTTAAGCCTCGTAATATTGCCACTAAAACATTGCTCAAAGAATTGAAACAAAACTTTAAGACAAACACGACGACAAAAGTAAAGTTGGTTGAGCGAGGTAATTCTATTTTATTGTCTGGTACACGTCAGTTTGTCAATGATGCCGTAGGTTATGCAACCATGGTTGATAAAAATCAATTTCTGGAAAATGGTAACGATCTTGAACTAGCAAGAATTAATTTCCATTATCTTTCTGTTTTCGATCGTCAGATCGAGACTTTTGATGGAAATGTTTTATTTCCGGGAGCGGTCACTCTAATTTCATCTGCAATCTTAAACCTTGGGCAATTTCAAAATGTCAGTGACGATGAAGTTCTGCAAAAAGCTTATAAAGTGAAATTAAGTAATGGGGATAAGCAGCAACTTGACGAGCAAGATGATACGTCCAAAGTCCAACCATTACCAGGTTCTAATGCGGTTCTTATTCGTGGTACTCCCGAAGAAGTAAGGTTGGCAAAACGAATTGCTGCTCTAATTGATATTAAGCGTCAACAATTATTATTTTCACTCAAAGTCTATGATATTTCTGTAACAAGAACTGAGAATTTAGGTATTGACAGTGCTTGGCTAAATGGCAGTCGTGGTGTTTATGATGTTGTGGTTCCCCCTTTTATGGAGACCATTGATTTCTTAAAAAACTTTCAGGCACTGTCTTCTAATGGTGTAGCCCGTGGAGTTTATGAAACCAATTTGCTTATTCTCGAAAACCAGCAAGGAAAATTTGGTAAAAAGGATACCGCAACCATTACTTTGATTTCTGATAAGGAAGTGAAGACACAAGAAATCTCTGCCGATAATAGTCTTTATGTTACTGGTCGACTACTTCCTTCTGGTGATGTACAGGCCAAAATTCAATATGTCGAAGAGTCCTTAAATGATAGCAGTGATGAAGATGATAAAAATTCTCAGCCGCCAAGGGTAAGTTCCCAATCATTACAGTCTGAAGTTTATATCCGTCCTCAGCAAACGGTCATTCTCGGTGGCTTTGATAATACAGTCACTCAAAAAACAGAATCGGGTGTTCCGGTACTTTCCAGTATTCCACTTTTAGGTGAGCTATTTAAAAGCACTAACGAAAGTAAGCAAAAGTATAAACGTTATGTATCAATCTCTTTCAAGGTGATTGACTAATGTTAACGCATTTTTTTAAGGTCAAAGAATCTTATCAAGATACAGTTATTTGCCATGTATCTACTGATACTTTTGTTGGTCAAGAATGTTTTATTCATACTGTTACAGGGGAGCGAGTTCGTGGAGAGGTAATGAAAATTGCTGGTCTGCGTGTCGAAATTAAGCTCTTGCAGCCTGGTTCTGTTCAGCGCGGTGGCCGAGTTGAAATTACACCGCGTCGTTTCTGTTTTCCTTTGAATGAAGATGCTTTGGTCGGTAAAGTTATCAATTGTTACGGTCAATCGATTTATGGTGATAGCTATTTAGAACAAGAAGGTGAATTTCACGATTTACCTATTGCTGTAGAGCCGATCCCACTTAATGTGCGCGCACCAATTGAAACTGTATTTCCAACCAAGCTTAAGATTATTGATGGCCTTTTTACTATTGGAGAGGGACAACGTTTAGGTCTTTTCGCACCTGCGGGAGCTGGCAAGACAACAACCGTTTCTATTATGGCTAATAATATGGATGCCGACGTCGTTATTTTTGCCATGATTGGAGAGCGTGCGCGTGAAGTGGTGGAGTTTCTTGAAGGGGAAATCGGTCCTGAAGTGATCCAGAAATCCATTACCATTGTATCCACTTCAGAAGCTAATCCTTTGGAAAAAGTGCGTTCAGGTTTAGTCGCTGTTTCCCTTGCTCGGCATTATATGGAACAGGGTAAAAAAGTGGTGTTGTATTTTGACTCACTCACTCGTTTTGCTCGTGCTCAAGCTATGTTAGATAACACGCCGATCCAAGGTGGAATACCCATTGGTGTTTCATTGGCTCTATCTCGCCTAGTTGAAAGTTGTGGTAACTCTATTCACGGCTCAGTCACCGGAATCTTTACCGTTCTCATCGAAAAAGAGATCGATGATGACCCCATTGCACATGAAGTTAAATCTCTGATTGATGGTCACTTAGTTTATTCGACGACCATTGCTTCAACAGGCCGTTACCCTGCAATCGATGTATTAAAAAGCAAAAGTCGATTACAAAATAAAGTGCAGAGTAAATACTACGTAAAGCTTTCAGAGCGAATAAAAGATATGGTGTACCGTTATTTTAATGTTGAATTGTTGATTCGAGTAGGAGAATACGAAAAAGGGAATGATTTAGACACCGATGAGGCAATTGATCGTTACCCCCACATTATGTCTTTCTTAAAACAAGGGTTTGATGGAGTGGAGTATGAGGAAACCCTCCAAGAAATGGAAGGAATTTGGTCAGCTTATTGATATTGTTGATATTCGTATCGGCAAGAAACAGAGAAAACTCGTTACTCTTCGAAAGCAGTATCAGGATTTATTAGATGTCATTGAAGATAAATGGCATCAAATTGAACGACAACAGCTGCATTTAAAAAGTATCAGTGTCCTAAATGAATCAAATGCTTTAAGTAGGCTGTTTATGCGCCGAGAAAGCACAAAATCGGAGATAGAGTCTCTTTTTTTTGATGCTTCTATAAAACAACAAGATGCACAAGAAGTGGCTTCACAAATCACAGAAGTGGAAGCTGAAAAGCGAAGATTAGAAAAACGAAAAGACGCACTTGCTGAGCTTCGTGAACAGATGAGGTATGAAAAGTCATGATGAATGAATTAACAGCCATTACTAGTCGTGCTACGGTGAGTAGTGACGAGGAGTTTGAGCTAGACCCACACTTTAATAAAGTGAGTAATTCTGATTTAGATAAATTTTTTCAATTCGATCAACACGAATTAGAAACCGAAGCGGATGTTCCTGCATTCAAGGAAATGCCTCGTAATAGTGAGTTGAATATACTTCCTCTTGCTGCTTTTAACCAAGCAGTTAAACATGAACAGCATGCGCCGTTGACTGAAAAGACTGCTTTGGTTGAAGCATTGACGGGGCTGAAAAACGTCAATGGGAAACATCAGGGATTAGAGCTACCGTGTATTGGCTATGACAAACTTACTTTAAATAAAGTCACTCTACAAAATGTCAGATTACCAAGTTCTCGCTTGCATACCTCGTTAATCACGATGCCTGTTGAAGCGAAGTTAAATCACTTGTTGGGTAAAGCTCCAATGAATGTTAATACACTTTCTCAACAAAACGTGCCTAATCAAGTTACTTTGAAGAAGGCTCATCTTACTCCTGAATTAAATGCTCGTCTTGGGGTAGCAACTATTCAATCCAAGACTTCGCTTATCAATGGCTCCGGCAAGAAAAGTGTCATGAATGCAAAACCGTTAAGCTCGGCAGCAAACATGGCTGAACACGTCACTTC
>NZ_BJXJ01000057.1 GCF_007990935.1 Vibrio sagamiensis NBRC 104589
CACACAAGGTTCATCTTTTGTTAATGCAGCTTTCATGCATTGAAAATAAGCATCAGGATGTGGCTTTTCATTAGAGATTAAGCCGATAAGTGTCAGTTTTTCTTCACCTGAGCGAAGCGTAATCGCAACTTCGTTATCAATAATTAAGTGACAATATCCCTCTTCATCAAATTCCAGTGTTTCAATTTGGCAGCGCTTGGCAAAATCTTTTAGAAGGGTCGATAAAAATCCGTTGGCCATCTGATTTACATTCCTATTTTTTATTTATTAGTATCTCTGTTCTTACTAAAGGAGCAGAGTGTTGGATGATAAGACTATTATGCTGAATACCGACTAGGGAATATAGAGGTTAATCAAAAAAAGATAACAAAGTCAGCATTTTAAAAAGATTTCATCACTAATCAAAGCAATCAGTAACATGATAGTGGATACGCTGGCTTCTATCTATGGAAAGGATTATGAAAATGTACGTCACTGCCATAAGCAGCATGAAAAAATCGACAAAAAATATCACAAATTTAATGTGTATAAAGTAATTATCTAAAAAGACAATGCAGTTCAAATCACATATTTAAACTGAGTAATAAGAATGTCCTAGCGTTTTAAAAAACTGTTTATAAATTATTTTGTATATGCATTTAGCTGACCTATGGGCTCAGTTAGTGCGAAGTTTTACTCAATAAAATTCTTCTAATATTGTTCAAGTATCCAAAATCTTTTATTTAATTATTGGAAAATAAAACTATTGATATTGAAAAAATAGCCTTTACTGATTAATATCGAATTAATAAATATAATCTTAGTTTAAACACTGTTACTAATTAATAATCACTTCATTATTATGAGAATAAACATTCGTTTATAGTCCTCTCTTTCAATAACGTGTCATTCTCTATGCTTAGACATTTGACTGTACGACTCAAGAGCTAACGATATTAAGTCCCTAGCTGCTTGTACTGATTTTTCAAAGCTTATACTACTTAGCTTGTGTTGAGCAAGCTGGAAATAAACGGTTATATCTTAAGCTAAACACATCAATTTATTACAAACTATAAAAAGTAAGACGCCCTCGGAGGTCTTACTTTTTTTCATGATCACCAGCTAGCATTCCGTTAGATTTTCATATTTTCATCCATTTAGGACGATGATACATGTTGTGTATTGTTTTTCGCTTACCTTTTATTTTTTACCCATAAAAAAGGAGAGAAAACAGAAAGAGAAAGTTAATTAATAATTTAAAAACTATCTACCACTATTAAATCCAACCTAATTTGATTCATAAAGGAAATTACTATGAGTTCTAATGTATTAGAAAGTAATGATATTTATCCTCGCGTAAGACAACTCGATTGTGGTGAAGTCATTATTCGCTTCGCCGAAAACTATGACTTTATTTGGGATGACCGAGGTAATGGCGGCAATAAATCGGTTAGTTTGTGTCGCCCGCTACCGACTAACTGTGATAACGAAGAAGGTTTTTACAATCTTTGTTCGGTTGCTGTTAAAGATAAGTGGCAAGTAAGCGACTGTTTTGCCCACGGTGTAGCGGGAATGATGATTAAGCTAAAAAATGTGCCCGAAGGGAAACAACCTGCTTTAGCACACCCAACGGGCTATAAAAGGCGTTGGAATAGCGAAGGATCAGGTGCTGACATTGAGTGCTCGATCTGGCGACCAACACCACCAGAAGGCTACGTGGCGCTGGGTGATGTGGCAACCAGAGGTTATGCTGAGCCAGACGTACGAGAAATCATGTGTGTGCGTGAAGACCTTACGGCAGACGGCACCTTAGACGGCAATACGTTCATTTGGAATGATGAGGGCTCACAGGGTAATCTCGATGTTTCATTATGGGAAATTCGACCAAATCAACGCGTAGAGGGTGATAACACTATCTTCGTAGCATCAGGTGGCTTTGTAGCAGCATGCAAACACTCAAAACCAAGTCGCCCATACCGTGACTCGGTGCTACGTGTTTTAAAGCTGCCAATTTTCCCTGTCGATGGTGGCGATATTCCAGTTCCTGAAATCACGGGCTACGACAAACAACCTAAGACGGAGCATATATTAAAGAGCTACTTTTATGTGCCATGTACTGCTTTAACCGCCGATAAGGATATGCCGCGAGAAAGACAATTCCGTGAATCCCCTTTTTACCGCCTAGAGCGCCATGTGAAATACAGCCATTGTGATGGGTTCTACTACAATAACAAGGCGCCCACTTCAATCAGTCTCAACCTTACTAGGGAATCTGGTGTGACACAGGCAAAATCAGAAACGTTGAGTGCTGGCGCAAACTTAACAGTAACCGCAGAAGGCGGCTGTAAATTTATTGGTGGCACCGTGACATGTGAACTATCTGCCAGCTTTGGTTGGGAACGAACAAAATCTCAAGAGATTTTCGCCTCCGAGACACAGGAAGAAGGCTATACCGTGCCACCATGGTCGGCAATGGGTATCTACTTGTTGGACGAGATCATCTACGTGAAGCGTGGCGATGGTAGTGATTTCGCAAACAACCGACTGTCTTTCTATAACGCATCTGCCAAAGAGGTGGTGTGTTGGGAAGATCCCGCTCACAAAGACGATAAAAGTGAGTAACGCACGCTGATTATTGCGCCCCAAAAGCTCGTAACAACCCGGTGAAATTCACGTATGCACATATAAGAACATCGAGGGCAGTAATGGTAACCTGCGGTCGTCTATCGCTTTATATCGTGCGGTCATACACGTAACTCACCAGATGTTGTTCATTTTCATAACAGAACGATAACTACCTACTAAGCGGCACATTGAATCATATGATGCCGCATATTATTTAGTCATAGTACTTTGGGCTTGCTGCAAAAACTGAAAATATTTCGGAGATGTCTGTTTGAACAGCTCATTTCAAGCATAAATTCCAAAGGCATTGAAGAGTTCGTTGAAGAAGGCAGATCTCTCATGAACCTTCAGTTTAGGCGATGAGGAGACTAATGTAGACATAGATTGATGTGTAGTGTCGAGAATAAGGTTTTGTAAATATTATTATGAACGAGGTTTGGAAACAAAAGGAGGTGCTCAGATAGGCACCTCATAAATATTGTTAAATCAAATAAGCGTAGCTTAAATTTTTCATTTCAAGTAATTACTATGTGCGACGGCAAGCCTACCAGCAATACGAGCAGTATTAATCAATACTGCTTTATTAGCTTCTGCAGAACGACCTGAAGTCGCTTTTTCGATTGCTTTCATAATAAATTTTGTAACTGCGTTGCCAGTCACCCCCTCTGCTTCTGCTTTATCAACTGACAATTGTACTGCGGTTTGAATATCTTCACTATTAATTGCATCCTCCTTACGTGTCGGAGTTGTAATAAGGATACCCGCTGAATTAGGTATACCTCTATTTATTTCAATTGCTTCGGCTATTTCATCTGCATGATCCATTCTCATCGGGCTTTTATGCCCACTGCTCTGACAATAAAATGCTGGAAAATCATCAGATTTATAAGAGACAACTGGCACACAATGAGTTTCGAGATATTCTAAAGTTAAACCTATATCGAGAATGTTTTTTGCTCCAGCACAGACAACAGCAACTTTAGAGCGTGTAAATTGTATTAGATCAGAGGAGATGTCCATGGATGTTTCTGCTCCTCTGTGAACCCCCCCGATACCTGCAGAACTAAAAAAAGGAATACCTGCCAACTCAGCAATAACTAGAGACGATGCAACCGTGGTTGCTCCCATTTTTTTGGATGCTAAAATAAAGGGTAAATCTCTGCTGGTCACTTTTGGAATATTAGATGACGATGCAAATCGCTCAATTTGTTCGCGATTCATACCAACTAATACCACACCATTATCAATACCTATTGTTGCTGGCACAGCTCCACTCTCACGGACAGCTGCTTCTACGTTGAGAGCTGTGGTTACATTTTCAGGATAATCTAATCCATGTGTAATTACATTAGACTCAAGAGCAACAACAGCTTTACCTGATTCAAGTGCAGCTTTTACTTCTGGTTGAAATTCAAGTTGTATCATCTTTCTATCCTTTAGTTCTTAAGGTTCAATTTACGTTTTAATTCCTGTACACCAGTAGCTTTCAAGACCTGATAATGGTCAACATCAAGATCGAGATATAAAGGTGTTTCTTTGCTAAACGCAGGTGAACTATCAAGGAATGAATAATGATCTCCTTGCGCCTTAATTATTGTAATAGGTGCTTTTAAGCATCGGTTATTAAGTTCTTCAAATTTATAGCTAAAGCCATAAGTCATCGTAACAATGCGAATAATACGTTTCACTAAGTCAGCCTGTAGCATTGAGAAACGTTTACAAATAAATTCAATAAAGTCATCTTCGGTCCGACAGAGTTCTAAGCAACGTTCTAGTAGTCTTCCTTCAACCTTATGAGCAAATACAGAAAAAAGGATTGCTAAAAATACAGGATTTTTGAAACTAGCTTCGTGCTCATAAGTCTGCTCTCTTTCGACCTGTGTTATCGGGGCTCCAGGCGCCAAAAAGTAAAGATTATCAACGGTTTCTCCCATCGCCTCCAATTGAGCTGCTGTTTCGAAAGCAACTCTCGCACCAAAAGAGTAACCCCATAAAGTGTATGGGCCTTCTGGTTGAATTTGCTTTATTTGTTTAATGTCTTCTTTTGCCATTTCTGCAATAGATGCGAGTGGTAATTCTCCCGTATTTATCCCTTGAGCTTGGATTCCATAAAAAGCACGTCCAGAAACCAATTCGTTAGCCAGTAGGCTAAGATTTAAAGGGTAACCTCCGAGGCCTGGCCAACAAAAAATAGGTTGTTCAGTACTTTTATTTAAATGGATTAATCTTGAACAAGGACTCTGCTCTGTTTTATTACTATCAAGCCATTGAGCTAGGCCAATTATACTTGGACTCTGAAATAAGATCTGAAGCGGCATTTTTACAGAAAATTCACTGTTAATACGATTGATTAAAGCTACAGCTGTGAGAGAGTTCCCCCCAGATTCAAAAAAGTTATCTGTTGCTGACACAGTGTCCCACTTCATGACACGACACCATATCTCCCCAATGCTTTTCTCGGTATCAGTATTCAAAGGAACAAACTCTCGATTTGTATTGATCCGATTAAGTACATCTATCTGGTTTAATGCAATATAATCAACTTTTCCGTTAGCAGTTTGAGGTAATTTATCCAATACCAAAACAGTATTTGGAATCATATAGCTGGGTAATTGTAATGACAATTCATCTTTCAATATCTCGGTTGGGCCTTTCATATGTAAACGATCTTCATTCATCCCTTCACTTCGATACTGCTCTGTACTAATTGGCCCTCCTACACCAAAATAAAAACTCTCCATGGGGCAATTATGTTCAGATAAAATGGTTTTCATTTTTAGTGCAGATGGTAGGTTATTATTCGTTTTTGAACTGTAACCAGATGACATAAGCCCAATAAGTGAAGCGTTACTTTGTAAACGCTGTAGAGCTCTTCCTAAATCAATATAATGATTTTCAGTATCTTTATTCTGACACACAAGCCCGATGCCAAAACTGGAACGTTCAAAGACGCTTTGGTTTATAGCGATAACATCTTTCTTTTGAATCATTTTATCAGTTAACCAAAGTAATTCACCGCTGTCATACTGATACAAGCCAGATGAAAGTCCCTGAACCTTATCGCCATGTATTTGAATAAAATATTTGGGGCTATTATTTGATTGAGGGATTAATTGGTATGCTTCAAGTTTGAAGCTGCCCAGATAAAAGTCATTACTTTTACCATCATACCATGGTGGTAAATCATCACGTAAGCAGTTCGAATTTTGAACAATGGATAACCCATACTCAGGTAAAAACTCGTCAAAGACTCCCAACATATGGCCTGTTTCCATTTCTAAAACTTCTAAAATATTATTTTTATAAACAGGCTCAATTGCTTCCCGTTTTCCTATAAAATGAACATTTAAAGTGGGAGTTCGGCGTTTTGGTATTGTATGTACCCTAATCAGACTATGAATGACTGGATGATAGTAGTAGATACCAGATTCAATCCCTAGAACTCCACTGCACTCAAAGTACATTTGAGTTGCGTATAGAGCTCCCGGTGAAGCATATGCATATTTAGGAAGTAAGCGCTCTTCACTAGTAAACTGACCAAAATTTCTCAGTAAGTGTCCAAAATCAGCCAAGAGTAATGTTTCAATAGAGCCTTTGATTTGCGCAGGTTTTGGCATGCGCTCAATCATATTCAATAAGCTCGCTTTAGAAATTGGAGCCAGTCCTTCGAAATAGCGGTAGGTCTTACGACCAAATGCATTGGCTCGTTGTTCTGCCGTAGCCTCTTTCCCTGGCAAAGGAAATAGGCTACCTGCCTCACACTTTGAGATATCGCGGCATCCAGAGTTAGAAAGTTGCGCCTTTACTTGTAATTTATTTGATTTTGATTGATGGTGATTACCATGACTTCCTTGATCCATTAATGCAGCTTCTCTTTCATCAAGCTCCACACAGGCAATTAAATTTTGGTGGCCAGTTCTAGGATCATTTTTTACGACCATAGCTGCAGTCTTTACCCACTTATGATTTTCAATTGCCAAACGGATTTCATCCAATTCAACTCGATAACCACGTAATTTTATTTGACTATCTGCTCTTCCTACAAAGTGTGTATTCCCGTCAATGTCCAGCTTAACTAAATCCCCAGTTCTATACATAACCTCATGTCCAAGAAGATAAGGAGCTGAGTTTGGGATAAATTTATCCTTTGTCATTTCATCACGCTGATAATAGCCTCTCGCGACTTGAGCTCCGGAAATGTATAGCTCTCCGATTTCACCAATTTCTGCTGCTTGCCCATTTTCTTTCAATACATGGTATAAGGTGTTAGTGACAGGTTTTCCAATTGAAATAGCGTCAGGATAGTCGTTGAGAGATGCATGAGATAAGGTAAATGTCGATGAATTTATTGTACATTCTGTTGGGCCATACAGGTTTGTAAGCTGTGAATGTGGCAAACATTGAAAAAAATCTACAGCTAGATTCCTTGTCAATATCTCACCACCACTGAAGACCTTTTTCAAACCAAGACAGTCTGTAAAAAGTGGGTGCTCTACCAGTGCTTGTAGTAGAGTTGGTACACATTGAAGTACAGAAATATCATGTTCCAAAAGTGTTTCTATCATAAGGTCTGGATCACGGTAACAATCCTTCGGTCCTACGATAACCTGACAACCAAACGCAGGAGCTAAAACCTCCCACTGCGCAGCATCAAAACTTACGGGTGTTTTTTGCAGGATTTTATCCTGTTGATCAAAAAAAAATTGACTTTTCATAAAAGCAATTTGATGAGAAATATTCTCGTAGGTAACCATAACTCCTTTTGGGTTGCCTGAACTTCCAGAAGTATAAATGAGATAAGCCAATCGATCTTTACAACAAGTATGAACATCAACTAATGTCGACGTTCCACAAAGACTTAAACTTTTCAACTCGGATTGCGTCAAGATTTTAACGTGGTCTGGAACTATTGACTCTAATTCAGTCTTCAAATGTTCCTGAGTTAGTATTACATTGATACCTGAGTCTTCTATCATATACCTGATTCTTTCTTCAGGGTACTCTGGAGCTAAAGGTAAATAAGCACGATTGGCAGCTAAGATACTCCATGCCCCCGTTATCATTTCAACGGATGGTTCACAAAAAAGGCCAACATAAACTTCACTTTCACCAAAATATTGATTGATAAGCTGTGCATTTCTATAAATTAATGTCTGAAAAGAAATGTAATCTATGGATGATTCTGTGTCCCTAACTGCAATATTAAAAGGGTGAATTTCCACTTGACTGTCCAGCATGGCAAACACGGATGGTTGATTAGAAAGTGAATGATGTGATGAATAATGTCTAGGCAAGATATTGGAATGCTCTAACAACGACGTCATTGGATTTACCTCTTTGTATTATTTTAGTTGATACTTATTAACATTTATAACAATACTTTACCAATAACATTGTCATTGTCAAGTAACTCTTTGGAAAGATACTTTTTAGTGGGAGAGTGTCACAAAAAAGCCTGCAACATAGCAGGCTTAAACAATAGATATTATGGGTTAGTAATTAAGATTCATTAGCCAGTAGCCAAGCTCGGAGCAGTTGGGATAGTTGTTCACACTGTTCATTTGACAGAGGTTCCAGCATCTTTTTTTCATTAACTACGTGATCCTCTAAAGCTTTATTAATATGGATGGAGCCCTCTGGTGTAAGAACAACACGACAGCTTCTTCTGTCTTCTGAGCTAGCAATACGTTCAATAAACCCTCTTTGTACAAGTTTTTCAATACGTGTGCTCATAGCACCAGAAGATAACATTAATGTTTGATAGAGCTCAGTTGGTGTCATGGGTTCATTGAAGCGCCGAAGTGTAGCTAAGATGTCAAACTCCACTGAACTTAATGAATGTTTTTTAAATGTAGCATTGATTTTACTATCAAACATTCTGCTCATTCGGCTGAGTCGGCCAACTACTGCCATAGGTGAACAATCCAAATCTGGTCTTTGATGATGCCACTGCACCAATAAACGGTCGACATGGTCATATTGCATTTTTACTCCTCATTTGTTTTTACAAAAAGAAACTTGCAAAAAAGTTTCTTGGGATGTAGCCTTACCAAACTATCTTACTTGAAAGATACTTTTTTAAAAGTATGCTTGATTCTATCATCTATATCACTAGTCACAAGTATTAAAGGACACTAAAACATGCAAAACCACGAAAAACTACATATTTTACCTGAGTCACCTTATGTAAAGTATTTGAATACGAAGATTCGTAATAAGGACGCAGATTTAGCCACATTCACGACTTACAGTGATCAAGCTTTTCGTCAATTGTTAATAAAAGCTTCTGAATTGTTGCCTTATTCAAACCAATTAATCACTACACCGATAGGCGACTCTTACCAAGGAATGTCACTGTCAAAAGATGTATGTGGTGTTTCTGTCATTCGTGCTGGCGAATCAATGGAGCATGAATTCAAAAAAATGTTTCCTGACCAATCTATCGGAAAAATATTGATTCAAAGAGATAAAGTAACAAAAATGCCTAAGTATTTTTACTGCCACTTCCCTCCTGATATTGCCCAAAAAATGGTATTTTTATTTGAACCTATGCTAGCAACTGGTGGCTCATTACTAAAAGCGATTGATGTACTTCTGGAACATAAAGTTCCCGCTGAAAATATCATAGTCGTAAATTTACTCACTTCGCCATCAGGCCTGCAAAGACTATTGGATATGCATCCTTCCATTCAAATAGTCACATTTTCTGTAGAAGAAAGTATAAATGATAATGCATTTATGCGTCCTGGTATTGGTGATTTTGGAGATCGTTACTTTGGAACAGTTCCGGTGAAAAAGTCATGAATAAGTTTCAAACTCTAATTAATATAGCTTTGACAGCTATGGCTCCAATTGTGTGGGGCAGTACTTACATTGTTACAACAGAGTTATTGCCTCAAGATTTGCCATTGTTTGCATCAGTCATCAGGGCTTTAGGTTCCGGGTTGATAATAATTATGTTTTGTCGTACACGGCCAAATGGGAGATGGTGGGGCAAAATTGCTGTGCTTGGATTACTTAATATTGGATTATTTTTTTACTGTCTATTTGCCGCTGCCTATTATCTACCCGGAGGGCTCGCAGCCTTAGTTATGTCAGTCCAACCTTTACTGCTAATGGCACTTGGGTTTATGTTTTTTCAACACAAAATTCGTACTACTCATATTATTTCTGCAGCAATTGGTATTACCGGAGTCAGTGTTCTAGTTTTCAACAACGATGCTGATCTAAATGGTCTAGGTATCTTATTAGGTTTACTCGGAACAACTAGTATGGCTTTGGGAATTTTATTGACAAAACACTGGGGACGTCCTGATGATATGTCTCTAATGAGCTTCACAGGCTGGCAATTAATGCTTGGCGGCATAATGCTTTTACCAGTAACTATTTGGTATGAAGACTTTCCTAGTACTATCACTATTTTGAATGCCACTGGCTATGCCTATCTTGTACTGATGGGCGGAGTATTTGGGTATTATGTCTGGTTCCGTGGTATCGAAAAACTAAACCCAGTAACAATTTCCTTTCTTGGTTTCCTAAGTTCACTTTCCGCATGTCTTTTAGGGTATTTCATCCTAGGTCAATCTTTTAGTACAACGCAACTATTTGGCGCACTAGGAATCATTATTTCAGTTTATATGTCTCGCCCACAAACAGACAGGCGCCAAGAAAAAGAAACTTGTAAATTTATATACAATACGAAATCACCATCAAATCAATAAGGAAAATAGATGAAACTCAGTATTATTTCAGGAAGTAATCGAAAAGATTCGTATAGTTTTAAGGCTGGCAATTATTTAAGGCGCCTTGCATATACTGAAGGATTTGATGACATTAACATTTTTGACCTCAGTTCTCTTAACATTCCACTGATGGATGGTGCTTTCAATTATGAAAAGAAAGAGTGGAGTAATTGGAAAATAATTGCCGAAGATACCACTCAATCAGATGCAATTATACTTATTACTCCGGAATGGCATGGTATGGCCACTCCTTCTATAAAAAATTTTCTTATGTTATGTACTTCAGAACAGTTGGGTAATAAACCGATATTAATTGTAAGTATCTCAGCAGGAGTTAACGGTGTCTATCCTATCAGTGAGATTAGAATGACAGGCAGTAAAAATAATCATGCTTGTTTTATTCCTGATCATTTAATCTTTAGACACTGTGAAAGCCTTATTTCACATGAAGATTTAGTAACAGATAAACAGTTTGATAGCCGAGCAAGATTTTCCGTTAAGTCTCTCGCTAGTTACGCCCAAGCATTAATTGCAGTACGAAAAAATTTACAACAAGAATTGAAAAACTTCCCATTTGGAATGTAATTAGGAGGAATCATGCCGCACATTTCTATCAAACATTTTCCTAAAGCTTTAACCCAAGAGCAGAAAAACTATTTATCTGAGATGATTACGATAACCATCCAAGATGTATTCCAATGTGACAAAAGTGTTATTTCAATTGCAACGGAAGCGATCGAACAAAGCGACTGGGGAATCTTAGTTTACGAACCAGAAATAGAAAAAAAGCAGAAAAATTTAGTAAAAAAACCAAACTACTAATGATTAATTTTGCCTTTATCATTAATTATAATACTTCGCCGAGAACTTTATTATGACTCAACGTTTTCCTGTCATCATGTTTGACTTAGATGGCACACTATTTGACACTGCCCAAGCAATTACTACAACTTTCAATGCAACCTTCGAGGCCCTAGGGTTGAATCAATTAGATGATCATAACATCCGTAACACTATAGGTCTTCCTTTAGAAAAAGCATTTTCTAAACTTTTATGTCAACCGGAAGAAGAATCAATTATAGTGAGCTGCGTTGACGAATATCAAAATCAGTTTAGGAAGAAAATTCTCCCTATGGCCAAGGAGTTACTTTTTCCAGGAGTTTCTGAAGGGCTACTCAAGCTCAAAAACGAACAGTTTCACTTGGCTGTAAATACCAATAAATTTGCACGTAGTGCCAACGCTTTACTCACTGCAGCAGGTATTGCTGATTTATTTGATGTGATCGTATGTGCGGATGAGGTTCATAACAAGAAGCCAGCACCAGAATCTGGGCAGAAGATTCTAACATATCTGCAGGCATCAAAAGATCAAGCCTTGATGGTTGGTGATACCACACATGATATTTTTATGGCCAATAACCTTGGTTGTAAATCTATTGCCGTCGATTACGGTATACATTCTCAAGAAGAGCTGAAAGAGGCAAATCCAACTTGGATTGCATCAAATTTTTATCGTGTTGTTAATATTTGCAAACAAAATTTTAGCGATCATCATATATAGAGGCTTATTGCCAAAATTGAAGACGTTTCTGAGGTGCTTACCTGAGTCCCTCAGAAATATCTTCATTTCTAGCAGCAAGTGCCAGGTTGATTCACCATGGACATGATAATAAATCATACAAACGTTAAGTTACGCTGTAACCTATATTAAAGCACTTTGTGTCGGTATGGCTGAAGGAGAGGGGGATTAACGATTCTTATTTAACATAATTTTAATAATATGCACCAAGCTTAGAAAATGTCCTGCTTAGGCTCTGACGATACTCATTGAGACATAGGTCGATGTGTAGTGTCGAAAATAAGATTTTGAAAAATTTCATTATCACTTACTTCATTTAATTGATTGATCGTAAAGGGAGCTCGCTCAAAAGCCACACCGAAATCCTGTTCAACCTTGCTAGCCAACTTTGAATTTTTGTTCATCCGTTTCCTTCAAATACCAAATTCTGCGAGAACCCAAAATCTGCCAGAGCTAAGGCGGCTTCATGGCTTAACTTATTACCTTGAGATACTCTGGAAAATACACCCCCCATCGAAGCCTGCTGATTGTCCTCTAGCCGTAATCAAAGCTTTCTCAATGCCTAGCTTTTTAACTTCAGGTAAGGCTAATTTAAGCATTTGCTTACCATAACCCCGACCTCGAAATGATGGTGCAATATCATATCCGATATGGCCTGCTTCCAGTGACAAAAACTCATTACTAATATTATGGCGAACTCTAATAACGCCTAGAATGGTTTTCTGACAGTCGACAAGCCAAAAATGACTGCAAGGAACATAGCCTTCTCGTAAGTTCACACCTTCTGCTTCATCGTTCAAACGCTGGATATATAAGGAAAAATCAGCAATAGATTCACTGTAATATTCTGAATTTTCAGGATCATTATCAGCGAAATCTTTATACATCGCTAGAAAAGCGGACTCGAGTTCTGACGACGGTGGAACTAATTCCAT
Organism: Vibrio sagamiensis NBRC 104589; assembly: GCF_007990935.1. GTDB lineage: Bacteria > Pseudomonadota > Gammaproteobacteria > Enterobacterales > Vibrionaceae > Vibrio > Vibrio sagamiensis. Next base: position 12,861 of record NZ_BJXJ01000057.1, read on the forward strand.
GGTATTTTTTCCTTGCGGTATAACGCTTATTAGACGATAAATTGTCGTCTCTCATCCTTCAATAATGCAGCCTTTTTTATATTGGCTCAAATGATAATCAATAAGTTATGTCACATGAAGGGGAATTTGGCTGCAAGATGTCGCCTAAAACTGGAATGCTATTCACAACCCGCGAGACTTTTGACCATAACTCACCACTGAGCAACGCGTTATGGCCAAGGGTGAAATGCAAATGGCATTATCTCTATCGAGCCATCAAAAAGCTTATCGAAGCCACCGGCAGATTCAAGGCTTTAAAGGGATACGGAAGTTGAAT
>NZ_BJXJ01000058.1 GCF_007990935.1 Vibrio sagamiensis NBRC 104589
CCTGACATAAAGCTGTTCACTCGTTCTTTTATTGATTAGGATAAACATGGAAACGTATACCATTTGTGAAGCGAAGTATTTCGTGACGATACCCGTTGAAAACTCCCAGGCTTCTGAAGTAAGGAAGGTGATTTTTCGGATCAGTCAGCCTGAACCTTATGACCTTCCGCGTCTACAAGGCATAAAAATGCATGTCTGTATTGTTAATATTGAAGGACTGGAAGCAGAGAAAAGGCTTTATGGTGTCTCTTCATTACAAGCGCTTTGTTTGGCTATTCAACATATCAGTATCAAGTTACGTGAATTCAAAGCATCCAGATTTGCTTTTTATTCTGATGCGGGCCTTACTTGTCCTTTTGATATGCTTTCTACTCATTTTTTAGAAGACTTTCTCGACAAAAGCTAATCGATAGTTGTCATTCTGATAGCAATAGAATTCTACCGTATTTAAGTTTTCAGTTCGCGACTTTAAATACGGTTTATACTTAATAATTATTAATATTTATTGGATAGCATCAGCTTGAATAACTTTTTAGATCTTCATACGGGGCAAATCCGTAATCAATCAGGTAAAGAAATTGCCAAGTTGAGCTCTGCCGAGTCCGCTATTCTTGAGCTCTTGATCCTCAATCGAGGCCAGTGTGTGTCTCGTGACGATATGTTTCATTATGGTTGGCCGGGTCTGATTGTTGTAGACAACTCCCTGACCATGGCCATAAGGAGAATCCGCAGTGCGGGTGTGCGAATACAAACTGTACCACGCAAAGGATACACATTAACCGATGAGCATATCTTTATTCAACAGGAACAAGATGTGATAGCTTCTCAAATTGTGCAACAACCTGTCGCTTCTGACGTTGACGATGAAAAAGATGAAAAGCGTCTTTTGTCTAATCGGGGCATTGAACGTAGACGTCCATTGTCAGCGACTTTTTGGCTATGCTGTATCGGCTATAATTTTATATTGCTGATCTTCCTATTACTTCTCGAGTCTGACAAGCCCTATGTCACTTGTGTTACGGTCAAGGATGTTGAAGCTTGTTCAACCATTACTATTCCACAAACCGGATTAGCAGACTTGTCTCCTGGTTTTTATTTCTACGGATATACTTATGATGACGATGATACGCACAGGTTCATTAAAATACATTAAGCAAATCTGTCTCGTCTTGAGTTTTGTTTTTACGTTATTTGTTCTTAAGCCATTTGTGAATGGGCTAGGCTGCGATTTTGAATTGTATGACTACAACGAAAGGATTCACTATGAACTTACTTGTAAGCGCGGTCTTATTTATCAAGATATATGGGATAAAGAAACGGGGCAACGTTTTGTTAATAAATCTTTTTATGGTTATTGGAATGGTTTTACTTATAACCTTAATTTAGGCCATACCATTCATTTAAAAGGACCTGATCAGAACGTCACTGGTAGTGGTTTATCTGTATATCAACTTTCCAGTATCTGGACCTCATTTAACCGTCAAAACAATACTAATAGTTTTTCACTTGTTGAGATTCCTAAAGGTGCTATTTTTAAATCTGACTTCTCAACACCACCCAAAAGAGGCTTTATTGAATAATGGTTGTTATTGCTCTTTGTTTATAAACTCTTCTTAGTTGTTGAAATTAAATGATTACCTTATTTTATATTTGTTTTGTTAACTCAAGGTTACGAGGTGGTTAGCATCTTCTACACTATTTTAATATTAGATATCGAATATGATTAAAAGTTTACTATTTATCTTGGTATCATTTTTACTGCCATTTACTATTATTTGTCATGCGAGTGGCTTTGTGAAAAAAGATTCATTTAAAAAAAACTATTTAGAGGACTTTAAAGCAACATGCCAAATGGATGATAATCTCAATATTTATGACTTTAGACCATTTCGCTTTTAGCAGATAGGGTAACTATTAATAGCTACTTATTATCATTTGCTAATATACCCATTATAAGGTTGAATAATTAATATGGATGTTAAATTTATTTATGATGACAGCTCTAAAATATTATATGATAAAGAAGGTAATGAAAAAGGAAAACTTAGTGTTGCTGAAGGAAGATTGCTCGTTTTCTTTGTTAATAATATTGGAGCGGCTCAAACCAGAGATGATCTTGTAAAAGCAGGTTGGCCAAAAATTATTGTTGTCGAAAATGCCCTGACTATGGCGATTCGAAAACTTAGAAACTTTGGTATTACAATAAAGACAATAAGAGGGGAGGGCTATTTATATTCTTGCGAAGAAATATTGTTAAAAAATATTAATCAATATCTTTCTGAAGAAGGACGCCAGCATTTTGTTTTTAAAGAAAAAATAGAGGAAAAAGATGCTGATCAAATGACAGAATTGAACGAGGCTGTTAGAAGTGATACTGAAAATAAGCTAATTGAGCCTGGTTCGTCAAAACAAGATTCGTCGAAAGAAAAAAATATCAATGTAGTATCATCATTGTTTAATCGTTCTAAAATAACCTACTTTCGAGTAGTTTTAGTGGCTTACGGTGCGATTTTATGTCTATCCTATCTAGCGATACAAGTTTCAGAACCTAATGTGAAGTGTTTACGATTTAATAATCAGAGCGTTGAAGTATGTTCGGTACTCTCTTTTAATAAGAGTGAAGCAAAAAAACTCACACCAGGTTTATATTTATATGGATACATCTATGATGAGAATAGTAAACATGAGTTCATCAAAGTACGTTAGTGTTTCAGTTATAGCTCTTTTAATCATCTCCTCTCTTTTTGTCTTTAAACCTTTTATTAATGGCTTAGGTTGCGATTATGAATTAAGTGAGTCTAACGGGAGAATTCAGTACAATATAAAGTGTAATAAAGGGTTTATTTATTATGATGTATGGGATAAAGATACTGGACAACATTATATAAAAAAATCACTTTATGGATATTGGGGTGGGATCACTTATCGAGTGAATTTATATAACACCATATTTTATGGTGATAGTCATTCACCAACCGCTAAAAGTGGTGTTTCAATCTATGAATTATTAGGTTTAAGAGCTTATTACTCGGTGCATAATGCGCTATTTAATTATGCCATTGTGGATCTACCTAAGGGTGCTATTTTTCGCTCGTCCCATGATCAGGCTTTGCACAAAGGTTTTATTGAATAACATGTTGTTTTGAGCATAAATATACCCAAGCACTTTGAGGTCACTTGGGTATATGATTTTCGCCCAACTTAAAATTCGCAGTTAGCTGTAAAGCGCATCGGTTGTCTAGTATAGGGATGATTGAGTTCCAGCCTCTCTGCATGCAAATAAAGGCGATCTGCTTTTTCTCCATATAAACCATCTCCTCTGATAGGCATGCTTAATCCTAAATGGTGGGCGCAGTGCAGTCTTAATTGATGTGTTCGACCTGTCTTTGGGTACAGGCTCACTCGGCTGCGACCCTCTCTAACGCTGATTAACTGCCACTTCGTTTCTGCTGGCTTGCCAAATTGGTGACAAATTAGCTGCCTTGGCCTGTCATCAGGGTCACCACGCATTGGTAAGGTGATTAAGCCCTCGGTTTTATCCAAGGTGCTTTCCAGAATAGCGATGTATCTTTTTTGAACCTCTCTGGTAATAAACTGTTTCTGTAAGCTTTTATTGGCCCGTTTGGTAAGAGCGAAGACTAAGATTCCAGAGGTTGCCATATCAAGCCGATGAATAACAAAAGGCCCTTCAGCATCAGGGAACCTCTCTTGAAGTCGAGTGTAGGCAGAGTCTTTAATGGTTTTGCCGGGGACTGACAACAGCCCTGAAGGTTTATTTACCACCACCATCGCATCATCTTGAAACAGTATTTCGAGTTCTTTTTCTTGTGCCCAACTGATTGCTAACGGATTGGGTTCTACGTTTAACCCTTGCAGCATATGGCTCAAAATAGGCTGACATTTGCTCTGACAGGATGGATAAAACGCTTTGTGCTGCCTCACTTCTGATTTTGGTGGCGTACCCCACCAGAATTCCGCCATAGCAAGCGGTTTAAAGCCGTATTGAAAAGCGAACTGAAGGAGTTTTGGGGCCGCACATTCGCCTGCTCCTGCTGGAGGAACCGGATTGTTCGTAGGGGTAAAAATATCAATGAGGTTTCGTTCTTTGCCAAGCTGGTTGAGAAAGCGGTATTGCTTGTGCAGTTTCTCTTGTAACGCGTTTGAAAGTGCTTTCCGTTGTGCTTTTAAACTCTCGCGTTGTGATTCAAGCTCGGCTAAGCGTGCTTCTTTCACCGCTAGCTTATCATCCCAAGACTTTTTTATGTATTTAAGCGTATTTTTCTCAGCGACGCTCTGTTTTGCCAGATGCTCTAATAGCTGGTTAAGCTGATCGTTTGGTAGAGTGTTGAGGCCAAGTTCACGTTGGTGTTTACGCTTTGCTCGATTGGCAATAATCAAGTTACGGTGCTCGGTTTCTTCTTGTTGATAAACCATGCGATCAGCACGGATGTCTGCTTGCAGGTCAGCGATATCAGACTGTGATTCAAGATCGCGGTATTGTGCATTGATTTTATTTATGGCGTTATTTTCTTCATGGAAAAAGCTTTCATCCTGCAACATATCAAACACGGGAGGAACGAACCCAGGCAGTAAATTTTGCTCAGCAATTTTGCCAGAAAAAGCGCTAAGAAACCCCACCTCTCCTTGTTGGTTTTGCACCACAAGGACACCAAACATTTTACCTCGTCCTTCTGTTGTTCCGTTTAGCCCAAAATCATGGCAAAAGTCGTTTTGCTTAAGTAAATACTGCTGTAACTGCTTGGCTGCCAGAACACTCAATGGGTGCGGGGTATAATAGAAAGGAAACGTAAACTGTATTGGTAACTCAACTTGAGAGATATCAGCAGTAAAACGAGTAAAGCAGTGTTCAGGCGATGGCATGTTGGTTAACTCAGGCGATATTAAAGGAGCTGGGATTTTACCTATTTTAGCCGGAATTGCTACTGAACCTGATTTCACTCGCCCTTTGGGAGCATGTCACTGAGCCGACTTCTTACGTCAGACAACCGTTCTTCTTGCAAAAAGAAGAAATAGAATACTATTCCGCTTCGTTGTCTTCCTTGAATTCAACTCAGTGACCTCGCTCTGAATAAAGCATCTTGAAGTCACTTGGGTATATTTCTTATTACATAACGAAGAGCCACTCATGATAACAAGTGGCTGTCTTGATTTATGTTTCAAGGAAAAGAATCTTCAAGAAAATTTAGGTTTAAGATACACTCTATTTAAGAAAACAAATGCTTAGCATGAAAGTTAAGATGGTCTTCAATAAAGCTTGAGATAAAGAAGTAACTGTGATCATAACCGGGTTGCATACGAAGTTCGAGTTGTGAACTATGCATTTCTGCTGCCGCTAAGAGCATTTCTGGCTTTAATTGTTCTTTTAGGAAACTGTCAGCGTCACCTTGATCCACTAAGATAGGTAATGGGGATTTGCCCTGCTTCAGTAATTCGCTTGCGTCGTACTGTTTCCAACTCTCGATATCGCTACCAAGGTAAGCCGTAAACGCTTTATGACCCCAAGGGCATTGAAGGGGGTTACTGATTGGGCTGAAAGCAGAAATAGAACGATACTGTTCTGAGTTCTTCAGACCAATGGTAAGAGCGCCATGCCCGCCCATACTGTGGCCAGAAATCGATTTAACGTCGGAAACAGGGAAGTTACCCTCAATGATCGCAGGTAACTCTTGAGTGATGTAATCGTACATATGGTAATGACGTGACCATGGCGCTTGGGTGGCATTTAGGTAAAACCCTGCGCCTTGGCCTAAGTCATAATTGTCATCGTCTGCGATATCGTCACCGCGTGGGCTTGTATCTGGGGCAACAATAGCGATACCTAACTCAGCAGCGATGCGAAATGCTCCCGCTTTTTGCATGAAGTTTTCATCAGTACAGGTTAAACCAGATAGCCAGTAAACCACAGGAACAGGGTTGGATTTGGTGGCATTAGGTGGCAAGAAAATCGCAAAGCGCATGTTGCAGTTTAGGGCGCGGGAGTCGTGAGTGTATTGTTTGTGCCAACCGCCAAAAACTTTGGCTTGGCTTAGGCTTTCTATGGTCATGGGAATCTCTCAATAAAACGAGGTTTTTAACTGGGCTTAGTTAGCCGTTAAAAAAACGATTCGGCCCCCTTTTTATCAAAGAGAGCCGAGATTTAAGGTTACTTATCCATATGAAGAACAGTACGAATCGATTCACCTTTGTGCATCAGTTCGAACGCTTCGTTCACGTCTTGTAGACCCATGGTGTGAGTGATGAATTCCTGTAGGCCGAATTCACCAGCCATGTAACGGTTTACGATTTCTGGAAGCTCAGAGCGGCCTTTAACACCACCGAAAGCGCTACCACGCCATACACGACCCGTTACAAGTTGGAATGGACGAGTTGAGATCTCTTGACCAGCACCAGCAACACCAATGATAACTGACTCACCCCAACCTTTGTGACAACACTCAAGTGCTTGACGCATAACGTTTACGTTACCAATACATTCGAATGAGTAATCAACGCCACCGTCTGTCATTTCAACGATAACATCTTGGATTGGCTTATCGAAGTTCATTGGGTTGATGCAATCTGTCGCACCAAGTTGTTTAGCAAGTTCGAATTTGCTCTCGTTGATGTCGACACCGATAATACGGCTTGCACCAGCCATGCGAGCACCGATGATGGCAGAAAGACCGATACCGCCTAGACCAAATACCGCAACTGTGTCGCCTTTTTCAACTTTAGCCGTGTTCAGTACTGCACCCATACCAGTGGTAACGCCACAGCCTAGCAGACAAACTTCTTCAAGTGGTGCTTCTTTGTTAACTTTCGCTAGTGAAATTTCCGGTAGTACTGTGTACTCAGAGAAAGTAGAACAGCCCATGTAGTGATAGATTGTTTCACCGTTTACAGAGAAGCGGCTTGTGCCATCTGGCATTAGGCCTTTACCTTGTGTTTCACGAACAGCCTGACATAGGTTAGTTTTGCCAGACTTACAGAACTTACATTCGCCACATTCTGCAGTGTAAAGTGGGATTACGTGATCGCCTACTTCAACGCTTGTTACGCCTTCGCCAACCATTTCAACGATACCGCCACCTTCGTGACCAAGAATTGAAGGGAAGATACCTTCTGGATCGTCACCTGATAGAGTGAAGGCGTCAGTATGACAAACACCAGTTGCAACGATACGGACAAGAACTTCGCCAGCTTTAGGAAGTTGTACATCCACTTCTTCCATTTTTAGAGGCTCGCCAGCAGCCCATGCAACCATTGCCTTAGATTTTATGTGAGTTTGACCTGGTTTGATTTCAAGTGCCATTAGAGGTTTCCTTTATATTCTCGGTATATAGGTAGCGCAGTAAGCGTAGTCGAATAATGCTTTTTGTGCTTTCCCGTTTTGTTGGGCATTATTTTATATACTTCAAATAAAATGATAATCCTGTTAAAGTGAAAATGATTTTTACAGATACGTAATAGTAAGTGCCCGAGTGATGTCAGCATGCATGGGCATAAAGAGCTTGAGATTTAAAGTTATGGCAAATTGGGAAGGTGTGAGTGAATTTGTTGCTGTTGCAGAAACCAACAGTTTTACCGGAGCGGCGAATAAACTGAATACATCGGTAGCGCAGATTAGCCGTAGAGTATCGGCACTTGAGGAGCGTCTAGCGGTTAAGTTACTGCATCGCACGACGCGGAAGGTGTCTCTTACTGAAGCAGGGCAACTTTATTATCAACAATGTAAGCACTTAGTAGAAGGGCTTGAGCTGGCTGAATTGGCAGTCACTCAGATGCAATCAGAACCAAAAGGGTTACTTAAAGTTACCGCGCCAGTGACCTATGGAGAGATGAATTTATCTCCGTTACTGAATCAGTTTTTAGAGCAATACCCTCAGGTCGATCTTGAGCTTAATCTCACCAACCACAAAGTGGACCTCATCGAACAAGGTATTGATTTGGCGATTCGCCTAGGACGATTACAAGATTCCAGTTTAATTGCGAAACGACTTTCTTCACGTCAATTATATGTGTGTGCGAGTTCTGGTTATTTGGATCGTTTTGGAGAACCTCATACGTTATCGGAGCTTAATCGTCATCAATGCTTGGTCGGTAGTGCGGAATATTGGCACTTTAAAGAACAGAAACGTGAAAAATCTCTAAGAATATCAGGCCGCATAAAATGTAACAGTGGCTTTGCACTGGTTGATGCTGCGAAACGCGGTCTTGGCTTGGTACAACTGCCGGATTATTACGTTCAGGAAGCGTTAGACCAAGGGGAGTTAGTGGAAGTTTTAACTGATTATCGTGCTGAGCGAGAAGGTATTTGGGCATTATATCCACAAAACCGTAATTTATCGCCGAAAGTAAGACTGCTAATTGATTTCTTGGCTGAACAGTTAAGCTAAAAATGGATTTTTTAGGTGGTGCGCAGTAAAGCTGAACTCCACCTAATTTGTTACTTAGGTACAGATAAATTATTGGGCATAACTGGAACATCAATTCTAGGTTAGGATTGCTGTTCCGCATCCGCTAGCTTTATTGCTTTGTGCCCATCCTCGGAAACACCTTGTTTCCAATAACTACTGATGTAAATGTTATCACGATCAACATTCTTTTCATTTCTAAAGTATTGACGTAACTCTCGCATTGAGTCGAATTCACAAGCACACCACACTGCCGCTTCACCATTCTTCCACTCCAGTTCACGAACTTTATCGGCGAGAGATTGCTTGGTTATCCAGTAAATTTTTATATGTTCGGGGGCATGTAGTGGTTGAATATCTTGTTCTGAAAGAACACTGATCACTGCGTAGCCTTCTGCTTCTTTTGGTAAAGTACGTAATTTAGCGGAGAGTGCAGGCAGGGCGGTCATATCTGCCACCATGAAGAACCAATCTGCTTCGATATTTAAGTTTGAAATACTACCTGGGCCAAGAATATTAATGGTGTCGCCTGGCTTTGCTGACATTGCCCAGCGAGCAGCAAAACCACATTGTAGGTCAGAGGTAATATGGCGAACAAAGTCCACTTCAATCGTTCTTTGCTGCAGATCGAAGCGTCGGATGGTATAGGTTCTTAGCATCGGACGATTGTCCGATAAAGGTTCTTGTATTTCTGTGCCGCCTGTTTGGTTAAAGAGCAATTTGATATATCCACCTTCACAATCTGCTGGAAAGTGAGCCAAGTCATTGCTATGAAAAACAATTCGTTGCATATTAGGAGAGATCGTTTTATTTTGTATAACAGTAAGTTGCTTTGGTATGAGTTGTTTTTTCATGGTACTTCTCTAGGCTATGCAAATGATAATAATTCTTCTTTCACCCTATCAGTTTTTTTATTTCTCTGAAAGCCCTTACTGAAAATTTACAGTGTGAATTGTCTATGGCTGGTTAAAAATAATGTGCCATAGAAAAGAATTTATATTCTCTCCTCTCAACGTAATAACAAATTACTAAGAACTAATGTATATGGTTAATCAAATAAGGATAAACATGTTTAAACGTCGTGTGTTCGCGGTGCTTTTGTCGCTCTCCAGTTTAACTATCACCCCAGCAACGGCAAATAATGAAAAGCCACATTACGGCAGTGATGAATACGCAGATTATGTGATATCGAAAGGAAGTGAGCACCGATTAACGGCGACCCAATTGTCTGAACTGTCATCAGCCATTTCTCGCTCGGTTGTGGCCAGTTACGGTAGACTTATTGACCGACATACAGCCGCATCCATTGAATACACACTGATTGATGCTTTAATGAATTCTCCCACGTTTCAGAGTGCCGTTTCTTTTGGCATTAACAACCAGCAAGAGACTCTTGGTCGTATTCAATTTAGCAACGAATACGAAATTAACCCGGACCAAGATATGTTTGAAGATATCGATGAGATAGAAGCTTGGGAGATAGAAGAATCAGACGCCACGAATTCACCTCTAATTTGTATCAATGAAGCTAAGGAAGATGATGAAGGCAATCCAATTGTGAACATTTGCCTCGCACCAAGTACTCACTCTGAGGAATACTCTTGGTGGCAAGAAGCACTGATCCATGAAATGATTCACCATATTACGGGTTCTTCTGACCCAGATTCAGAAGTGAGGTATGGCCCAACGGAAATTTTGGCACAAAGAGTTGCCCGTGAAAATAATTGGTTTGTGCCAAGCTTTAGAGGGTATAGCGATCCAGAACGAACCGAAGGTATTCAAAGACGTAACTTTAATGCTTTGATTGATACGATTAATCGACATCCCGCAGCAGCGAGTGAACTCATGAGTAGGCTCGCGACGATTGCTTCGGGCTTAAGAGCCTCGAATCAATTTACATTATTGACGTCTTACTGCTCATCAAGCCAAATTGATTTACCGCCATTACCTGATTTCGATGATGACCATTTCAATATGGGGGCTGCTTTTTTTACTGGTGCGAGCGCGAGCCAATCTGTTGGTCGATGTAGTATTGATAACGCATTGCGAGTCCAATCGGTAACAGAGGATATTCGATTCGCTGCAGGCTATCCGCTGATTAAAAGGGATTTTAAAAACCTAAACTTATTAGTTGCCAAGCAGGCTTTTTTAAGAGTTAAAAATAGGGGTGCTTTCTACGCTAAGAATTGGAGTTCTTGGAAAGCATGGTATCAAGCATCAGCCTGGAAACATGCCTTTGGTTACGGCTTGTATGGATACGGCTTAGAGCAAGCGATAGGTAATGATCTCTATAATCCTTACGGATTGGTGTTTAACGATGGTTCATTCTCAGTGGGTGTGGTTGGTAAAGATGTAACAAGCAGCACTAAGAGCGATAATTTTACTACCTTAGCTGGAACAAATTGGCATACCATAAAATATGCAGGTCAGATGTTTTTTGACAGAAATGGTAGACCCGTTGCTTTAGTTATTACGGATATGATGACGGGAGTCGTTGGTTCTGGGTGGTCATTTATTTATAGTGAAGGCAAATGGTTATATGAGCCCCATGATGATTGGGATGATCGCTATTTCGCCAATTCTGAATTATCTCTAGACGCTCATGCTCCGCAGTTTATACGCTAGTCGGTGATAATGTTTTTGTCGGAAAATAAAGTAGGGAAATATCTTCTCTACTTTACCTACAGCTAACTATACCCAAGTGGTACGCTCCCAAAGGTTATTTCGCTGAACACAGCATCTTGAGGTTACTTGGGTATAGATTTAGAAAGGCTTATAATTAAACTTAGTATAATACCCACCTGAAAACTGTCCAGTATCTGCATTCCTAATTAAATACCAATAGCTATTTGAATCATTACCCGGATGAGGAAAGTAATTAAGGCAGCTATCTGTAAAACAGGCACATTGGTTTAATAAGTCAGCTTGTTTGTCATTGATAGTGAAATAACCAACCCAGTAACCACCGTACTGCAAGCTGCTCCAATAACCAATGAGCGTTATGTAATCGCCATTACTTTTTTGAGCCCAGTTCCAGTCCGTTCCATTACTGTTAGCACAATAAAGATGAGTGGTTGTTAAAGATTGTGCATTCACTATACTGCTCAAACTAGAAGCAATAAAAAACGCAATATATTTATTTAACACAATGATTTTCCATTGAAAATAAAAGTATAAACAAAAATCAAAAATGGTTCTATCCTGGTAATAGGTGTACTGTTTAACAAAATTTTTTGATAATAAATAAATTAGCTTTTTCGGACGTGATTAAAGATCTCACAAGACAGTTTGTAATTGTGCAGCCTTACAATTTTTTGTGAGAAAAATAATTGTGGTAATTCATAAATTGTGAGTAAACTGAGAATGACATACGCGCTGGTATGTTCAAGAGCAAGGCCTATTAAACTCACCGCTAATAATATTAGCTCCAATGAAAATATGGCATACTTTCCGAGATAACAATGGTGGATACCTCCTAAAAAGAACCAATTTAATGTTGCGTAGGTATCAGGATCTTTGAGTTTTTGTGACTGGCGATGATAAAACTCTTTTCTTTGGTTTTCAGGTAGAGCGTGTACTTGTTTTCTCAGTAGTTCCTCTTTTTGTTCTAATTGTTTGAATAAGGGCATTAGGGTACCTCATCATGAATTTTTTCAACAAGGTCAGGTTGATTACAGCGTTTAATTCTAGCCAATCCAAGTTTCCAACCTTTGATGGCTCCGTACTTGACGATACATTGCCTTGTGTATTCAGAGCAAGTCGGCTCAAAGTTGCACTCAAGATTGAACAACTTTTTTGAACCACCGCTTGCTTGGTAGCGATGGATCAACGTTAAGGATAAAAACTTAGCGACCAAGGGTAATTATCACCGCTTCGCGTTTCCAAAATAGCATGAAGCGCTTTTGTTCAACGACTTGAAACACGACTTGCCAACCGTCTTGTGCATACCTGTTGATCTCGGCTTCCATTTTTTGAATAGGCAGTCCGCTGGCTCCAAGTAAAACAGTGCCGCATCCACCTTCTACAACGTGAATAATTTTATATTCTGAAAATTTTGTCATCTTAATTACCAATTAATTTTTATATACAATACTTTAATGTTTATAAAGTGTATTCACTGCGGGCTCATGAAAGGTGAGATCCTGATTCTCAAACTGGTTTGGTGCTGGGAACATGTGCTAACAAGGATCTGACAGTTTTGTAAGGAATCTACTTCATCATTTCGCTTATTAAGTACATCTGTTCCATTTTTCGTCTAAGGACAATTCCTTTTTACATGATAAGCAGGAGATAGTGCTTTTTTTAATTAATTTATTCTCGCCATATTTACTGGGGAATCTAGATCGCACTTTAGACATTTATAATGAAGTTCTGTACCCATATTTGAGTCTACCTTTCCACGCAGCGAGTGTATTTAACTATCAATCATATCATCATTGAAATTAAATATCTCACTGAATCTATAATGAATATAACTAAAATAAACCTTGTTGTAATAAAAACGCGATGAAAAGTAGAACTAGGCGAAGTGACAGTAGTGGATTTGAGTGAAATCATCGTCGTCAATAAAGAAATCAAGCAGCCAACAAATGGTGACGTCAAGGAACCTCAAAGTTCTGGTTCAAAAAGCGGAGGCTCAATAGGCTTTGGTGCTT
>NZ_BJXJ01000059.1 GCF_007990935.1 Vibrio sagamiensis NBRC 104589
TGTTAAACGTACTGCCTCGACCCTTCATCGTGCCATTTCAATCCTTAAGGATTGCTAAATAGCACGATGACCTATGCCCGTTCTTTTTCGGGCATGCCTTTGCAACCGTTTCATGCCAACCCGATTTTTTTGTTTCAATCCACAAGGATTGTTAAACACAAAAACGGGTTCGAAGCATGAAGAGGGCGCTTAAAAAAGACCACCCAAAGCGCAAACCGCGCCAATAAAACGGGGAAGTCTGGCATTCCATGCCACCCATTTTATTGGCATCGAGCGCTGCGGGGTGTGTCTTTTTTTACTGTGAGATAAGACTCAAGCTCTGCTTGAAAGCGCGTCCACAAAGCCAGCTTAATAATCATTCAATCGCGCAAGCGCCCCCTCCGCGGGGCTTGATTGATAATGATTTTTAAGTGCGAAGGATAGGCATCCGAAGCATCTGAATGAGTCCCGCCCCAGCGGGATTGATTCAGACGGGGGAGCCGAAACAAACGCCCGCCCAAGCGATCAGGCGAGACCTCTCCCAGGAGGTCGGTTTGTTTTGGGGGCTCTGCCCCCGAAAACCGTCTCGTAGGCGAGACCAAGCTCGTCTGGTTAGCGGAAAAGGAGACTTTTGAGCAGGTGAGGAACGAAACGCAAAAAGGCGACATTTGACACTTCCAGAGGTGCTTGGTCGCGCGTAGCGTGACGGTTTTCGGCCCTTAATTATGTTCTTCAGCGCAGGGGCGTCCAGCCCCGAGCATGATGAACATAATTCATTGAAAAAGCACCGCTTTTTTGATGTTCGCCCCCTGGGCGAAAAGAGGTATTTAGCGCGTTCAGCGCTAGAGACCTCTGGTTTTCTCGGCTACTCCCCTCGGCTACTGCCTGTAGCCGACGAGAGTAGCCGAGCACAGTAGCCGAGAAAATGTATCGATAAAGGAAATAATTATGCTTGAGAAGATCGAGTTAATTTTGTTTGGGGCTGCCATGGAATTCGCGGTTATGCTCTATCAGCTGACCTACTACAGTGCCTGGTTAATGAGTTTTGTTGCAGGGCTTATCATCCCTATTATCTATTTTGACAAGCCACAAAAAGGCGAACAAGACACGGTCTTGAGACGCCTTTGGGTGGTCGTTGGACTGTTACTTTTTGTCTTTGGTACGCTCGCCATTTTCACCGTCCCTCCCCTCATGGCGTTCGTGCAAAGTTTCCATTTAACCAGCCCAACAACACTGCATTATCCCATGTCCGCTTACATGGGATTGCCTTTCTTTTTACTTGGCATGGGTCTCCATATTGGCCTGCGTCGGATGGCGGCACCACGCGTCAATGAGGTCAAACAAAAACTCACCAAAAAGACTCACATGGCCCGAGACGAACGCACCGATGTGCGCACAGTAAAATCCTTCTTACCTCAAACATTGGATTACGATCCTGAGCGTTACATTGATTTGAGCAAAGGGGTGTTTGTAGGGTTAAGTCGCGAGCATGAGCCGCAATACATCCCCTTAGAAGAAATGCAAAAGCAGCACGCTGACATCATTGGCACCACCGGTGCAGGTAAAGGAGTGGCCACGGGCCTCATCCTTTACCAACTCATTTTGGCCAATGAGGGGGTGTTTGTAATGGACCCTAAAAATGATGAATGGGCGCCGCACTTAATGAAGTTTGCGTGTGAAAAAGCGGGCAAGCCGTTCTACCTCATTGACCTTAACAAGCAAGTCCCACAACTCGACTTATTGGCAGGTGCGAGTCCGGATCAAGTCGAAGAATTAATGGTGGCGGGATTCAGTTTAGCTGAGAAAGGCGACATCGCGGATTTCTATCGCATTGATGATCGTAAAGCCGCACGAGTGTCGCCTGAAAAAGCCTCATCTGATGAACTTCGCTCTTTTGAAAATCTGTTTCACTCAGCTTATGTTCAAGGGCTTGCCGAGACCATCAAAGCGTTTTACGGCAAGCTTGAAGAGATCTCATTAGTGCGTTCGGTGAACGCCATCGGTGGCATGAAGTTGCAAGATGTGTTTGATGAAGGAGGCTGCTGTTACATCATCGGATCGATGCGCAATTCAAAGATTTTGATCACCCAAAAGATGTTGCTGATTCGATTGTTCCAACTCGCTGAAATGCGCGATCGCATCAACACCAAACCGCGACCGATTGCGATATTTTTGGACGAACTGAAGTACCACATTTCAAAACCCGCGATGGAAGGTTTGGGCGCTGCCCGTGATAAAGGCGTGCATTTATTGCTGGCGCATCAGTCCATTAATGACTTAAAAGACTGCCCTGCCGATTTGAATGGTGACGCAGTGGTTGGGGCTGTGGTTGAGAACACCAAATTTAAATTGGTGTACCGTCTTCAAGATCCCGAAACGGCAAAATGGGTCAGCGATATGACCGGCACAATACTAGTCGATGATGAGACGCGTTATGTCGAATCGAAAGGCGCGTTGACCGAAGTGGTCGACAACAAACGTAACATTCGTTTGGCCGAAAGACAATTTGTGGACACCAACATGTTGCTCAATCTGCCTAACTTTGTCAGCTACATTTTTACCACCAATGACTTCCCAAAACCGTCCTTAATCTCACCCATAAAAGTGCAAAAGCAACCACTGCGCACCTTTGATGAAGTGATGTCATGTGAACCAATATCTGAGCCTTTAGATTTCGATGAAGAGGTCCCAGCGCAGCAACATGAATGTTCTGATTTTGATGACAGTGTCCTTTCTTCGCCAGGTGAAGACACTGCAGATGACCTCGAACGCGACCTTAATTTAGATGCGTTACTGACCACAAACCCCGAGCCCGACATCTCCGATGAACTCATCGAAACGTTGGCCAACCAAATTGAAGGATTGAATGATGATGCTACGCAGTAAACGACTGTTGTCTGTCTGGGACAGACACAGCTACAGCAATGAAAAGCGCCCAACGAAAAAGCCCATCGATGGGCTTTTTATTTACAACAGTTTATTTTCTGTCGCCGCGTTTGCTTCACGAACCGAAACCACCGTCAGTAAAAAGTTGGCGGCAGTGACGGCCGATAAATTATTGCTTAAGCTGCGTTCGTGTCGTGATGCCATTAATAAAGAACGACAACATCTCCTGTTTCAAATTGGCGATGTGTCGCTCAACCCAGCGGCAGACATCCCGATGGTTGAGGTCAAGATAGATACCCATCGTTATGCACCGGTGACGGTGATGCTCATCAAAACTTTCCAAGCCTACGATCATTATTTTCATACACTACACCTGGCCAAGATGAATGGTGAGTTGACCGATACCGAGCAGCAAGTGTGTCGTAAACAAGCCATCAACGGATTAAATACCCTACTCCACGATCTCAATCGAAGTTGTCTTTCTTTTCATCGTGTACGCAAAGAGCAGGAGCAAAAAACATGTCCCAATTGATCCGCTCACCTTTAGAAAGACAGCGACAGAGTCAAAAGAAAATAGCCACTGTGATTCAATTTTTAAAACAGGAATCTTACACAAATTTCGCTAATCTCATGTTGCTGCTGAGATACAAAGACAAGAATCCGCTTTACCGATTGATGCGAAAATTAGTGGCTTTTGGTTATGTCCGTGAACATATTTTCGAATTTGAAAATATGCATTTTACCATTTGGGGGATCACAGACCTGGGCCTTACACGTGAAATCTTAAGCGAATTTGAAGACTTTCGTCCCTTCGAACCCAGCAAAGTGAAGTTCACCACACTGCAGCACAAACTCATGAACCAGAAGGTCCAAATCTACTTACAACGTAACGGTTGGACCGATTGGCACAATGGCGATCAGTATGCCTTTCGCCGCAGGTTTAATGTGGAGCATCGACCCGATGCGATCATCACCGCACCTGGCAATCATGTCATTGCGATTGAAACCGAGCGTTCGTTGAAGACCGCTCATCGATATCGGTCTATTTTTAAAAGTCACATCCTGGCTCAAAAAAAAGGCTATTGGAAAGCGGTGTTTTATGTGGTCGAAAACGACGACATTAAAAAGCTATTAAGCCGCCGCTTTGATCAAGTGAAGTTCATTCCTTTTGATGAATCCAAACACCCTTTCGAACTCTATCGGGACAAGTTAGTTCGCATTAAAACCCTCGACGAACTCAAACAAGTCACTTCATAACCCATTTTATTCTCTCACGCTTTCGACGCCCAATGCCCTCATTGGGTGCGTTTCTGCACAACTAAAGGACACCATTATGCGCGTATTTATTGCTGAAAAACCTTCTCTAGCAGCCGCCATTTTTAAAGGGCTGGGCGGGGATGTGGTCAAAGATAAAAAGAACGGGTATTACCAACGGGGCCAGGACATCGTCACCTGGTGTTTAGGGCATTTGTTGGCCTTGTACGATCCCGAAGATTACAACATTGAACATAAGAAATGGTCTCTCGACCATTTGCCGTTAACCCCCGCCTACCCGCCGAAAATGAAACCTCGCCAAGGTGCGCAAAAGCAATTGCAAATCGTCCTCGACTGCATAGATAAAGCCACGAGTATTGTGCATGCGGGCGACCCTGATCCTGAAGGCTGCTTATTGGTTGATGAAGTGCTGACGTTTGCAGAAAACACCAAACCCGTGCAGCGAGTATTGATTGCGGATTTGAACGATAAGCCAGTGAAAAAAGCGCTGGCCAATTTACTCCCGAATGAAGACTTCCAACCGTTAACTCAAAAAGCCCTCGCCCGTTCGTTGGCCGATCAAACTTTTGGCTATAACCTGACGCGGGCCTACACGCTCAAAGCAAGAGAGAAAGGGTTTGATAAGGTCTTAAACATCGGCCGCGTCATTACGGCGATGCTTGGCATGATCAACCAACGCACGTTGGCCAATCAAAATCACCAAAAAAGCTACTATTATGAGCTGTTCGGTCAGTTTGAATTTGCCGGTCGATTCATCAAAGCGAAATTAATCCCAGGGGAGGATTTTGAACTTGATGAAAAGCGCCGCATCTTTTGCTCTTTGGACGCCGCTGCAACCAAAGAAGCAGATACAAAAGCGAGCGCGCAGATTAAGGTCATCGAGAGCAACAAGGATGTGCGTAAACCCATGATGCCTTTTAATCTCTCTAAGCTGCAAATTGAAGCGGCTAAGAAATGGGGATATAAACCACAAAAGGTATTGGATGTGTGCCAAGCCTTATATGAAAAACATAAACTCTTAACCTACCCTCGCAGTGACAACCAATACCTTTCTGATGCACACCTGGATAATGCCCCTCTGATTTTGGAGGCCATAAAAGGGACACTGTCACATTTATCGGGCGATATCCATCAAGCCAACAGTACGTCCAAACATCGAGCGTTTAATGCCGATAAGATTGAGGCACACCATGCCATCATTCCCACCGAGAAAAGTGGTGAAGGGGTTACGCTCAAAGAAGAAGAACGCCATATCTATGAACTTGTCGCCAAACGTTTTATCGCCCTCTTTTATCCAGAATCGATTCGAGAGAAAGTTACTCTGGATGTGGATTGTACGGGCCGCTGTTATCGAGCTACACAGACGACACTATCGAGTCAAGGATGGGAGGCGTTATTCAAAGGGGAGCATCAAGACGAAAGCAATGCCAATGATTTGGATTTAACCGCTTTTACAACAGGGGAACAAGGGATTTGCCAAAGCGTTGAGATGGAGAAAAAAGAAACCAAGCCACCGCGTTATTTTGATGATGCCAGCTTACTTTCTGCGATGACCAAAGCGGCGAAATTCATTCAAGATCCTGAATTGCGTAAGACACTCGAAGCAAAAGATAAAGACACTGCTGGAGAAAATGGGTCAATTGGTACAGAGGCGACCCGAAGTGGTCATATCGAAAAGATTGGCCAGCTGACTCACTTAGTCCGGTTGGAAAAAGAAAAAGGCTACAAGAATCCGGTGTATAAAACCACCGAAGCAGGGCAAGAGTTCTGCGCCCTACTTCCTGATGAAATCGTCCGTCCCGATATCTCAGCCATCTGGGAGCAAGACTTGCAGCGTATCGCCCAAAAAGAGCAGTCCGTGCAAGCGTTCCTGGATAACGTCAATCTCTATCTAGAAAACCAAGTCAACTATGTGAAAGTACGAGGGGTGCCTTTTACTAAAAGACAAGGCATCACCTGCCCGACTTGTCAGCAAGGCAGTCTCCTAAAGCGTAAAGGGAAAAATGGGGCTTTTTGGAGTTGTAATCGATACCCAGAGTGTAAAACCACGTTTCCTGATGACGGCGGAAAGCCGAACCTCAATCCCAAACCTCGTCAGTCTTTCTCGGTGAGTACCGATGAATTTTGTAAGCAATGTGGAAAAGGACTGGTCAGGCGCCCAGGAAAAAAAGAAGGGGTGTTTTGGTGGGGGTGCAGCGGCTTCCCCAAATGTAACGTGCGTTTCTTTGACCAAAACGGCCGTCCAGATAGAGACCGAGGAGAGTTAGGATGAGGCATCAACAACGTTTTGATAATGGCAATGGTGAGTTAGTGGAAGCGGCCATCTTTGTTCGAGATAACGTACTCGATGCAGACGGTGACCGCTATGAGACAGACTGCCCTGACTGCGGTCATCAAGCATCTAAATACGTTTTCGATGAATGTTTAGGGGGGACCATAAATCAGGTGTCTTCACTTGATTGCACTCATTGCGGATTTCATCAATGCTCTCAAGAAGTTTGCCCTACATGTGAAGAGCAGTGGGAAGCTTCAATTCAAGCATCCGCAGATGCTTTAGATAGGGATATGGAAGACGGTGGCAAGCTGAGTCTTATTGCTGAATGCATCGATGAACGAATGTTGGAGTGCAGGCCCGTGTCTGGATGCACTATAACGTTGTTTAAACTGATCATGACGAACAACCCTGGCGCACGCGCTTTTTGTTATCTGGATGATCCAGAGAATGATGGCATGTACCGTAGCCGTAGCGTGAAAGAAGCCATCAACATATTCAAAATGCATTTGTTAAACGTAAATTTCAATCGAAATCTTGAGTTGAAGATAGCTCAAGCGAAACAAGAACTAGAAGGTGATGAGAGCCCCTAGAAATAAGAAACCCGATAACGTCACACACGTTATCGGGCCATTTCATGCTGCACTTTGTTTGCTTTCATTATGTTGGACTAAGTCAGTCAGGTACTGATGTGCCTTACTGGCTGAAGCCGCTGCTTTAAAAATATAACGCTTGTCATTTTTTAACGCTTGAAGCCAACTGGCAATATAAGATTCGTGTTGTACGTCCCCGACAATGCCTAATTCTGCCATTAAAAAAGCACTGCCCAGCTCCGCGATGAGTTCCTCAAACGCATAGTCTTTGGAGCCGAACTTGTTTTTTAAATCTCGGTCCAACCTTGATTTATGGCCTGTCCAATGGGTCAGTTCATGCATAATCGTTGCGTACCTATCTGGGGTTGAGGTAAAGCGTGTTTTTTCCGGTATCACAATATTATCGGTGCTCGGGCGGAAAAACGCCTTCGCCCCGCCATAAGTGATATTGGCTTGCGTTGCCTCAATAAAAGCTTCCACTTCATCAATGCACGCCACGCTGTCTTGTGTGGGAATGGGTGTTGGACCTGTCACCTTGCCATCTAGACCATCAATTTGGTCAACGTTGAAGACCACATAAGTTTTCAACATGGGATAGCACTCTTCCTCGTTTAATGCGCCTTTCTTTTGCACCATTTTGTAGAAAAAGATACGCGTCCCCTTCTCTCCTTTGCGAACGTTTCCCCCCATTTCTTTGGCCTGCTTGAAGGTCAACCAATACTGAGATGAAAACCCTTGCTCGGCCGCACTTATCCAAAGCAGCATGATGTTCATGCCAGAATAAGCACTGTGAGTCGATGCATTCACAGGAAGGCCGCTTGCACATGTCGTGTCCCAGGGACACTGCCAAGGCTTGATGCCTGCCTCAAGAGATTGAACAATTTTGTCTGTGATGAGTTGATAAAAATCCTGGGTATGAGTGGACGTTGTCATGAGCGTCATTCCATTTGTTAAATTAACCGGTGGGTTGCTCATTTAACTGGCGCTTGCCAGTTAAACTGGCAAAGCGAATGTTCATAAAAGAAACCGACAGCGAGATGACTGTCGGTCTATTTTGTGAACTTAGGGGTTAGTGCGACTTAAAAGGGGTCTTCACAAGAAGTGCAGAGATACTCTGTCTCAAGGCTATGAATAAGCTCAGCGTAGGCGGCTTGCTCTTCCAGTGATTTCTCATCATTGATATCGAGTGAAGGACCATTTTGTCGTTTAAAAGAGTTCGTGTGGAAAATCATTATGATCACCTTTAGGTTAGTAGGTAGATAACCAAAAAGTCACTCATCATAACTGGCCCAGAGGACCATCAAATTATGATGGTCACTTCGGCATGTGTGTCTATGACACAAAGAATTGGTGGGGTTAATCAATAAACACTTCGATTTTATCCCACTCTGAATGTTGCTGAGCGTATTCCATTAACAAGGCATGGTATGTGCTCAAACGTTCCACTTCTTTTTCCTCACCATAATAGTATTCATGGCAGGCAAAGTTGCTCAGAGTTGCGAGCATAATACAAATACCGGCACTTTCGTCTGAAAGTGTAACTTTAGCAAAGTTATTGGGGTTATCGAGCGTGATGGGCGTTTTCATCTTTGGAAAAACAAATTGGCCACCATTACTCAGTCCGACAAACTCCCAATATCCGCCATTGTAGCCTTCGATAAACTGATCAGCGAAGTGATACAACAGATTCTCAAAGTGAAGGTATTTCTCAGCCATTGAGGGTAAAAAGTTCAAGCGTTCTTCAGTTGGGATAATGAATGAAGCAATCATGATGATCACCTTTGATTTGATGAGTTGATAACAGTGTAAAGCTATCAATCATAATCTTGGTCTGTCGGACCATTCGATTATGAATGGTCGCTTTACCAAGATTGTGCGGCTAGGGCGCAATAAAAAAAGTATCAAACAATGTGCGTATTTTCAAGAATATTTTTTGTAATTACACTGAAGCATGAAAACAACTTTTACCGAACAATCAATAACCGTGTGGAAGCCATATATTTCTTTCTCTACCATAAAAACCATAAGAGAAGCTTCTAATCAAATTCTAAAAGGGCGTTTACAGAATGATATGGAACATCGACAAGCAAAACTTATCAAAAAATATTTATATCATTTTTCCTTTATGTTGCTTGTAAGTTGGTTAAATTGTAATTTTTACCTGTTCTTGCATAATAAATTTTGTACATAACGGGAAGAAAAAATCAGATGGTTACGACAGTTGGTACATTATAGTTTGTACACTAATAGGCTTGATCGGTTTGCTGCATTCTTTGTTTCTGCATACAGCTTGCAGTATATCGCGTCTCTAACACTATGTTTTAATGAGCTTAAAGGCTATTGTGCAAACTTTATTGTCCTAAGACATTACCATCAAAAAAGTGAATGAAATTGGGGCGGCTTTGGGGACAATGGGGGTTGTTTTTTCTTGGTTTTTATTTTTATTCCTTTTAAATCAGCATCTTACATTGTTTTTGTGGGGTGGGGAACAAGTGGTTTAGGAAAGGCTTTACTTCTTAACAGCTATCTTTCAGGAACATCTCTTCAGTACATTCCCCCCAAGCAGAGTCATCCAATAGAGGGTTTAAACCTTTTTTGCGACATTTTTTTATTAAAAGGTTTAAAGTTGCTTTTTTGTGTATTATATTTACGTCAGTTAATTTTAAATACAAAGGGCGATAAACATGGGCTCAATCATCGATTCACTGGAATCCGTATGTGTACGGATGCAAAAAGAGCAAGCTGATTTAAAAGCCGTTATTAAAGAACGGATGCAAATCAACGTAACGGATAAAGATATTGATGGGAGTGTCGATCGTCTTATCTACAACCACTCTCTGAAAAAGAAAGAGCTACAAGAACTTTTTGGCTTATCACGTGTTACGTTTAACACTCGAATCGATGAAGCAATTGAGCAAGGAGTAATAGGCCAACCTATTATCCAGGGCCGAACACATCTTTATAATAGATTTGATGTGCTAAATATGATGACGCATATGGGATACCCAAGTTATTCAGAACGATTTGAGCCCACAACCATTGTGATTGAAAACCACAAAGGTGGTACCGGAAAATCGACCACGACTGTAACCCTAGCAACAGCAGCGGCATTAGATCTAAATTTGAATGCTCGATGCTTAGTCATTGATTTAGATCCTCAAGGCTCTACTGGGCAAAATCTAATCCATCAGGCTGGAGATGACTCTGTCTACATGACAGCGGTTGATATCGCTCTCGCTAGCTTTGAGCCAGAAGGGGATTTCAGCCAATATTTAAATGATTATGAATACGCTGATTTGGTTAAGGCCATACCTTTTAAAACACACCTACCTAATTTAGATGTTATCCCAGCTTTCCCATCTGACGAGCGATTTGTTGACCAGTATTGGGCACAAACTGAAGAAGGGCAGCTTAAGATGGTGAGTGTATTAAGAGAAAAAATACTGCCCATTCTTAAAGAAGAGTACGATCTAATTTTTATTGATACTCCTCCTCAAAACTCACCAATTCTTTGGGCTGTAAATGAAGCGGCAGATGCAGTGCTTATCCCTGTCACACCACGAGAATTTGATTTTGCTTCTACCAGCAACTACATGGCAACCATGCCAAATACTTTTAGGGAATTACCCTCAAAAGGGGAGAACTTGAAATGGGCCAAACTATTACCAGTCAACTTTGATGACAAAAGTGCACATGAAGTAAAAGTGTTCGACAAGCTTTTACGAGCAGCTCAAGGGCACTTACTTTCTACGGCCATCCGTCATTCTGAAGCGTTCGTAGCTGCTGCAGAAAGTAACCGCACCGTTTTAGATATTAAAAAATCAGAGCAAGTCTGCAGCGGAAAGCAATTCGATTTAGCCATGACTTCTGTTAATGCCGTATATCATCAGTTCATCACTGAAATCAAACAACTTGCAACGAAGAGATAAGCCCATGTTAAGACCACAAGATAAGCGCACGAGTTTTCAACAAGGCAATCAACTCAACAAGCGTAACGATAGTGATGCAGTGAAGAAGACATTCACTTTTGCAAGTGGAAAACAAGTGGCTGCGACAAGAGTCCTTGTTAAAGCAAGTGAGATTGCAACTAAAACGGCCATCCATGTATTAAATCCACGTCGACAAGCTTCACTTAGCTTAGAAGCCGTTCGGGATATCTTACCAACCATCGAAAGTGAAGGAGTGCATACTGAAGGCGTTGCAATCAAAGATAAGCAGGGCAAATATCAGTTACTTGATAGTTCACGTCGTCGGTTTTGTTGTCTTCAAGCTCAAAAAGATCTCCCTCTTTGGGTGATTGAAGCTAACGTAGATAACAGCGATCTCATTGCTTATATCAAAACCACACAATCAGTCAAAAAGTTATCCTATCGCGAGCTTGGCTCTGATTATGCTTTGCTGATGGAGCAAAATGGTTTCAAAAAACTCGATGAGCTTGCTGAATTCTTGAACCTCGGCAGAGAGACCTGCCGCAAACGTTTTGCAGCTGCAGGAATCAATCAGATTCTTATCGATGTTTTTCCGGACTGCGAAGGCATTCCTAACAATTACTACGCTAAGTTAGCAAAAGTAGAAAAACAATTGGTGAAGAGGGGCCTCAAACTAGAAAGCTTCATTAAAAGCTTAGATAAGGTAGAAGTAGGGCAGGGTAGTAGTGTCGAAGATGCTCAAAAACGCGTGCTGGCCAATATGGAAAGTAAAGCACAAGGTAAGGTAGAGAAAGCAACTTGGACTACACAGGCTCTAGCAGAATTTAGTAATAAAAACACTTATGCCAAAGTCTCACGAAGTAGTGATCAGCGCCAGCTTAAAATTGAGTTAAGCAGGTTATCTCCAGATATCTACGAAGACATAATCGCTTACGTATCTGACAAGGTCAAAGCTGATAGTAAATGATTTTCAAGAGACGACTACCTATAGTGGTACATTTTACCCAGTTCAAATTGAACTGGGTAATTTTTGCCCCCAAGCCTCTTAGAGAAAATACTCTACACAATTCAGGGGGCGTGCGTTTTCCCTATAAAACTTAATATCAAGCTCATCAAGTAGATGTTGCTGGCTTTTATGCGCTCACAGAATAATTGTATCTGAAGGATTGCTCTGTCACACCTCTAGCTATATCTATTACATAAACGACACATCTTCACTTTTTTTTGTAACAACCCCTTCAAAACTTAGATTCCGAAAAGGATATTTTATTATTTATGCATAAATATAAATTCTGGCTATTCATATTTATTTCTCAAGGTTGCTTATGTTGGATAAAGTTAATACAAAAATAGTGCTTCTAGGTACATTGTTAGGTGGCGCGATAAGCTCAATGGTCAAATCTGGAGCTGAATCTCCCATGCCTCCACGTATACCAGGCGAAGCTTCTCCACCTGCAGTAAATATAAACGAGTGGGGGCAATGGTTTGGAATTGATGCCAATTCTTTAGATTATGTCTACCAAACAGTGACCGTTCCAGGAGCGGTGGTTCTTTATCACTGGTTGTTCAGCTTTATTTTTGCATTTGTCTATATTGCTTTATCGGCTTGCTGGCCAAAAGTAAGATTGTGGTTTGGTGCTGCTTATGGCCT
>NZ_BJXJ01000060.1 GCF_007990935.1 Vibrio sagamiensis NBRC 104589
CGTTTTATCATCGTCGGACATGCCTTTCATCGCCCAATTCATTTGCTCTTCTTCCATGTACATCATGTCGAGCGGATTAGATATAATGGTAATTTAATGAATATTATCAATACTTTATATTATTTTATAAAATTAAGGGGCCTAGGTGGGGCAAAAACTTACTAGAATTAACTCCTTTGACACCTTCCAGACCTCTTTAATTTAAGAAGTATTTTTTCCTTTATCCATTTGTCGAAAACATTAGCGGTCATGTAATAATTACTGTACTACATTCATTCACGGCTAACTTTGTATTTTCTTCAACGCCTCCCATGCCTTTTCGCTTTCAGATGCATTTTTATTCTTCATCCACTTACCATAAACATTTGCGATCATCAAAAAATTACTGTGTCCCATTTGCTGCGCTAGATAAGCAATGTTCACGTTAGCGTAGCTCAGCATCCACGAAGCGTAAGTATGACGAAGCTGATAAACATTTCGATAAGGGATACCTGCACGAATGCAAATATTTCTCCACATCTTATTCGGTGCCGTCTTACTAAAGTAATCGTAAGGTGTTTTAGCATTAATATTTTCAGTCGCTTTTGGGTTAAATACAAAGCGGATATTATCTAAGCGAATAGTCTTGTCGGCTAACTCAACTTCATGATCTTTTTGTGGATAGAATGAGGTCAATTTCTTCTGCTCTTGCAAAGCCTGCAGTGCAGGAGGCATCAAATCAACAGTTCGTTCACGATCAGTTTTTGGTGTTTTCAACCCACGAGATTCAAATGTTGCTCTGCGAATTGTGAGTATCTTGTTCTCAAAATCTACATCTTCCCAGGCTAACCCACAAATCTCACCTGTTCTCAGGCCCGTGTAAACGAGTATGGTAATCATGTTTTTGTGTTGCTTTTGCATACAGGCATCAAGGGCTTTGTTTATCTCATTCAACGTGAATGGATTAATGTTACGTTCGGGGGTTTTAACACTTGACATAAACTCTGAAAAGTTTCGATCTACAACATCCATTTTATGCAGCCAAGTAAAGAACGTATTGATGGCACGGAAATATGTGTTCAATGTTCTAGCGCCACGACCATTCATGAGGAGAGATCTAAGCTCGGAGACGGACTGAGGACAGAGTGTATTACAGCTTCGGTCAGCTCCATAAGCGTTCTTAGTAATCTTGAATAAAGAGACGTATTTCTTGTATGTTGATGATCGTAAGTCAGCCTGCTTCAGTTGTAGATATTTATCAACCATTTCACCAAATGTTCTGGCTTGAAGTAGATCCGTCGCATGAGGTGAGTTAGGGAAGTGAGCCGAATAACGAAAAATACCGATCTTTATTTCATACATGATGGTTTCACGTTTTTGCGTGGCAAACTTAATATTCTGCTTGGTGGGAGCAAGGCCAAGAGTTTCACGACGTCTTTTACCTTTGTAAACAAAGTCGAGTCGTAAAGACTTACCATGAATTTCTACACCAGCAGGAAGTTTTACATTTTGGCTCGGTGCCATCGGTTCCATTCCTCAGTGTCTACCATCCATGTGCCGTTGATCTTGCACATTACAGTTGAAGGGTAGATCCCCTCATTAGCTTTCTCACGCAGCGTTTTTGTACTAAGACCGATAAGCTCAGATGCTTGTTTTAGAGTCACGATAGATATTTTTGCGAGTTTAGGGTTTTGGGTGCGAATCATACTTGAACCTCTATTTAAGAAGGTGATTGAATGTAATCCACTTTATTCAGATGAAGAACTAGCACTCATCCAAAAAGTTTTCAGGTTGACGAGTGACTTTGAGCTGTACTTGAATTCGGTCATTTCCTGATAACAATGTACCCAATAGGACTTCATTATCTGGATGCTTACCTTCAAACATTTCAGTTAACAACTGCTCTATGTAATCAAGCGCTTCGGATGCGACAATTTGTGCCTCACTCATTGTTATGCTCCTTGCTGTAACAACCATAGAAAATCAAACAAACAAATATATAAACCACTGCACCTGTCATGATTGAACTCCTTTTGCTATTGGTATTATTCGCACTCGGTTTGTGGTGTGCCAACACATGGCATCACCATAGAACAAACCACCTTCAAGTAACTTGGTGCATCCTTGTGGTAGCTGCTCACCACACTTGCCGCAGCAACCTAAATCACGCTCAATCTCTGGTATTTCGGCATGAACACGGTGAATAAGTGACTGCAAAGATTCAATTTGGGTGTAAGGCTCGCTTGGGTAAGCAAAAAACTGGCAAATATCATCAAGCTTTGTTGTTTCATCAGGTGACAACGTAACTCGAATTTCGTTATTGCCATTGGCCTTACGCTTGTCCCTTAGCCGTTTAGCTCTAATTGCTGCTTGTTTGCGTTTGCGTATATCACTCATTTCTTCACCTTACGCTTGTGAGACGCAACGGTCTTTTTCATAGGAGCAAGTAACTGACGTGCTTTGGTCAAACAAAAGTCGAAACATTTACCGTTGCGGCCACCGAAAGAGGCGGTGGTTCGGTAGGTTTCAATCGCGAAGTCACATGCACGATTTGCTTCGTGCCGTTTGTAGCCTTCACCAAGTAATATTCGATGAATGTTCTTGTGGATAAATTCTTCCTGAGAGTTCCGATTTAGGGAAATTTTCATTACACAAAGTTCCTTTAGTTTCTGGGTGAAACCTGGCAATCAGTCTAAGTACTTGAAATTGGTGGTCAGCCAGATATATACTGATTGCGAAGCTTGGTTATTACTTAAGTTTCATTGCACAAAGTAAGCCCTTATTGGTTTGGTCACCGATAGGGGTTTTCTCTTTTCTGAGCCTTTCAAAATCTCATTTCATTCAACTTACTACTCAATTGGTCAGAAAGAGCGTTGAACTGGTGAATGGTTTGAGCGTCTGCTATTCCTACACTTACTTCCAAGTTTTTAAACTTATCGCTTAGATTGATGAGCTGATTTAGCTCGTCATGAAGTGGGTCACTTTTTGGAATATTGGCTAATAAGTGTTGAAATCTCATTCTATGCAATTGAATGGCTTTAGAACCTTCCAGAGTTTTGCTGATTGAATCTATTGGTACAAATTTCATGTTATTCTCTCTAACAACTTAGGTTGTATTTGATCCTACAACTAAAGTTTTTGTCCTGTCAACACCTAAAGTTGTATTTTATGGTGTAAAAAAACCCGCACTCGGCGGGTCAGTTTCATTTCTGTATGTTTAAAGTTCCATTACAACCTGCTTAACGTAACCAACTATTCGGCAGTTACCATTGATTGGAATAGGGTCGTACTTTGGGTTTAATGGAACTAAAAATTTCTGAGGGCCATCGATCTCTAACTTCTTGATCGTCGCTTCTGGTGCATCGTTTAGAGTCGCGACAACAATCTTACCATTGTCTGGACAGTTGCATGGTTCGACTACGACAATAGAACCTGCAGGGATAGATGGAGAACCAAAAGGGTTAGTCATAGAGTTACCAGTGACACGCATGGCAAATGCTTCACCTGAGACTTTGACTGAAGTTATTTGTTGTTCAAAGTCCTGTTCTGTATCAAGTAATACGTTGGCCCAGTCACCAGCTTGTACCTGGCTCAATATAGGTAAAGAGCGAATTTCGCTTTTATTTATGATCACTGCATTAGAAGAAATACCATGCTTTTCGCTGTGAATATCAGCGTTATTACCTTCGGGGTCTATGCCTTGAAGCCAAAGTGCGCTGCATTGAAGAGCGTTCGCAAGCTGTAAGATATTACGAGGTTTAAGTGTTCTACCGTCTTCAATTTTATGAATAGACTGTTGAGCAACTCCAACTCTTTCAGCTAATTCAGCCTGAGAGAGATTTAGTTCTTTTCTACGTTGCTTAACTCGGTCAGCAAAACTCATCCGCAATTCCTATAACTAAAAAACCTTTCGGTGATATCTAATTATCACAACAAAACGTGTTGATTGACAAACAGCTTAGGTTGTAATTTAATAATACAACTTAAGTTGTTATGGGTTGTGAGGTAAACATGTCAGCCATTGAACGTTCTACTGAAATTTTAGGAGGTCAAACATCATTAGCAAAGCTTTTAGGTGTAAGCCAATCCCACGTTTGGAACTGGATTAATCGAAAGCACCAAGCGCCTGCAAGATATATACGAGCAATATCAGAGGCAACAGGAGGAGAAGTATCAGTAAGTGAGTTATTAACTGACCATGAAAATACTAAGTGAAATTCATTAAGAGACCTGATCACCAACATTCTGGATAAAAAAACAGTAAGGAATAAAAATGCAACCGAGCTTAAAAAGCGTTATGCATAACGCGGTCGTCGCTTGGCGCAGTGATGCCACAAAAGAACAGATCGCAGAATACATCTCACGCCTATATCACAAGATGAGGATCTACGAAGAGGAAGATTGCCAAAGGGAACATCTGCTCAAAGTGCCGTCGGCGTTCAACAATCCAAACAATACTCAGAATCTGTTTCGCTATGTGAGCAGAACAAGTACAGAAGCCAAAGCCAACATCATGGATTTGTTGCCCGCCATTATCGCAGCCATGCCTAAAGTGCGGGCAACTGCAGCGCTTAACCAATTTCTTAACCCGCTTGGGTATTCAGTCGCTGCGATTGGCTCGAACCAAACTATGGCCAACCGTGATCAACTGCTTGCGGATTTCAGTAAAGAATCTTCAGAAGCACTTCGCTCAATACTTTTGCTCAGTGAGCACGCTACGCCTGACCAACTGCGTGATGCTTACCGAGAGTTACAAGAGAGTGCCGGTTCACACGAACCATTACTCAAATACCTAGAAACACTAATGGCGCAGAAAGGCTGACCACCTGAATGCAATTACTAACCACGCTAATCAGCAAAATAAGAGAACTTTGTGCAATGAGTCTTTCTTATCAAAACTATCATGGCCAAATGTTGTGGGTCGCAAACAACGGCAGTTGTCGTTATGTGGTATCACGCAATCAAGCGAAACAAATCCTACAAAGTATGAAGGCGAGGGTGCATGCCATTGCCGAGCTCGAGGCCGTCGCATTCAGTACCGAGAGGAAAAACAGATGAGTATGATCCTCACTGCCCAAGCTATGCAGCTAAAAGTCGGCAATGCGACACGTAAGCTCGTATTACTCAAATTAGCCGACAACGCCAACGATAATGGCATGTGTTGGCCATCTTACGAATACATCGCAGATATGTGTGAGGTAGACCGACGAACCGTGATGCGCCACATCAAAACACTGGAGGAAATGGGGTTTGTATCCATTCGTACCAGAAAGGGCGAAAAGGGTAATTCAACCAACATCTATAAGTTGAATTTAAAGGGTGACATTTTGTCACCCCCTAGTGACACAGGATCACGGGGGGTAGTGTCAGAGGATCACCTACCTAGTGATCCTATGTCACCCGGAATCAGTCATAGAACCAGTCAATTAGAACCTATAAAAAATAAACAAAAAGATTCGGGTGAAATTGAATCTTGTTTTAGCCGGCTTTGGGCCATGTTCCCAACCAAAAAATCCAAGAAGAACTCGCTAGCAAAATTCAAAAGCATCGTGAAAGCGCAAAGTGAGCGTCCCGAGGTATTCACCGAAATGCTTTGTCAGGACATCGAATCCAGAGTGACAAACCGCCAGTTTGGTTTCGACAGGCTTCACCTAACGACTTACTTGAATCAAGAACGATGGAACGACGATCATGAAATCAATCAATCCAGTATTGCTCAAACAAGCCATGCAACCACAGGCTCACAAGCAAACCGAATGGAGCAGCACAACGCAGAGCTGCTCGCACGCTACGGACACACTGCCGCACCAAGTGGGTACCCAAACCTTACACCTGAGTATGGAGGATTGGATCCAAGTGAAGTTTGTGGAGGGTTACGGAGCGAAGTGGATTTACAAGGCACTACCATCGACCTGGACACAAGCGACTTCTACAATGTCAGTGGCTGAGGTTCGCAGAGCCGTGAGCACAGCCTTACTTGAAGGGGATGCATGGCCGCCAAGCTTACCCGAGTTCATAGAGATGGGGCGGGAAGAGTTGATTGATACCGATGAAGCGTTCACCCGAATGCTACGTGGGGAGCCGAAAGGGGATATTGAATATTGGGCGTTGCAAGAGGTCGGTTTTATGTGCCGTGGAAAGCTTAGTGAACGAGAGGCCAGAGCCAAGCACCGGAAAGTTTTGAAGAAGTACGCTAAAAAAGCCAAAGCAGGATCATTACCAGCAAGGAACAATCCACGTTTAGCCGATAAAACGAATGTAAAGCCAATCAACGAGATAACAAGACCAGATCCAAACCGTTTTGATAAGAACTCGGTGTTTGCAAGGGTCGCAGCAATGGGAGCAAGGGCATAATGCAATTTGAAAAACTACTGGCAAAATTCAACGTAAAGGGGATTAACTACGAACCATCACTTGGTGGGAAAGGGCTCATTTCACAAGAAGAGCAGCTGGCGATCGTCGGCCTAGCGTGGAAAGAATCGCCTGTCGGTTTTTTAGTGCTGTTTGTTGAATGCTTGCAAGACAAGCCCGCACTCAAAAAGTTATACCAAGCCACTTTGATTGAAGCGAACACCTTAATGGAAACATGGCGCGGACCATACCCAGAAAAGGCACTTCAAGCACTCGTGTCCAGTGCAATTGCAGAAGCAACGCAGCAGTTTGGTCAAGTGTGCCCAGAATGTAATGGTAGTTGTAAATATATTGCCAAGAACCGAGCTAGAAGAACTTGCCCATGCTGCGATGATGGCCGTATAGGTTGGACCGGAGAAACTCGCTTTGCTTACTTCAGCCAAACCTTGCCCGTGACCTTTTTACGTTTTAAGAAGTATGAATCCATTCTGGGCAAATTGGTAAAATACTTGGTGGATAAACGCAGCGCAGCGGCTCTTGCGGTGCAGGGAAGGTATGAGCATGAAAAGACTGTCGCCGAGGCGTTAGAAGCTGAGATATGACTCGAAATTAAGTTTTTAGCCTATGGCGAACATAGAGAGAACATAGTTTTATATGCACTCCTTCATTGAGTATTCAGCTTCGCTTGTTAATTAACCGATCCCCCCGTCTAGGGGGCTGATGTTTCCCGAAATTGCAGAACGCTCCTGACAATCTGTACAAACAGGTACCACCCGCTCCTAACTGCAAACTAAGTTAGAATTGAATGTTCATTTCAGATTGTATGCAATATGT
Organism: Vibrio sagamiensis NBRC 104589; assembly: GCF_007990935.1. Classification (GTDB taxonomy): domain Bacteria; phylum Pseudomonadota; class Gammaproteobacteria; order Enterobacterales; family Vibrionaceae; genus Vibrio; species Vibrio sagamiensis. The sequence goes on from NZ_BJXJ01000060.1 coordinate 7,165, forward strand.
TTATATTGTTGAAATTATGAAGTATATCTATTGAGATTTTAGAGTTATAACTGCACAATATGCTGATAAATGCAGGTGTAAAGCCGACTAATATGCATTAGTTTCATAAATATGGTTAGGAGTATATAACTTGATAAGTAGTGTTATTAGTTTTATGGGGGCGTGGGAAAAAATCCGCGACCACAAAACAGCTGAATTGGAATCTCTTCGATTGGCAATAGAAAATTATGTCAATGGAAACGTAACTTTGGCGGAAGAAGCTTTTTCCTATAGAGAAGCCTGGGAAAAAGCACTTTTCGATCAAGGTTGGGACTTATCCGAGAAAAGTGTTTTTAATAACACTGGAAGAAAGGTTTCGGTAAGATTTGCTGGACCGACTAGAAATGGCTTAGCTGCACAGATTGGTTTGAATAATCCAGAATTCCTTAATCGGTGGCTTTACAATTATGCGAACATGGCTGTACGTCATGACTTATGTGAAGTGGCAATACTTGTTGTGCCCGTGGGAGACTCTGTCCCAGAAAACGATAGGAATCGAACTATTAACCGAAGAACATCGTTTGAACACTATTTAGAACAACTTGAGATGCTGTCTCCACTTAGTTTAGGTATTCCATTTGTAATCATTGGTTACTCAAAACATCCACAACTTTTCGAAGTGACAGTATATGAAATTGAATCTGAGTATGCTTCTAACCACGAGCCTAAAAATGTAGTTGTAAATAAAAGTATAGAATTTCCACCTGAATATCATCAGGCTGGCGTTGGTATTCTTAACTTTTTCTCTTCATATCTTAGTCAAAACTATCCTGATCAGGATGCCACCGTGAAGATTGAACAGCGTGGAATGAATGTCAGAATGATTGTTGAGTCTGAGGATGGGAATTCAGAAGTAATTGAGAAAGCACTACACGAGTATGAGCAAATAATGACAGGTAAGGAGTCAGCATCTAAATTCACAAATAACGATAAACTAGTTTTGGATATGCGTAGTGAACTACGAGTGGCTAAAGCACGTATCGAATCTCAGCAAGATATAATGCTACTGCAAAACCAGAAATTACAAACAAGTGAAGCTCGTGTTGACTCCCTTCTATCAATTGTTGGCATAGGGCTTCAACGTGAATCAGTTCCCATTAATGTTCAAGTTAACCCCTGCATTCAAAATCACATCGCTATTATGGTTAACTCAGACGTATCAGAAAGCTTAGGCTGTTTGAGTGAGCTACAGGAACTTCTCTCAAAGGATGATGATGTTGCATTGCCAATCTCTGATTTAACTTCAGCGTTAGAAAGAATCGAAGCAGAGCAAAATACAGACGTCGTAAGAAAGTCCTCGGCGATGGCGAAATTCTCCCGTTTTGTGGATAGCTTGCTAGATAAAAGTAGCTCAATACGCAAAGCTGTTGACGCAACTCAGCAAGGCTACGAAGTTGCGCTGGACTTAGTCAAGAAATATAACAAAGTCGCATCTTGGTGTGGTTTGCCAACAGTACCGACGTTCGAATAAAACTAACAAGTAATTTAAGAGTGATTCGCAACGCGTGGCATTTAAACCACGCGTTGGTTTATTGATTGAAGCGAACAACCTAATGGAAACATGGCGCGGCCCATATCCAGAAAAGGCACTTCAAGCACTCGTGTCCAGTGCAATTTTTACTTCTACATTAGCACTTTCGCTTGCTTATTTAACGGATGCTCCCCCGATTAGGGGGGGCTGATGTTTAAGGCCTCTTACTTATCTTTAGTTCTGCGCTCCCTCACTTTTGATCCATTATTGTATCTTCGAAAGCTACGGTCGAAGTTAGCCAAGTCTTGCACAAATACAGCAAATATAAATAGACAGAAGTTTCTTCAGCGAAAAATGGTTTTTAATTGATGCCTTCTATGAACAAAGTCATTAAGAGATTTAAGAAAGTGATATATTGTGTAAATATCTTTGTAGCTTTTTTATAGTTAAAGTGTCTAATAAATTAGTTATATGGAATAGTAAAACGGTCCACTTGCTTACTGTGTAACCTATACAATGTTGATAAAATATACTTTTTAATTGAACGTATATTATATGCCGATAGATTTTCCTAAGCCCAGAAAATTAACCAGTGCTGGATATGCCCCCAGTTCAAGATGATGTAATTCTTGCACCTCAAACTTCATTTATAGAGACGGAATCAGAGCCTTTGGCAAGAGAGGGAAATCAACTCAAGAGAGTGGTATTTGATAATGAAGTATAGATTTTTAATCGCTGTAAGCATGTGCTTTTTTCTTAGTAGCTGCTTTGAGAGTAAGCCTGTTTCAGTTGCAAGTATTGGCAATGCAGGATCTATAGGCGGTCCTCATTTTATTCGTGATATGTTGGTCAGTGATATTCATGGTGGAGGCGCAAACTTTGCTTATGGTAGTGTCCAAGGCTGTTGTGCTAGCGCTAGCATTGGTATCGGTATTCCTAGTGCCATTAAGGGACAATGGGAAAATGGGGTTGGTGGCGGGTCATCGCGTGAAAAATGGCAAAAACGTTGGAAGCCAGAATGGGGTAAATTTGATGAGAATTATGATACAAAATGGTTTCGAATTAATGATGTGATTGACAGTGAACTTGCCAAGAAAAAAATAGAAACAATGAACCATTACTACAAGAACCATCATGCAAACCCTGTCATGAAGCTTCTTGTTAATGGTGACAGAGTTATGCTTCTGTATTCTATCTTGTGTGTGAAATCTGCAAATGATGATTGTACTGTTAACGAAGGTGCAGACCCTAATGAATGGATAGTCCCTTCCCCTAATAGACACCCCAAAAGCGTCGCTTTAGTTACCGTTCTATATGATGGTAAAGGGGAAGTGTCGGACAAACCATTTGAGGATAAGACGCCTTAATATGATTTAGGATATAGAAATTAACGGCTTGTTTAATAACTCTAGCCCACAGCCTCAAACCAGGTTGATTTTTAGTTACGTTGTAATGAATCGAGACTAAGGTTTCAGTATTCTATCAATTTAAGTATGAAAGGAGGTACTCAGATAAATACATCAGATACACCTTCAATTATTGCAACAAGCCTAGAGTTTTTAATATTATGGCTATGATTAGTGGTTAATTAAAGATAAATATAGGTAAAATCACTAATACACGTTTTAATTAGATCTTATTTTTTCAATAAAAAACTATTGTTATCATTGATTTAATGTTATTATTTGTTTTTTTAGAGGTAGTTATGCAAAGGAAGTACAATCAAACAAGTGCACTACTTGTTTTATTATTTTTAATATTTGGCTCCGCACTTTTATATGCGAATGGAATTGTAGCTAGCCCATTAGAGAAAGTTATTGGTTTTTTATCTTCTTTCTTTAATTACCCGATAGCTATAGCGTTATTCTTAACATTCAAAGGTTCTGAACTGTTAAGTTATTCTTTTAGAAAATATCTTGCCATTTCTTTTATTCTTGTGTTTTTGTTAGAAAAATTAACTCCGTTATATATATATAGTGAGCAAGGGATTCCAAAGAATTATTTAACAATGACCGCATTACAGCTTCTACTTAATCTATTCATAGCCAAGGTTATTACTCATGGGAACAATAAAAGAACTTAGTAAATTTAGTCCTCTTAGTACACTAATAATTCAAATGTCAAAAAGACTTGAGGAAAAGGAAAGTGCATCAGAGATATACAGAGACCTCTACCCTCTTTTAGAGAGTGCTCTAGAAAGAGGCTGCACTTTTGAGTCAGAAGAAATTCAATCTATTGTGAGTATACTTGAAAGATTACCGGCCTGGGGAGCCAAAAGACGTAACTTTAAGAATCGATACTTAAGAAATGAGAGCACTTTAAGAAGCCTTCCTAGGGACCCATCTTATTTTAATGGGCAAGGTATGTGGCATTAAAAAAACACCACATTGGGCTTTTTGAATAAGCCCAATGTGGTGGTTTTTTACTTTGTAAATCAAACTGAAAGGGATAAACTTTCAAAGCTTTATGCTAGTATATTCCAATACAACAAAGATTTAGAGTTATTTTCTTGGGCTTGAGGTTACTTTTGATAGAAAACGTACCTGTTTAATATAATAGGGATAATAACGATTACTAAAGTTATAGCTTATAAAAAATATAATTACATGACAGGTTACAATTTTTATGGAAGTTTATTCAGATAATAATTTAGGTATAAAGACTAAAAGATTTGCTATAGTATTGTTGTTTCTTTGTTTTCTACCATTTCAGATAGCGCATACCATTGGTTCTGAATATTACATCCCCAAGATTTATTGTTGGGCTATGCTTTTAATTACAAGTGCTATACCAGTGTGCGTATTTACTAAGTTTGGGGTTGATTTAATTAAAAGAAAGCTTGAATTCGGTTTGGTTTTACTGCTAGGTATTATTTTTAACATTTCAGTAGCAATAATAGAACCTGTAATTATCAGGTCTAATGGCATCTTTGACATTAACTTTTACATGTTCTCTTCTCTAATTATTATGAATGTTCTTGGTGTTCTCTCTGGTGCTTTTTTTAGTAATAAAAACAATTTCCATAATAAAAAATATATTATCGTCAGAGGGGATGAAATAGAAGTTAGAGGGTCAGATATCTTTGGTTTGCTTAGTCTCAACAGAATGCCTTTCCTCAGAAAACCATTAAAGAAAGTGAGAAACGCTCTGTTTATTGCAAGCTTCTTTATTGGTACTGGCGGTGCTGGTATCGCTATGGGGATGGCGGAAGTACTTAAACATTCAGACATTATAAGTGCTGAAATAGGGGTTCATTCCGTAGTGTTTTTCAGTATTGGTATGCCAGTGCTGTTCACGTTCGGGATGTTGACTTATTCGATGGTGACTTATTTTCTTGAGTGGCGGAAGTTGATTGCTGGCATAGAGAAAGAGTTTGGTGGGCATAAAATTATCTATAATTTTAATAAAAAACCATACAAGAAGATTAGAGAGATATTAGATTCTCAAGAATAAATCGAAAAAA